>NZ_ATUO01000221.1 GCF_000420245.1 Psychromonas hadalis ATCC BAA-638 | reverse complement strand
TATTAACACAGCACAATAATCCTCATTTTTCTCTATTTTCGACTACTCATTGCATAACAGCACTCGCCTTATCTTCCTGATTTGTGTAAAATTACGCACTATTTTTTATGCAATTTTATATTAATCGAGATAAAACCAATGCAGCACCTTGATGAAATCGTTGCTAATGCGCAACAACAGATAGAAAATGCCGTTGATGGCAATCAGTTAGAAGAAATCCGTTTACAATATTTAGGTAAAAAAGGACTCATGACCGAGCAGATGAAAGGGCTAGGTAAATTACCACCTGCTGAAAAACCTGCTGCCGGTCAGATGATCAATAAAGCCAAACAGGCGATTCAAGCGGTATTAGTGGCGCGTAAACAGTTTTTTGAAGCAGAAGCGTTAAACGCAAAACTCGCACAAGAGACCATTGATGTAACATTACCCGGTCGTGGTGCTCCATTGGGTAATATTCATCCGGTGACACGTACCACTGAACGTATTGTTGAGTTCTTTAGTGAACTTGGCTTTGAAGTTAAAAATGGCCCTGAAGTGGAAGATGCTTACCATAACTTTGATGCATTGAATATTCCGCCACATCATCCAGCACGTGCCGATCACGATACGTTTTATTTTAATCCTGATTTAGTATTACGCACACAAACCTCGGGTGTACAAATTCGTACTATGGAAAATCAAGAGCCTCCAGTGCGTATTATTTCACCGGGGCGTGTTTACCGTAACGATTACGACCAAACACACACACCAATGTTCCACCAAGTGGAAGGGTTGATGATTGCTGAAAATGTCAGTTTTGCACAGCTTAAAGGTATTCTGAACGATTTCTTACATAATTTTTTTGAAGAAGATTTAGAGATCCGTTTCCGTCCCTCGTACTTCCCATTCACTGAACCTTCTGCGGAAGTTGACGTAAAAGGTAAAAACGGATGGCTTGAAGTATTAGGTTGCGGCATGGTGCATCCAACAGTATTGAAATCGATGGGTGTTGATCCAGAAAAATACTCAGGTTTCGCATTTGGTATGGGTATTGAGCGTTTAACAATGCTGCGTTATGGCGTAAATGATTTACGTTCTTTCTTTGAAAACGATCTTCGTTTCCTCAAGCAATTCAAATAGGGTTTAAAAATAATGAAATTTAGTGAAGCTTGGTTACGCGAATGGGTTAACCCTGAAATTAGCTCTGAAGAGTTACAACACCAAATTACCATGGCGGGTCTTGAAGTAGACGGCGTTGAAGCGGTAGCGGGTGAGTTTACAAAAATTATTATTGGTGAAGTTGTTGAGTGTGGTTCGCATCCTGATGCCGATAAACTTCAAGTGACCAAAATCAATGTTGGTGGCGATGAATTAATTGATATCGTTTGTGGTGCTAAAAACTGTCGTTTAGGGTTGAAAGTTGCCGTTGCAATGGTCGGCGCTGTACTACCGGGTGATTTCAAAATCAAAAAAGCCAAACTACGTGGTCAGCCATCATTTGGTATGTTGTGTAGTGAATCAGAATTAGGCATGGCTGAAAGTGCAGAGGGCATTCTTGAATTGCCACTGGATGCACCCATTGGTTTGTCTGTTCGTGAATACTTAAATCTTGATGACGTCACCATTGATGTTGACTTAACAGCTAACCGTGCAGACTGCTTAGGTATTGCGGGTCTTGCGCGTGAAGTGGGTGTGTTAAATAGCATGTCAGCGACAGAGCCTACATGGGACAATGTTGCCGTTTCTATCGACACCGAAGTCGCGATTAACTTACAAGCACCAGAGGCTTGTCCACGTTATCTTGGCCGTGTCATTAAGGGTATTAATCAAGATGTAACAACGCCACTTTGGATGGTTGAAAAACTACGCCGTTGTGGTGTGCGCAGTGTCGATGCCATTGTTGATATTACTCAATATGTCTTACTTGAGTTTGGTCATCCGATGCACGCATTTGATCTCGCTAAACTCGATGGCGGTATCGAAGTCCGTCTTGCAAACCAAGATGAAAAACTGACGTTACTTGATGGTAAAGAGGTTAAATTAAATAGCGACACATTAGTGATTGCGGATCAATCTAAAGCACTGGCAATGGCGGGTATTTTTGGTGGTCAAGATTCTGGCGTACAAGCGCAAACAACGGATATATTCTTAGAGAGCGCCTTCTTTGCGCCACTGGCTATTGCAGGACGCGCGCGTAGTTACGGTTTACATACTGATGCTTCTCATCGCTATGAGCGTGGTGTTGATCCAACATTACAAACAAAAGCGATAGAGCGTGCAACGCAGTTATTAGTTGAAATTTGTGGTGGTCAAGTGGGTCCCATTACCGAAGCGGTAAGTGAAGAAAACTTACCTGTTCAAGCGACTATTTCACTGCGTCGTCATAAATTAGATCGTTTGATCGGTCATGTTGTTGAAGATGCGCGTGTAACAGAAATCCTCACTCAATTGGGTTGTGTTGTCACGTTTAGTGATGATACTTGGACCGTGGTTGCACCTACTTACCGTTTTGATATGGAGATTGAGGAAGACTTAATCGAAGAGGTTGCACGTGTTTACGGTTATAACAATATCCCTAACATTGCGCCACAAGCCGCCTTAACGATGCCTGTACACAATGAATCAGTATTAACGCTTTCTAAAATTCGCAATGTATTAGTAAACCGTGAATTTAATGAAGCGATCACCTATAGTTTTGTTGATCCTGACAAGCAGTTAAAACTACACCCAGAAGCAGATGCGCTTATTTTGCCACACCCTATCTCTAAAGATATGTCGGCAATGCGTGTTAGCTTATTAACGGGTTTGTTAGAGAGTGTGTCTAAAAATCAGAAACGCCAACAACCGCGTGTACGTCTATTTGAAACGGGTTTACGTTTTGTTAAAGATGAAAATGCTGAGAATGGCATTAATCAACAGGCAATGTTGTCAGGCGTTATTATTGGTAATTTACATGATCAACATTGGGATATTGAATCGCGAAATGTAGACTTCTTTGACCTTAAAGCGGATTTAGAAAGTGTGTTAGATCTTTGTGTTGATGGTGTGAGCTTTGAATTCAAAGCGGAAAAACACAGTGCGCTGCACCCTGGTCAGTCAGCCGCGATTTATCGTGATGGCAAAAATATTGGTTATATCGGTGCATTGCATCCAAACCACATGAAACCTTTTGCAATCAAAGGCACGCCGATTGTATTTGAAGTGGAATTAGAAGCAATTAGTACACGTCAACTACCCGCTGCAGGTGATATATCTAAGTATCCTGCTAATCACCGCGATCTCGCATTTGTGGTCGATAAGAAAATAGATGCTGGTAAGGTCTTAAAATTTATAGAAAAAATTGGCGGAACTCAATTAGTTGGCTTAAACTTATTTGACGTATATGAAGGGCAAGGCGTAATTGAAGGGTGCAAGAGCTTAGCAATAGGTTTGATCTTACAAGATACGACGCGCACTTTAGAGGAGCAAGAGATTGTCGACAGCGTAAAAGCAATTGTTGAGGCAGTTTCTGCGGAGTTTAATGCATCGTTGAGAGAATAATTTATGGCACTAACTAAAGCTGAAATAGCAGCACATTTATCACAGGAAGTCGGTCTTAGCAAACGCGACGCAAAAGAGTTTGTTGAGTCCTTTTTTGAAGAGATAAAAGCAACACTTGCAAGTGGAGAGGCTGTCAAAATCTCTGGTTTTGGTGGTTTTGAACTGAAAGATAAAAGTGAGCGTCCTGGCCGTAATCCTAAAACAGGTGAAGATATTCCCATTGCTGCGCGACGTGTTGTTACGTTTAGAGCGGGGCAAAAACTCAAAGAGTTAGTGGAAGAAAATTTACCAAACACCCCACAAAAGGGCTAGGTTTTCTCTTAATACCAATGGAATTAATGAAGTGATCAAGTATTGCGCAGGAAAAATCACCACTAACAAGGCGTGAGTTGCAGCCTTTCGAGAGATTAACTACGTTAATCCTCTATCGGGGCATTAATTAGAAGACTTTAATGCCCCGATAGTTGTTCTCACTTCACAAAATCGTATGGAACGATTTTGAACAGCTTTAGCTGACCACGTAGTGGTGAAGAACAGGGATGTTTTGAATAAAACTCACAACGCTGGTAGGGATGATTTTAACAAGCAAGGCTGTTCACCTTTTTCGTTCTTTTGGTATAAACTGTTAAAAAAGTCGCATTGGAATCGTTACACAATAACTTGCGCTAAATTGTTTTCAAAAAGCCTGAAATGACTGGTTATTTTGAAAACAAAAGCGCAAGTAATTTTGAAGCCGATCCATAGTGGCTTTTTTTTTGGCTTTTTTTTATGAACTGAAACGCATTTTTTTCTGATTAATTCCGTACAATTATCAATGGTATTTAACATTTTTATGAGGAGAATAGATTGCCTTTAAATCAATATAAAAAAATAGTGGTATTAACGGGCGCGGGAGTATCTGCTGAATCAGGTATTCGCACTTTTCGTGATAAAGATGGT
>NZ_ATUO01000220.1 GCF_000420245.1 Psychromonas hadalis ATCC BAA-638 | reverse complement strand
AATCGTTACAAAATAACTTGCGATAAATTGTTTCCAAAAAGCCTTAAGGAATCGTTACAAAATAACTTGCGATAAATTATTTCTAAAAAGCCTTAAATGACTGGCTATTTTAAAAACAAAATCGCAAGTAATATTGAAGCCAATCCTAAATGACTGGCTATTTTAAAAACAAAATCGCAAGTAATGTTGAAGCCAATCCTTAATAAGTCGCTTCGCGTTTTTCAGCTTCTGCTTGCCACTCTGGTACTAATGTTTTTAAGAATGCTTGCTTCTCTTTATTCATTTTGTCCATATCCATCCCCAATGCTTTTTGAGCAGCTTCCTTGGTTGAGATATCAGGCAGTTGAATTGGATCAGTGATCCCTTTCTTCGCTAATAGACGAATAAGCTTAGTACGTGCATCAGCTGCTTTATCGACCGCAGTGCCTAATACACTTAATGCCACTTCTGGCGCATGCATATGTATACCATGAGAGGCAATTGAATAGTCCCATCGCCACTGTGCATGACGAATATCTTGTAAGATATCTTTCATCTCAGCTTCTGTTGCACCCGCGTCCCATGCCGCTTTAGCTTCAAAGTGAGCAGCGACAATCTGTTTCTCTGCAATCAGTTTCATCTCTAATACTTGCGCTTTACGTGTTGCAACCACATCTTGTAACATCGTTTTACTTTGTGTATGACAGTTCGCACAGGTATTTTCAAACCGATCAAAGGGATTACCCACTTTATGATCAGTAAATACGGTGCCATCTTCGTTTTCAACTTTAGGCATATGGCAATCAACACAAGTTACGTTGTTTTTGCCGTGAATACCTTGTGTCCATGTTTCATAACCTGGATGTTGCGCTTTTAACATCGGTGCTTTTGATACTTTATGGGTCCAATCTTTAAAACCAATCGCATCGTAATAAGCTTCCATATCACCTACTTTCATGCCGTTATCCCATGGGAATTTTACCGCTTTGGTGGGGCCTGTGAAGTAGTATTCTACATGACATTGCGCACAAACTTGTGCTTGCTTATCTAGGCGAGGTTGTTCTGCAAACGGTTTATTAATGGTTTCCATCGCACGTAAAACATGTGGACGTGTAAGTTTAAGTGCTGGCTCACCATTTTTAAATGCTTTACTGCGCGTATCATGACAATCGGAACAGCCAATCGCATTGACGATTTCAGCCCCACCTTTTGCCCATTTTCCAGTAAAATAAGCGTCTTCACCATTCTCTTCTAAGAAACGTGCAACATCGGGACTTTTACAACTCCAACATGACATGACCATCGGACCAGATTTACCATCTTTAGGGGCACCCGTACGTAATGTATTACGAATATCATCAATGGCATAAAAATGACCACGAGGTTTGTTATAATCTTTTGAGAAACCATACCCCGCCCACATGATAACCATTAAGGGATCTTCTGCTAATCCGTCCGCTAATTCACTGCTTTCGCTGGTTGCTTTCCATGTTTTATATTGTTCAGGGTGTGCTTGCTCAAACTTCTCATTGCGAGGTTCAAGTTGTTCAGTGTTGTTTTCTGCCGCAATCAAGTTACTACTTAGCAAGGTCGCTAATAGTAATGAGAGTACGGTTGTTAATTTGTTCACCATAATTATCTCCAATTAAGTATTCACTTATTTATATAAATTTAAGCATTACCAGCGTTGTGAGGGAGGCAATAAAACAAGAATTGAAGATACAAAAAGGTTATATGATGTAGATAACTAAAACCAACTGTTTTAGTGGGTTTTACGATCGCAAATAAGCCTAATCAACAAAAGATTGTTTCACATCAATAACATCAAATCAAATAAAAGTGATAATCAATATCAACTTAACCTCGCGAAAAGTCCACACATTATTGACCTATCCTGCCCTTTCAAAACAAATACCTACCTATTAAGGGATATTTTTACGTGGCATTAATATCCAGATCACAATTGTGGTTAATAAACTTTCCCTCAGTCGGTTTATTTACTTATATTGAAACCTGTTAAGCGTTGTGGCTGGCATCAAAAAATGAGAATGAATTTAAACGTAAAAAGTTAAAATATGGCAATCATGTTGATAACTTTTGTACCTAAATTTTAAACTAGGTTTCTTAATGACGTTATTAAGATTCTCATGGAAGGATGCAAAATGGATAATGTAAAATTAGCCATCGCTACAATGATTAACGCGCTGTTAATTCTCTGTATCACTGGTTTTTTATCAACCGTTTCTGCTGAAACACCCCCCACTAAAGCACACCAAGTCGATATTCGTCATGTGGTTACCTATAACCGTGATAGTGACTATAAATGTACTCAGTGTCATAAAGACGCCAAACAATCTCTGCTGAATACGCATGGCGAAAAAGTCACCGAGGAGCTCGGTAAAGAGCTTAAATGTGTTCAGTGTCATGACACTATATCAGCAGATCATCGCGAAAATTCCCCGACGGTGACGAAATACTCACCAGCACAATCCAAAATGTCTAGCAATAAACATCAGCTGAGTTTTGAGTCAATTTTGAGTAGCACTGCAAATTGTACTGAATGTCATACGCCAGCAAAATTGCGTGAACAAAACTGGACACATGATGTACACGCCAAAAATGCAACCTGTTCAAACTGTCATGTGGTACATGCCGATGGTGAAACACAGGGCATACAAGCAAAACCAAAAAAACAACAGATTGAGATGTGCGTAGCATGCCATCAAGATTTTAACTCAACTGATTTTAAAGGAGAGTGATATGAGCTGTAGTAGACGAGACTTATTAATCGGTACTGGTGCCATTATTTTTACCACAGGTATCACCTCTGTGGCAGCTTCCGTGAGTAGCAAAACGTTAACCGCCACCATGAGTGATGGCAAGAAACGTTATGGCATGGTGTTTGATTCAAGCGCGTGTATCGGTTGTACAAAATGTGAAGAAGCATGCCGTGAAACCAATAATGTCCCCGATGGGGTATCTCGCTTAGAGATTATCCGTAGTGCCCCGATTGGTGAGCATCCTGATGTGACTTACCGTTTTGACAGGAACTCGTGCCAACACTGTGATAACGCACCTTGTGTGCATGTTTGTCCAACAGGGGCAGCTTATAAAGATGAAGCCACGGGTATTATTGATGTAGAAAGTGATAAATGCGTGGGTTGTGGTTACTGCCTTGCAGCTTGTCCTTATCAAGTGCGTTTCTTTCATCCAGAAACAGGCTCGGCTGATAAGTGTAATTTCTGTCGCGACACTAATTTAAAAGCAGGTAAATTACCCGCTTGTGTTTTATCTTGCCCAACCAATGCGTTGGTATTTGGCGATCTCAACGATCCAAACAGTGAGATAAACAAAGTAATTGCAAATAATTCGGTCTATCGCAATAAAGTAGAGCTAGGCACACAGCCAAAACTTTACAAAATTGTTGATGGTAAAGGGGAGATACAACGATGAATACATTTATTGACGCTTTTTCAGGTGCAAATGTCGTATGGGATTGGATTATCGCGGTTTACCTGTTTTTAGCGGGGATGTCTGCGGGCATGGTGATGATCGCTATCTACCTAAAACGTAACATAATAGAGGGACGCGCAGCCGATAATGGGATTATCAAGGCAACCGCTATTCTTGCACCCTTTGGCATTATTGCGGGATTGACCATCTTAGTTTTCCATCTCACTAAACCATTAGTATTTTGGAAGATAATGATCTACATAAACCCCACCTCCATTATGTCGATGGGCGTTATTCTGTTTAATGTCTACATGACTATCTTATTTACATGGTTAGCACTGATCTTCAAAGATGAACTGCTCGCTATTCTGAATAGATTTGTGGGTGATAAACTTAACTTTATTGGCGAACTTATTGATAAAATAAAACCCTTTGAGAAAGCCATAGAGTTAGTTTTAGTTATTTTAGCGATAACATTAGCGGCTTACACCGGCTTTTTATTATCCGCATTAAAAACGTTCCCGCTACTCAATAACCCAGTATTGCCGGTGTTATTTGTATTCTCCAGTTTATCGTCTGGCGCGGCAGCAAGTTTAATGTTTGGTGTGCTGCTGTTTAAGCAACCCATGCACTGTCCATCTGTTAAATGGGTACACAATTTTGAACGCCCTGTTGTACTGTTTGAACTATTTCTACTGGTCTGTTTTTTCTCTGGTCTTATTTTAGGCGGAGGTCAAAAAGAGGTGGCGGCAATGGCGGCTATCGGCGCTGGATTTTGGGCTAGTTGGTTCTGGATAGGTGTGGTCGGTTTCGGTATGCTACTGCCTCTTATCTTAAACTTTGTTGCCTGTGAGAAAACACGTCACAAAAGCAGTTTTCTGTTTACGGTGACCGGGCTTAGTTTATTAGGGGTGTTGATGTTACGTACCTTTGTACTCTATGCGGGGCAGCTAACTGTTGTATAAAAAGCTCGTAGCCAAGGTTTCAGCCTTGTTGTTGGTTATTTGTACAAAACCCAATAAAAACTGAAGCCTGATAATCCCCACAAGTTTATTATGTGGGTGAAAGCTTCACTTGGACGTAGGACTTC
>NZ_ATUO01000219.1 GCF_000420245.1 Psychromonas hadalis ATCC BAA-638 | reverse complement strand
GGTGTCATAGAGAAAAGTGCTTTTGTGATTAGATTAAGCTTACTTACAAATAATTTAGTCTTCATTGCGAGTACCTTCAATCAGTTAAGTCTTATTTATAAGTATAGACAACAATTAGCTACAACAGAGCCAAATTTTTATTCATCAATGGCAACATCAAACGGACCGAAGATAACTGTTTCATATTCTGCATGCACTTCCATTGCTAATAACTCACTTCAGCATGTCTTCAATAACTACATCTGCATTACATAAGCTAAAACTATCATATACGAGCGTATTATAAGTGTAGGTTAAATAATCATCGGACATATGCAGATCAAATTTCTCCTTCTCGAATTTGGTGTCAGAAATAGTTGTCTTATACGTAACTATCACTTCAAACTCAAGATCACACCAAATTTTGAGTGAATTATATCACTTACATTAGGCACTTCTTCATCATATTCTAGAGTTTCAGAGCAATCCCATATTTCCCAGAAGTCACTTCCGGAAACTTCTGCGCAATTTGCTTCTGGTAAAGTGATTTCAAATAATGCTTCAGGTACAAATTCTCCAGCTCCTACTGGTTTACCTGCTAAAACCAATGGGCTAAAAATAAACCCCGTAGCTACTAAACCCGGTATTATTAAATTTTTCATACTAACTTCATTGGCTATTTTATTTTTATACTGCTAAATATAATTTTACAAGCTTTCAATAAGATCTTTGTAAGTTCACGGTCAATGACAGATAGCGTGGCCCCCTGACAATCCCTATGAGGTTAGGATCTACCAGCGTTTTGATTATGATATTTAGGGATTAAAATACGTTTTTAGGAACAAGTAAGAAGCTAAAATATGACAGGCTTTTGCAGGGTATAAAAGGTTATCATTTTTACGCATCAAAGGGACGATGTTCGAACTTTATTCATCAGAAGAAAAAAATATGAGGTAAGCATATTTTAGATATTACGAAAATGTATGTTTCTTCTACCTAACCTCGTAAAAAACTGAGTCATAAAAACGGCTCAGTTTTTATATAAATAATCTAAGCTAACAGTTTTTTGACCACTTTCACGAGATCCTGTGGTTTATTCAGATAAGAAGCATGCTCCAACAGGATTGCATTATCGCCATAGGTTAATAGTAAGGCAGGAAATGCACTGTTTTGCATAAATGCCTGTAATTCTTGAATATCGGATTGCTGATAAAGGGCTTCATTGCTTAAAACCTCTTTAAATACCTTGTTTGGCGGTGAAAGTTTAAACTGTGCAACTAACGTATTAAAATCACGTTTACAACCAAAGGGGTTGCCTTCAACAAAGTGCTCTTTTTGCAACGCATTGAGGATTGGTAATACTTTCTCAGGCTGTTTATCTTGCAACCAGGCCATAAAGTTTGCTGTTAATATGGCATTTTTAGGACTGTCTGCAAAACGAATATGCTCTTGACCAAATGTCTGACCACTCTGTTTTTCAGCGGCTTTAATCTGTGAGAAACCCGCACAATCACTGCCATCATAGTGTGCACAATGCCAATTATGAACTTCAAGTTCGGGGAAACTATCACTGAGTGCATTCACCAGAGGCGTTGTAGCGTAACTCCACGGGCAGTGAGAATCATAAATAAAATAAAGTTCGGGGTGCATAATTTAACCTTCTAGAAAACAGAGACAAACAGCGTGTTTAACAGCCAACTTATTGTCTGTTTTTGTTAATAAACCAGAGCAATTATCACGTTTAAAAACGGTTAAATAATCACTATTTTGATGGGCGACTAATAACCAGTTTTGATCAGGTGACAAAACAAAATGACGTGGAAATAGTCCACCAGTTTCTGTCAAAGTGACCACAGTCAACAAACCTGTTTGAGCATCAACAGAAAAAATAGCGATACTATCATGGCCACGGTTACTCACATAGAGATAACCACCATCATTACTCAATGTGACTTCAGCAATGTAACTCTCAGTTTGATTATCATTTGGCAAGCTACTTATTGTCTGTAATAGGTCTAATTCACCCTTTTTAGGGTTAAAAGCAAACACCGTCACTTCACTGTTAAGTTCATTACCAAGGTATAACTTATCACCATCCATATTAAAAGTCAGGTGCCTTGGCCCTGCACCCGCAGGTAATGAAGCACTAAACACTAACGAGAGCTGTTTTTCACTGACACGATAAACTTTTAGCGCATCAATCCCTAAATCAGCCACCACTAAAAATTGCTCATCCACACTTAATTGGCTTGCATGAGCATGGGCGCTTGCTTGTCGCTGGAGATCACCTCCCTGACCTTGATGCTGGACATCAGCGTAGGCAGGTAATAACTTATTTTCTGTTAGTGAAAATGCACTCACATTACCAGAGCCATAATTGCTCACAAAGGCTTTATTAGCGCTCAAGTTAATATGACAAGGAGAGCCTCCTAATGTACTTTGCTTATTGATAAAACGAGGTGACTTAGGATCGTTAATATCAAAGCAACCAAGCTCACCATTAACGTCATGCTCACTCACCGCTAGCAGATAGCTTTTATCTTTAGTCACCGCTAAAAAACTTGTGTCAGGTAGTTCAGAAATCGTTTTTAATTCAACTAACTGTCCGTTTTGATGATTGAACTCTGCAACGGTGATACCTGCATTGTTATTGGGAGTGTAACTACCTATATATAGAATATTATTCATTTTATTGTTTCTCTCAATTTAAGGGACAGCTAACACGGCGCAGTTGCACAGGTCGTCACTTTCAAATTGAGTTAACTCACCCGCTTGTAGACCAGGCACTGGAAACAGACGTACCGTAAGTGGTTTATTGAGACGAAATGCCATGGTGCCTGTATCCGCCATTAATGCCGCAATTTTATCCGATGGGGTATCTCCCGGAATCGGCACCGTATCTAGCCCAATACCACACACCGCGCTGTAGGTTAACAGCGAACGAATATCATAATCGCCATCAATGGTGCCTTGTGCAAGCCCTCTGTCTTCCGTTACCGCTAACATCAATCCCGAAAATCCCACTAAAGGTAACGCTGTTATCGATTTAAAAACACGCGTTAACAATGCAGAGGCTTCCACCGTGCCCGATGCACCAAAAAAGGGAACACCAAGCTGTTTATACACCTCAACCATACTGGCACAATCTTTTGAGGGAGCAGCTGAGCTGTCGATGCCAGCGAAAACAAACTCACCTTGATGATCATTTTCATCAAACTCTGTGATGATGTTGGCCACCTGTGCAACATGATATTGCAATGCTTGTGACATTAACTGCTGATATTGCTTTAACCGTTCTTGTGGATTATTTTGTGGGTTACTTTCATTAAAATCACTTAATACTTTCACTAACAAATCTGGCGTTTCAAAACCAATTACATAACGATTTCCAAGTGCACTATCATGATAACTGGCAGGAAAATAAGGAATTAAAGGTTGGCAGTTAAAGTTAACAGTAAAGTTAAAGTTTCCCTCACCACGATCAGTAATGTGTGCGATTTTTTCAACCGCTTGCACACACGCATCAATGCGCATTTTATCAAGCACTGAAAATTCATCAATGGGGATATTAACGCACGCATTACACAGGTCACCAAACTCTTTTATTAACTCAGGTAACAGTGCGATTTCATGTATTGTTTTCACTTCACCAATCGCAAAACGAATGCGTAAACCATCCGATTTAATCGTGTTTAACAACGAGCGGATCAGTTGCAGATCATCTTTTGCAGTTTGTAAGTTATCGGTATTGAGGTATTCAGAGAAAGCATTGGTCACAATACGAATAGATTGCACTTGGTAATCTTGCTCAGCAAATCGACTGGCCAATAATAGACAAAAATCAGAGGCTTTTTTAATTTCATTTTGCCATAAGTTTTTATCTTTAGTTAACACTAAAAAAGTGGTGATAGTACGCAGTTTACAGAGGGACTTATCTTTAAAATTCACAATTTCTCCTTTAATTATTCAACAGCCACTTTTTACGATCTCATAAACAGGTGGGACCGTTGCAGAGGAAGCTTGGGTGTATTTGAAGTAACAATTATCATCCTGTACATTAAAATCTTCATTAAAATCATAGCCAATATAGGTGAAAGCAACGCCCTGCTCCTCAATTTCAAAATCATCAGAAAGACCAATGCGTTGCTCAATATCGGTATTATCTAAATAGCTCCATTTTAACCGAGTATCATAATGACCATCACCATTAGTATCAACATCAATGAGATCCTCTCTATTAGGCACGGGCTGAGCGGCATAACTCGGCAGTTTAGATTTAATAAACATAAAGTCGTTGGCAACTTTAACACTTACTTTAATTTGTGTTATCACTTCAATGCGCGTATCAGAAGAGAGTGATATAAATTTAGGCACTGCCACTGCAGATAAAATGCCTAAAATAACAATCACTACTACTAACTCAATTAATGTAAAGCCTTTACTCACATATTCTCCTTATTTTAGCTTTGTAGCAACACGATTAAGCACTAAAATTCTACGCACATTCTTACACAATTTTCTAAAATGGGCGATCTCTTAAAAATGAGGAATTTCACCACACTCAGTTTTATATTGCCAGTCAATGAGTTCTGTATCTACAGACTCTAGCAACTTTTTCAGGCGGCCCACACAGGTATCGACTCAAATTTGGGGTTAGGCATATCAAAAATAAAATTATCAGACATTAATGGGATAATTTTTAACATCACGGTTTGACGATCGGGTTTTTATTACTAATCATACCATTCCACATAATATTGTGATCAGGGCTTGTTGAGGAAAAATGATGAAGAGCAAGGCGCATGATTGAGTAATAGCTAGCTATTGCGATTGAATGCAACGTAG
>NZ_ATUO01000218.1 GCF_000420245.1 Psychromonas hadalis ATCC BAA-638 | reverse complement strand
TTATACCCGTTACCAATCAAAGTGCTTTATTCAGTCGTCAGCTCGGACACTAAGACAAGGCGCAGTATGATGACAATGGCTAGCCCTTATCGAATACTGCAACGCCGAATTAGTTTTCGAGCTGACGACCCACAAGGCAAATTTTGAAGCAAGCATCTTCGTTGTTAGAAAGCATCGATTGAACCAGTTAGACCTTCAATTTTCTGCCTAGAACCTGCTCACCTCACATCTTGCTGAATTTTGCACCTTGAATGATAACGGGTATATATATTTTTTTTTGCCAATGGCTTGCCCTCCGCAGATATTGGTTTAACACGTTGTCGTATTACTTGAAGTCAAATCTCCGTGCCAATGAGTTAAAATTTCATATTAATTGTTGTGGAGGGTTAACGGAGTTAACCGTTGGATTTTCTCGAGCTTCACCGCATATGAGTGAAGAAGTGAACCCCGATTATGATCCTCAACAAGCACTTGTTTATAATAACTTCCCAAAAAAAGTGGCGAAACGTTCAACCGCTTATCGTTTTCAAATGGCGTTAAAAGCACTCAAAGATGAGAGCTTTACCGATAAGTTGTTTAAAAAATATTATGACATTAGTGCTAATGAACTCTTAAGCCAGTAATAACCGTAACCACATGCCAATAGGTGAAGTGAATCCCGTGGTTACAGAGGTTATTTCGCCTTTATCTATCACAAAAATAGTGGGTGTTACCGAAACACCCCAACTGCGACTAATCTCTCCTTTAGGATCATTAACCACGGTGAAGTTATACTCTTTTGCATTCATATATTGTTTGATGCGCGCCTCTTTTCCTGACGTCAGAGCAACGGTCACTACTTGATAGTTTGATGCAATAAAATCAACTGAAGGTGAAACGCCACTACACACCGCACACCATGTTGCCCAGAAATAAACCAGTACAGGTTTATCTTGACTCATTGCGATGAGATCGACCTCATTACCTACTATAGATTGGCTGATGAGTTCAGGGGCTTGACCAGATACGATAGATTGGCTACGCCACAGATCAGCTCCCCAGCCCACCACCACGATAATGGTGATAAAAATGACCGCCTCTTTTAACCAACCTAACCAACCCTTACGACGTTTGATTGCTGATTTTTTCTTTATTGGTTCATCCATATTATTGCTCCTGTGACTTAGCAATCGCACTTAACACCACATCACTGCTTAAAATGGTTGATAGTTCAATGCCTTGTGGTGACGCCGGGCCATATACAATATTGAAAGGTACGCCATAACGACCGTAAGATTGTAGGTAAGCGGTTATTTTATCTGAGCGTACCGTCCAATCTCCTTTCATCAGAATTATATTGTCTGCTTGCAGTGCACTATAAACAGGATCTTGTAGCAATACGCCAATTTTATTGGCTTTACAGGTGACGCACCAATCTGCGGTTACATCTACAAACACTGTTTTGCCATCTTTAACATGTTGCTGTAACTGTGTTGTATTAAGAGGCAACCAAACCAGATCGTTTGCGAGCGGGCTTGCCCAATGTTTTGCCGTTAAGCTACCCACTAACAACCCCGCTGCACTGGTTATTAATACCGCCGCAATGACAATAATGGTGGTGCGTTTTCCATGTTTTTGAGTGACTAAGGTTAATAAAATAATAAGAAAAATAGCACTGATAAGCAATACATAACCCAAACCAATAAAGTTACTTAGTAGGCTTAATAACCACAAGCTGGTGGCTAAAATCATTAATGCAAAAATGAGTTTAACGGTTCCCATCCATCTACCTGGTTTAGGCAGTAATAGGGCGATAGAGGGAAATAAGGCAATTAATAGCCATGGCAGTGCCATGCCTAATCCTAATGCACTAAAGATAACAAATAACTCGACGGTGGAAGCGCCAAGTGCAAACGCGACTGCGGTACCTAAAAAAGGTGCGCTACAAGGGGTGGCAAGTAGGGTGGCAAACATTCCTTGCAAGTAATGACCAAGGTAAGATTGATCGCCTTTAGTTGCCAGCCAAGTTTGCATATTGCTCGGTAGTTGAATCTCAAATAGGCCTAACATATTAGTGGCAAAGAGTGCGGTAATAGCAACCATCACCGCGATGAAGTAAGGATTTTGGAACTGTATACCCCAGCCAAGTGCTTCACCTGATAGTTTTAGGGTAAGTAAGAAAAATGCTAATATCCAAAATGAAGTTAAAATGCCCAATGAGGAGGCTAAAAATTGCTTGCGAATTTGTGATTTTTCGATGCCATGCGCACCTAATACAGAACTTAATTTCATACCTAAAACAGGTAAAACACAAGGCATAATGTTGAGAATCAAACCGCCGAGTAGAGCGATTAAAAACATAGAAAAGAGGCTGGTGGTGCTGTTTTTATAGTGGATGATTTGATCTGTTGTGGTGCTAATGAGTTCGGTAGCAATATCTTCATCAATTACAGTTGCATGAATTTGTGTGTTACTAAGGTCAACTTCTCCGGCCCAACTAGAGGCATCAAAGATGGCTGTGAGCTGTTTATTATCAATATTGATTTGTGGCTTAGAGAAAAAAACACCATCAAGATCGGGATTTTGTAAATCAACAAAAACATCTACTTGTTGCCAGTTAAATTTTCTTTCTATTTGCACAATAAGTTGCTGTTTTTTATTATCCCAGTGAGATTTTAATGCACTAATTGAAGCGCTATCTTTACCTGATTGTATCTGTTTTTCATCGATCAATATCGGTACTGAGCCCATCGCTTGTGCATAATTAAAGGCGATATCTGGATCTACAATGAGATCATTAGGGGTAAATGACAGCTCAATATCATAGTCACTTAATACACAAATCGTGGTGCATGAAGCTAAGGTAAGTCGACCTTTTAGCAAAGTAGGTTGAGCAAGATCTTGTAACTCAAGTGTCATGGGTAGGTGGATTTGATGTTTATAACCGAGCGTTTCTACACCTAACACAGGGTAACGTTTCGGTGCAGGCCAAAACCAATTAATATTATTAATATTTTTAGAGTCTACCTGCCAATCAAAAGCAGGGGCAACACCACCTTCACCTGGAGATCGCCAATAAGTTTTCCAGTCTCCCTCAAGGGTAATATCAAGCAGTAGATCCGCTGTTTTGTTCTGTTTATCAATATTACCTGTGAGTTGCATTTGTAGTGAAACGGGCTTATGCAGTGGATTATTGAGCCAACCAGTATTGGTTTGGATAAACTCAGCACTGTAAGCCAATGTATTACTAAACAGAAGGGTTAATGCAAATAGGCGCAAGAAACGAGGCAAGTTGTTCAAGGTAAAGCTCCAAATCATAGGGTATCAATTAATAAGACAGGTGATTATGCACAAAAATTGCAATTAATTATTTGTTTTTATCAGAGTCGATAAACAGAGAAAAGTTCAATGGTGTCAAATAAAATTTAGTTGTATTATAGCGTTTTAAAGCAGGAGATAAAAATGCATTACCAAGCCGCTATTTTTGATATGGATGGATTGTTATTAGATACAGAGCGTGTTTGCCAACAGGCGTTTCGTGATGCTTGTGAGTTTTTATCATTACCTTTTCTAGAGCAGACATATCTGTCTATTATCGGTTGTAATGCGCAAGGAATTGAAGCTATTTTAACAAAGGGTTATGGCGATAGAATCGCGTATGAATCTTTACGTAAAGCGTGGATGGATAGGTATAACCCTATCGTCCAAAACCAAGCTATTCCAGTTAAAAAAGGCGTTGTGGCATTACTTTGTTGGTTAAAAGAGAAAAATATTCCAATCGCAGTCGCGACGTCAACACATCGAGAGTTAGCAATTACCAAGTTAACATTAGCTGGGTTATATGACTATTTCGATCATTTGAGTACGGGCTGTGAGGTGCAACAGGGCAAGCCACATCCGGAGATATTTTTATTAGCAGCAAAGCGTTTGAATATTGCGCCTGAGCTGTGCCTTGCTTTTGAAGACTCAAACAATGGTGCGCAGGCTGCGATGGCGGCTCATATGCAACTATTTCAGATACCTGACCTTGTTAAACCAAGTGCAGAGATTAGAGCGTTTGGTCATGTTATTGCCGATTCACTCACTGATGTACATCAGCAATTAATTAAACATGCGCTTCTATCTCAGAGAAAAGTGTCATAAACGTTAACCAGATCAGTTTATCTACTGAGCGTTTTTAAACAGGTTAGCAATCATCGTTTCATCTCAGCTTCTTTCTACCACCTGTTCATATTCATAACCTGATAATTCCACACGTATTTTTTAATGCTTTCTCGTTAAGATGAAACATTGCATCATAAAAAATAGCTTTTGAAAAAGGATCTTTGTTTTATTAATTAATATTAAGTGAAATACATCGTATAAATATATCGAAAATTTAAATCATATGGAAAAGTATCATCATACTTTATGATATTTGTTCTATTTTTTTGTTAAAAAAATTAAAGTTCGTTGGTGATTTTAAGATATAAATATATTTAATTTTGTTATATACCCATGATCTTTGAAAAGACTTCTCATTTAGGAAAATTAAGTTGAAATTTAAATTTAAAAGATCAAACTGTCTATACCCATGATCTTTGAAAAGACTTCTCATTTAGGAAAATTAAGTTGAAATTTAAATTTAAAAGATCAAACTGTCTATATGCAAATATCATTATCCTATCAGCAAAAAAAGATTTTAGAATCTCGCCATAAAATGAGCAGGGATAAGCGCGAGTGCGATAGAATAAAAGCGATTTTATTATCTGCTGAAGGTTGGTCTGAGGAGTTAATATCTCAGGCGCTACGAAAACACAAAACAAGTATTACTCGACATTTAAATGATTATGTCACCAGTCAAAAAATAACATCGGATAATGGTGGTTCTGAGGGCTACCTTAG
>NZ_ATUO01000217.1 GCF_000420245.1 Psychromonas hadalis ATCC BAA-638 | reverse complement strand
GGGGCTATTCAGTAAGATCATACCGACCCTCTTTTCAAGTGCAATCTAAACACTAATGTAGCGCGCTGTTTTAAGACAATGGGGCTATTCAGTAACCCTCTTTTCAAGTACAATCTAAACACTAATGTAGCGCGCTGTTTTAAGATAATGGGGCTATTCAGTAAGTTCAAATTTCATCATGCTGAGCACCTTCCAAATCCAATCCAAATGGTTATTAGACGTAGGACTTTAGCCCTACTTACCCTTTCAGAAATAACAACGACTCCCTTGCAAAGTGCCTTTCATCATTACTTGTTAAGAATTACCTGCTAATAACTTCCTTTTATCGCTTTCCAAATAGTTAAAGATAAGTAAACTTAACGGACTGACTTTAAGGAATTTTTATGACCCAATTTTCGCTTTCTAAAAAACAACTATTAAAAGAAGTACGTAATGTTTTTGATGTGCAATGCCAAGCAATTTCAGCGCATAGCAAAGCATTAGGTGATGAATACCTGCAAGCATTAGCGCTGATGAAAAATTGCACTGGACGTGTGATTGTTTGTGGTATGGGGAAGTCGGGACATATTGGTAAAAAAATATCAGCGAGTTTAGCCTCTTTAGGTACACCCTCATTTTTTTTACATCCGGGTGAAGCGTTCCATGGTGATTTAGGTATGGTCATGGCGGATGACCTGATGTTACTTATCTCCTACAGTGGTGAAACAGATGAACTGTTAAAAATTATTCCATCACTGCAAAATTTTGGTAATAAAATCATCTCTATAACGGGGGGAGTGGATTCATCGTTAGCCAAGAATTCAGATGTGGTCTTAGATGCAAGCATTGAAAAAGAGACTTGTCCTAATAACTTAGCGCCAACCACATCAACGACATTGACGCTTGTTATTGGTGATGCACTCTCTTCTGTACTGACTCTTGAAAAAGGCTTTACCCCAATGGACTTTGCTCGTTTTCACCCCGGTGGCAGTTTAGGACGACGTTTATTAACTTTTGTTAAAAATGAGATGCGCAGTGAAAATTTACCGTTTGTTGACACTGATACTTCATTAACTGATGCACTGTTAGTGATGACAGAAACCCGTACAGGGCTTGCTTTAGTGATGAAAGATAAGCAATTACAAGGGGTTATTACTGATGGCGATTTACGTCGATTTTTAATATCAGGGAAAAATATCAATGATACACTTGCGAGTGAATTGATGAATAAAACGCCCTGTTTTATCTCTTCTGATACGCGCCTTTGTGAAGCCGAGGAGTTGATGCGTGAAAAACATATAAAATGGCTTATTGTCAGCGAAGATGGTAAACAGATAGATGGCATTATCGAGTGGGGACAGTAGTTCACTATGCGTTTATTTGGCAAGGGACTTGCCGCTTTCATCTGTGCTTTAAGCCTATTGATTATTGCACCACTAACAGAGGCAACCTCGCTTGAAAAGTTAACATGGTTACCCCTATTAACGGTAAATATAAAAAAATTACAGCCAGATAAAAACTGTCCTCAAAATCAAATTAACGATTTAAAGGTAGATAAAAGTGATGGGCAGATAAACAGTGATATTGGCCTGCTTAACTGGGATCTAGACTGTGGTCAAAGTGATGCTCAGAATAATCGTGCACTCTCAGAAACGCAGAAAAATGATCTGGTTAAACAACTGTTTACCCAGATTGGTCAGCTACCCTCTTTTAAGTTACGTTTTAAAACCATTAACCTGTTTTCTGATCTATTTAAAAATACCTTTTCCAGCAGTCTCTTTCTTACAAAAACAGACTCTGCACTATTTTCCACACTTATCAATGATCTGTTAAAGGCCAAGTTAACCCTTGACCTTACTACGAAAAAATTAACCATCGAAGTGGTTGTTAAGTTACAAAAACTATCTCGTTATATCGATTTAACAGAGCCACAACAGCGTTATTTAAACAACAACTTAACCGTACATTATCAGAGTGATCTTAACCGTTGGTTTCAAGGAAAATTTAATATTGAATGGCATGGGGAGGTTGCAGAGTTTGCGCAACGATTAAGTTTATCAGCATCTGGCCATGTGGATCTGTTGAAACAAAACATCACCCTTTCTGCACTTTTAGTGAATGCAAAAAAGGTGACGATTTCTCTTTCAGAAAAGCAGAGTTGGAAAACATCGTATATCAAACTCAAACTATCAGCGCCTGCTTTTTTTAATTATGAGCAATTAAAAATAGAAAAATTACCCCTACATTTGCGTATTGGTTCAAGTACTCTGTTAACAAAAGTACCGCGCGGAAAAAGTCGGCGTATTCGTATTGATAAACAAAAATTACCGCCTCTTTTTATGCAGTTAATTACCCGTGGAAAAGAGAACTCCCTACTAGTAGACTGGACTGTAGCGCTACTTAATCAAAAATTAACCGGCAAGCTTTTTATTGATTCAGAAAAGGTACAGTTACAGCTTTTAGAAAATCATATTATTCTTCACACCTTAGTGAAAGCATCTGCTCGTTATGTTGATGGTTTAGATCTTTTCGAAATAGAGAAGGGGATGATTAAACTGAATTTATTGGTTAAATATCAGCGTAAACAGAAAACGGTTACTTTTGTGAGTTCACTGAGTGCGGATGATGTCGCAGGGAAACATGATGATATTTTATTTGATGGTCTGAGTTTTAGCAGTGATCTTGATTATTTTATCGATAAAAAGATAATGATTCAAAAAGATAAGCAACAGCTTAAAATTGAAAATTTATTTGTAGGTGTACCTATTCAAGCGTTGCAAATAGATGCTCAGATAAATGCAGGTGAGCCTATTGTGCAACATTTCAAAGCTAGATTATTAGGCGGACGGCTGGATTTTGATGATTTTAAACTGACTCCACCGAGTCAAACCATATTGAATATTGCCGGTGTAAGTTTGTCTGAAATTATTAAATTCAGTGCCTATCCTGAGATACAAAGTAAGGCAATCATTGATGGCATGTTACCTTTAAGTTTAACGATTAATGGCCCTGAAATTACAGAGGGTATGATTTTTGCTAGGCCACCGGGTGGTTACATTAAAGTCCCTGAAAGTACCGTGATTAAGGCGATGGGAAATGGTAATGCTGACGTTTCATTCGTCATGCAATTATTATCAAATTTTCAGTTTGATACTATGCAGGGTCGTATCGAGTATACTAGTGATGGAGAGAGTGATTTAAAAATTGAAATTAAAGGAATAAGCCCTAATATAAGTGGTGCTCAACCTATTCACTTTAACTATTCACATCAAGAAAATATTTTAAAACTGTTAAAAAGCCTACGTTTTAACGACCAATTAACGCGCAATATAAAGGAGAGATATTAGTGCCAACTAACCCTTACCTACTGGTATTAGCCCTGTTTTTAGTGTCTGCTTGTACGCCACGTATTGAGCTTGCGATGCCCAGTGAGCCTATTACCATCAACCTCAATGTGAAAATAGACCATGAAATCCGTATTAAAATAGATAAAGAGCTTGATGATCTATTTGATGAAGATAGTGGCCTGTTCTAGTTTTGAGTATTAAATTTTATTCCGTCAATCAAGATAAATTGAAAGAGAGATAAAAATGAAAAAGTTATTTGTTTTATGCACACTAATACTAAGTATTTCAACATTTGCACTCGATCTTGGCGATGCCAAAGAGCAAGGTATCATTGGAGAGCAAAATAATGGTTTATTGGGTGTGGTAGAAAGCTCCCTTGAGGTGGAGGCATTAGTGAAAGATATTAACCAACGTCGCCTTGATAAATATGCCCAAATCGCAGAAAAAAATAGCATGACAGTTAAACAGGTTTCTCTTTTAGCGGGAGAAAAAACCATCAAAAAAACGCCTGCAGGGCAGTATATTCAAAATAGTACGGGTCAGTGGGTGGTTAAATAATTACTGATTTTTGCTACTCATAAGGGGGCGCTTTTGGTTTGTAAGAGATCCGCTATTTCAAGCGGAGACTTCCACCTTTTATAACGATTGTTATCGCTAACAAAAAAATGTAAGTTTCGTGTATCTTGTTGATTTTATTATGTTTAAATTAATTCCCATGATAATATTTACACTTGTGCCAAGTAATTATTAAAATATGTTGTTTCTCTTTTTCTTAGCTGTTTATACTTGTTTACAAGTTAAGGGATAAAGCGCAGAGATGGGATTTCGCGTTAACAAGCTAGGAAAGCATTTAATAGGAACACCTCAGAAGAGGTTGCAATAGAATTTGTATTACGGATAGTAGGAATACCAGACGGATTGGTAAAAGGATAAAAGCTTGGAGCTGTATTTAAAGGATGCTTTAGGATAAAAGCGCTGCAATAGATTCAATTGCATCATGGATTTAAGGAAACTCAAACGGATTGGGTAAGGAAAAGCTTGGAGCATCGATCAAGGAACACTTTCTGGGCAATTAATTTGCAAGAAAGGCGCAATAGGATTTATTGCTAATAGGGATTCATGGACACTCTAAGGGATTTAGAGCAAGGACACCTTCAAGGCAGAAGCGGTTACAA
Organism: Psychromonas hadalis ATCC BAA-638; assembly: GCF_000420245.1. GTDB lineage: Bacteria > Pseudomonadota > Gammaproteobacteria > Enterobacterales > Psychromonadaceae > Psychromonas > Psychromonas hadalis. The sequence continues at coordinate 501 of NZ_ATUO01000217.1, read as the reverse complement.
TAGGATTGTTAACAAGGATCAAGGACACTCTCAGGGAACAAGAAATGGGAAACTGCTTAGATTAGCAATTGTCAGGGAACCACAAGGGTGTGGAAACAATCAATGGAATGAACATTAAGACTATAAAAAGGCGGATACTTAACGGTATTCGCCTTTTTTCATTTATACCATTCCGCATAATATTGTGATCAGGGCTTGTTGAGGAAAAATGATGAAGAGCAAGGTGCATGATTGAGTAATAGCTAGCTATTGCGATTGAATGCAACGTCGCTATTTATTATTTTAACCAACAAGATAGATCAGATACTTATGCGGATTGGTATTATATGTCCTAAATCAATACTTGAGTCAATCACTTGGTTATAGTGCTTTAAATGAATAATAAAAGGTAAAAAACATGAGCGAATCGATTCATGGTCATCAAGTGATGGAGATGATGGCAACAGCAGAAAAAAGTTATAGTAAAGAAGCATTAAAAGCGGAAATTGCAATTAAATTTGG
>NZ_ATUO01000216.1 GCF_000420245.1 Psychromonas hadalis ATCC BAA-638 | reverse complement strand
AAACAGCTTAATTCAAGGCGTAAGTTGACGTAAATGGTTGTTCCCTTTGCGAAACTTACAACGTAGAAGTGAGTTGTTTTAACCAGTAAAATAGACCAGATATTTATTGTAATTGGTATAATACCTATTCTACTAAATTTATGATCTTTTTTGGACGTGAGACTTTAGTCTCGCCTTTATTATTGGCGCAGCTAAAGCAGCACGTCCTAGATCAGTTAATTAAACAAGCCATCAAGCATCTCTTGGCAACCCTTTCTCAATCGCTTTAATCAAACGATTATTTAGGCGCTCGTTAACAATAGGAATTTGTAGTGCATGTTGCTCAAGTGCCCAACTGATATGTTCGTTTAACAGCTCAGAGTCACTGTGTTTAAGTTTTTCATTAAGCGCTTCAACAATCGCCTTGCTGGTGGGGGCGTTACCCAGTGCCACGGCAATGTTACGTAACCAACGCAAATAACCGATACGACGAATCGGTGAGCCTTCGGTGGTGGTTAAGAAATGCGCTTCACTCCATGCAAATAGATCCAGTAGTGGCTGTTTTTCAAGTTGATGACGCGCTTGGTAATCGGCTTCTTGAGTGATATTTGCAAAACGGTTCCACGGACAGATAAGTTGGCAATCATCACAACCATAAATACGGTTACCAATCGCTTTGCGAAATTCAATCGGGATTGGTCCCTGTAATTCGATAGTCAGATAGGAGATACAGCGTCGTCCATCCACCACATAAGGGGCGACAATGGCTTGTGTTGGACATATCTTTATACATGCCACGCATGCACCACATTTTTCTTCTACAGGTTTATCAACCGGCAGGGGCAAATCAATCATCAGTTCGCCGATAAAAAACCATGAGCCAGTTTTGGAATCAATGAGTAGTGAGTGCTTACCTGTCCATCCTAACCCCGCTTTTTCTGCTAATGGGCGCTCTAAAACGGGGGCGCTATCAACAAAAGGACGGTAACCAAGCTTGCCAACTTGTTGCTCAATTTTTTGTCCTAGTTGCTTTAAACGTTTACGTAATACCTTGTGATAATCACGCCCCAAGGCATAACGGCTGATATAAGCATTGTTTTTGTTTTTAAGCGTGCGTGCAAATTGTGCGTTGTCGGGCAGGTAATCCATGCGCACTGAGATAACGCGTAATGTACCGGGGTGAAGTTCGGCAGGGCGAGCACGTTTCATGCCATGCTTTTCCATGTAATCCATCTCACCGTGATATTGGTTGTCTAACCACTGCTGTAATTTGGCTTCATGTTGTTTGAGATCGATATCTGCGATACCCACTTGCTGAAAACCTAGCGCTTTGCCCCAGAGCTTGATATTTTCAGATAACTGAATTAAATCGATCTGATCAAAACTGACTTGATCAGTGCAGATGTTGTTCTCAACCATTATTTTCTCCCAATAGCGCATAGGACAAAAAACATGCTTTCTGACCAGATAAAAATCAAATGCAGTTTACCACACTCTTTGTATCGTGCTCAGCAGATAAAAGATTTTGAAAAGTTGGCTGCAGAACAAGCGGGGACAACGCTATACGGCTTGATGAAACGCGCAGGGGAGGCTTGTTACCAAGTATTTAAAAGTCACTTCCCCGATGCGACAAGTGTGTTGGTATTAACGGGGAGTGGCAATAATGGCGGTGATGGTTATGTGTTTGCCGCTATTGCCAAAGATGCCGGTTTACATGTACAGCTCTGCCAAATGGGCGATGCCTCGACATTAGTGGCAGAGGCTGCTGAAGCACGTAATGCATGGCGTATTGAACAAGGGGTAATTGATAGTATTGAGCAGGCTGATTTTGAAGCTGCCGATGTAATTGTTGATGCACTACTGGGTACGGGGTTATTAGGCACGGTGCGCGCGGAGTATCAACGCCTGATTCATAAAATAAATCAAACCAACAAACCTGTATTAAGTGTGAATATTCCTTCTGGATTAAATGCCGATACGGGGGCGATTGCGGATGTGGCGGTTAATGCTGATGCGACGATCAGCTTTGTGGGTTTGAAGCAGGGACTGTTTACGGGACGCTCTGCGGAGTATTGTGGCAAGATCTACTTTTCTGCGTTAGGCATCAAAAAAGAGTTTACATCGCTTTGTAAAAGCACCGTTTCACGTGTTACCTACTCTGATGTTAGTGATGCTTTGCAACCACGTACGCGTACCAGCCATAAAGGTTTTTTTGGTAAAACATTGGTGGTGGGTGGCAACAAAGGTATGCCCGGGGCCGCGCGTTTGGCATCGGAAGCGGCATTGCGCTGTGGTTCGGGTTTAGTAAAGGTATTAACATTGCCTGAAAATCTATTAACTATTCTGGCGGGGCGACCCGAGTTGATGGGGGAAGGGGTTGAACTTGATCACTTTGATGGTAGTGCGATTCGAGACTGGGCAACAGTGTTGACGATTGGGCCCGGTCTTGGCTTAGATGAATGGGCACAAACGTTGCTTGATTATGTGCTTGCTAGTGAGCTGCCCACGGTGATTGATGCTGATGCCTTGAATCTTTTGGTCAATAAACCGGCATGGAAAGAGAGCTGGATATTAACACCGCATCCAGGAGAAGCTGCGACTTTGCTCGGTTGTTCAATCAGTAAAATTGAACAAGATCGCTTTAGTGCAGTGCGTAATTTGCAACGTAGTTTTGGTGGTATTGTGGTTTTGAAAGGGTCGGGAACGCTAATTTGTGATGGTAAACAGGTCTATGTGGCAAATGTTGGTAATCCCGGAATGGCAAGTGGTGGCATGGGGGACGTACTTTCTGGTATCATTGCGGGATTATTAGCACAAGGGTTAGATTCGCTACAAGCCTCACTATTAGGGGTCTCTATCCACGGTTTAGCCGCTGACGCAGCTGCCAAATCGGATGAACGAGGGTTGTTAGCAAGTGATCTTTTCCCATATATCAGGAAGTTAGTTAATCCATAATGGTAAACAAGTTTAAAGAAAAATTGAGTGATGCAGAGCAAACCGTTGCTTTTGGTGGGCGTTTAAGTGGCGCATGTGACAAAGCAACTTGTATTTACTTACACGGTGATTTAGGCGCAGGAAAAACCACATTAACCCGCGGGTTTATACAAGGTTTAGGGCATAAAGGTCATGTTAAAAGTCCGACTTATACTTTAGTTGAACCTTATGAATTGGTCGATTGGCAGGTTTATCATTTTGACTTATACCGTTTGGGTGACCCTGAAGAGTTAGAGTTTATGGGCATTCGTGATTACTTTTCTGATAATAGTCACTGTCTTGTAGAATGGCCTGAGCGTGGCGAAGGTGTTTTGCCCGTTGCTGATATTGATTTAACCTTACGTTACGAAGGTGAGCAACGTTTAATTGAACTGCAAGCAAATACAGAGATAGGCAGGCAAGTATTACAAAAACTATGAAATTAACCCATAATATTTTCATCAAACAACTTTTTATTATTAGCTTTTTATTATTAGCTTTTAGCAGTGTGCACGCTAATCAATTAAAAGGTGCGCGTGCGTGGCCTTCTCCGGATAATACCCGTGTTGTATTAGATCTCATGACTAAGCCAAATTATGAGATCCATTATCTAAAAAGACCGGATCGCTTAGTGATTGATATCAAATCAACCACCAGTAAAATTAATCTTAAAAAAATAGCGCATAAAGGGCCGTTGGTAAAAAATATTCGTGAAAGTGGCAGCGAGAGCAAGGGCACTTATCGTCTTGTTATTGATCTTAAACAGCCAAGTAAAGCAAAAATATTTACCCTGCCTCCAGCCAAACCTTACGGACACCGTTTGGTTATTGACTTGCCTCATCAAGCGCCTAAGATTGTGCCAAAACCCAATAAAACGCAAAAAAATACCCAGCCAACTCGTGTCGGGCGAGATGTTATTATTGCCATTGATGCGGGCCATGGTGGAGATGATCCCGGGGCGATTGGGCGGTTTAGCTACGAGAAAAAAATCACCCTACAAATAGCAAAACGTTTACAAAAACGCATTAATCAACAAGCAGGTATGAACGCTTTTTTAATTCGTACGGGCGATTATTACGTTAATTTAAATAAACGTTCAGAGCTCGCGGTTAACGGTAAAGCAGATTTTTTAGTCTCAATTCATGCCGATGGATTTAGTTCTAGCCAGCCAAGTGGCGCATCGGTTTGGATATTATCAGATCGCCGTGCAAACTCTGAAATGGGTCGTCGTATGGAACGCCATGAAGTGCATTCTGAGTTACTCGGTGGTAAAGGTGAGTCAAGTAAAAGTGCTGGCAGTGTGCCTTTTTTAAATAAAGTGTTTTTTGATATGTCCAAATCCAACTCCATGCAAGTGGGCTCGGATGTGGGAAGTTTAGTGGCTAAAGAGCTAAAGCAGATCACTAAAATGCATAAGAAAAAACCCGTTGGCGCAAGTCTGGCGGTACTAAAATCGCCCTATATCCCTTCTATTTTAGTGGAAGCGGGTTTTATTACTAACCATCGTGAAGAGCGTCTATTAAATCAAGCTGACTTTCAAAATCGTATATCTAATGCCGTATTCAAAGGGATCTATCGACACTTTAGAGAGTCGCCTCCCCATGACTCCCTGTTTGCACAAAAAAGACGTGCGATTAAACATACCGTACGCAGTGGTGAATCACTGTCTATTTTGGCTGCGCGTTACAGCGTCAGTGCAAGTGAGTTAAAATCTCATAACCGTTTAAAATCTAGCGCGTTAAGAATTGGTCAAGTGTTAAAAATCCCTTCTAATTATCAGTTGGTGGTGAAGCGTGATCCGATAATGGTTGTGCCAGTGAAAACATCGATACTGACACAAGTTAAAGTGCATAAAGTGAAAAGCGGTGAATCACTTTCTGTGATTGCAAAACGTTATGGTTCAACCACTAACGAACTTAAAAATTATAACAAGCTCCGTTCTACTTCGCTTGCGATTGGACAAAAAATTAAAATTCCAACTCGTGGTTATCACCTAGCAAGCTCTGCTGTAAATACACCAATAAAAGCAACGGTGCACAAAGTGCGTAGCGGTGAATCTCTGTCGGTGATTGCCAAACGATACGGTAAAACCACCAGTGAA
>NZ_ATUO01000215.1 GCF_000420245.1 Psychromonas hadalis ATCC BAA-638 | reverse complement strand
GGACTATAATCCCGCTTGTCTGTCTGTTTGTTGTGCAGGGCAAACGGGTTTAAAACAAACAGAATGAGTTTGCTTTCTGGTCAGTTGTTAATTCAAGCATCAAAAGGCAGGACTAAAGTCCCACTTCCGATGAATAATTAGCTTACTTTTGGGAAGTGGGACTTTAGTCCTGCATGTTTTCATTTATATAAATAGAGACTAATTCCTTCAATCAAGAAAAATCACTGGATTGGTGGTTAACTGTACTTAACTTGTATTATTTAAACCCGTTTTCCCTGGTTTGTTGTGATTAGCTTTTTCTATCTGCTGCGATATGTGCAAGGCTAATTAATGCTTGTTTGTATTCACTTTCAGGTAAAATAGCGAGTGCCTTGATAGCTTTATCTGCCTCTTCCAATGCGCGTCTTTGGGTATATTCTAACGCCTTGGTCTCTTTTAATGCCAGCATGATTTCATCAAAATATTGCATGCCGTTGGCTTTCTCGATCGCTTCTCGAATCAGTGCGATTTGCTTTGCTGTGCCGTGTTGCATTGCATAAAGTAGTGGTAACGTGGGCTTACCTTCTGCCAAATCATCACCGGTATTTTTGCCCATCTCTGCTGCGTCTGAGCTGTAATCCATCACATCATCGGTCAGTTGGAATGCTGTGCCTAGATATTTACCATAATCAAGCAGGGCGTTCTCTATCGCGACAGGTTGTTCTCCTAAAACGGCAACGAGCTGTGTTGCCGCTTCAAACAGTTTTGCTGTTTTAAAGTAGATAACATCCATATAACTTTTTTCAGTGGTATCAGGATCCTTACAATTCATCAACTGTAACACCTCACCCTCTGCAATTACATTGGTCGCATTTGAGAGGACATCCATCACTTTTAAGTTTTGCAGTTCACTCATCATCTGAAATGAGCGGGTATATAAAAAGTCACCCACTAACACACTGGCCGCATTGCCAAACAGTGCATTGGCCGTTTTTTCACCGCGGCGTAAGTCTGATTCATCAACCACATCATCGTGTAAAAGTGTCGCTGTATGGATAAATTCAATAATGGCAGCTAATTTTGTTATTTTATGATCATTAATATTGAGCGCTTTGGCTGCTAAAATGGTAATTAATGGACGAATTCGTTTACCGCCACTATTAACAATATAAAAACCAAGTTGGTTAATCAGCGCCACATCAGAGGTTAATTGTGCTTGAATTAAGGTATTAACGTGTAACATATCATCGTTTGATAATTGTTGAATTTGTTTAATATCCATGGAGTAACTGTTCCGAATTAGGCGCAAAAAGTAGATGCCTATTATTGCCCTTTATTGGTTTTATCTCAACTCTGTTACAAGCTAAGCGCTATTTATTTTGCATTGATGGGCAAGGAATCGTGCCATAAGAGCAAAATACGCAACAATCACCCGCTTTCGGTTTCAAAACAGTGTGGCAGTGGACACATTCATAAAACCACTGACAAGTATTGTCAGGCATTGTTTCAAGCGTTTTGTGTTGACACGATGGACAGATTAATAAAGATTGTGAAATAATCGCTTTTTTCATTATTTCATTTCCATTTTGATTTTACATAGTGGATAGGGCGGTTTAAACAGAGTGAAAATGGAGTAACAAAGCATGCATATCAGGGCGAGATAATAGATTTCGGTTCGGTAGGTTGCCATCCAAAAGAAATATTTTAAAATTAAAATAGTGACGGGCCCAATTAAACCAAAAAATAGATAGAGGTGTTGTTTGTGGTTAAAATAAGCATACGCTTGCATCGCAATAATAAACCCTGCTAAGACTGGGATAAGTGTTTGAATAAAAAAACCTTCGTACTCGGATAAGAATCCGATGCCAAGTGAGGCCCCTAATGAGGCAAGTAGTGGAAAGCAAAAGCCACAACTCATCGAAGCGGTGATAGTGGCAAGTACCCCTGTTTTTTCAAATAGATTACTGAAATTCATGATTATCCCCTTATTAATTAATATTATAAGGTCCGTACTTAGGTACGGAGTCAATGGGTGGAGATAAAATAATTATTTAAAAGCATCAACAATTGCACAGTGGTTTGTTTCTTTTGTTATCTCACACTGCTCAATGAGCAGGGTTAATGTTTCTTCGAGTTTAGCGAGATCGGTTATTTTTTTTTGGATCACTAGGCGTTTTTCGATCGCTAAGTGTTGTATCTCATGACAACGATTTTTTTCAATACACAGGAGATCTTGGATCTCTTTTAACGTGAAGCCTAGTTTTTTAGCGCGTTTTATGAACAAAATTCGTTGCAACGTCTGATTATCATATTGACGATAACCATGTAGTGGTTTTATGGGTTTTTTTAATAAACCTTTGCGCTGATAAAAGCGGATTGTTTCAACATTCACCAGTGCTTTTTGTGCTAGGGAACCAATCGTAAAAGTCATATATTCTCTGCTGTTAGGCGTTATTATTTAAATTTAATTTTAAAGGTTATTTTTTAGCATAAACTATTTGTTTTATTTTTACTAAATATGATTGCCAATAGTGGAAACTTGCCGTAGACTCCGCCACCATTGTGATTAATAAGTGTGCTCTTGATGCTGATTCCTAGATGAATAGCACGAGACGCCTGAACGGAGTAATAAACATGTACGCTGTTATCCAGAGTGGTGGCAAGCAACACCGTGTTGCTGTTGAACAAACTCTTCGTTTGGAAAAACTAGATGTAGAAGCTGGCGCAACTGTTGAATTTGATAAAGTTCTTCTAGTAGCAAGCGCAGACGACATCAAAGTTGGTGTTCCATACGTTGAAGGTAGTAAAGTAACTGCAGAAGTGGTTGCCCACGGTCGTGGTAAAAAAGTTAAAATCGTTAAGTTCCGCCGTCGTAAACATTCTCGTACTCAAGCTGGTCATCGCCAGTGGTTTACAGAAGTTAAAATTATTGCGATTAACGCTTAATTAGGAGTTATTAAAAATGGCACATAAAAAAGCTGGTGGTAGTACTAATAACGGTCGCGATTCAGAAAGTAAACGCTTAGGTGTTAAACGTTTTGGTGGCGAGTCTGTTTTAGCTGGTAATATTCTTGTACGTCAACGTGGTACTAAATTCCACGCGGGTACAAATGTTGGTCTTGGTAAAGACCACACTCTTTTCGCGAAAGCAACTGGTACAGTTAAATTCGAAAAGAAAGGTAAACCACTACGTTCATTCGTGAGCATCGTTGCTGAATAATTCAGTTTCGAAACAAAATTTTAAAGCCCTGCATTTTATGCGGGGCTTTTTTTTTGTATCTATTTATATTGATAGAAATAATGTGATCTATGTTTAATATAAATAGGTATACTAATGCCAATAATAGAGATTGGTATTTTTCTTGGAGGTTAGAATGAAGTTTGTTGATGAAGCAAAAATTAAGGTTGACGCTGGAGATGGTGGCAACGGCTGTGTTGGCTTCCGTACAGAAAAATATATTCCACGCGGTGGCCCAAATGGTGGTGACGGTGGTGATGGAGGTGATGTTTACCTACAGGCTGATGAAAATTTAAATACCCTTGTAGATTTCCGTTTTATCCGTTTTTATGCGGCAGAGCGTGGAGAAAATGGTCAAACGCGTGATTGTACAGGCTCTCGTGGTAACGACTTGATTATTCCCGTTCCCGTTGGAACGCGTTCGCGTGATGAAGATACCGGTGAAGTGATTGGTGATTTAACCAAAGATGGTCAAAGACTTTTAGTGGCGAAAGGTGGCTTCCACGGCTTAGGTAATGCTCGCTTTAAAACCAGTACCAACCGCGCGCCTCGTCAAAAGACAGATGGTACAACGGGCGAAATTCGTAACTTACAGCTAGAGCTATTACTGCTTGCTGATGTGGGCATGTTAGGTCTGCCAAATGCAGGAAAATCTACTTTTATTCGTAGTGTTTCCGCTGCCACACCGAAAGTGGCTGATTACCCTTTTACCACGCTTATTCCAAATTTGGGCGTAGTTAGTATGGGTCATGGTCGTAGCTTTGTTATTGCCGATATTCCGGGATTAATCGAAGGTGCTTCTGAAGGTGCTGGATTAGGAACGCGTTTCTTACGTCATTTAGAGCGTTGTCGTGTTTTATTGCATATGGTTGATTTGTTACCAGCAGATGGGTCTGATCCTGCTGACAATGCAGTGATTATTTTAAATGAATTAGCAAAGCACAGCCCGAAGCTGGCTGCTAAACAACGTTGGTTGATCTTTAATAAGATTGATCTGTTGCTTGAGGAAGATGCAGAAGTGGTCATGAAATCAGTGATTGACCGTCTTGAATGGGAAGGCCCTGTTTATAAAGTGGCTGCCATCTCAAAAACAGGGACACAGTTGGTCTGTCAAAATGTTGCTGATCACCTTGAAGAGATGCCAAAAGAGTACACCGCTGAAGAAGAGCGTCAACAGGTTGAATTTCAGTGGGATGATTACCATGAATCAACCATAGATGAAGTTAATCCTGATTATGATGATAGCGATGACGACGATGATGATGAAGAAGAGACAATGGAAGTGATCTACGTTAGAGATTAATTCTATTTATGTATAAAAAAGCCTCGCTTTGATAGTATCAACGCGAGGCTTTTTACATTTAGGATCGGTTTCAAAATTACTTGCGCTTTTGTTTTCAAAAATAATACCAATTTCATTAATTAACTGGTCACATTAATTGTTAGGACGTACTGCTTTAGCTGTGCTAATAGTAAAGGCGAGACTAAAGTCTCACGTCCCAAAAGATCACATATTTATGGGTTTGGTATAATACCAATTACATTAAGTATGTGATCTAAATTTTCCGCAGGGAAAACCGCTTAATTCAAGGCGTAAGTTGACGTAAATGGTTGTTCCCTTTACGAAAATTACAACGCGGAAGTGAGTTGTTTTAACCAGTAAAATAGATCAGCTATTTACTGTTATTGGTATAACCAGTCATTTCAGGGTTTTTGAAAAAATTTAGCGCAAGTTATTGTGTAACGATTCCTTAGGAATAACAATGATTGAGCAAGTTGAATTATATTTACAACAATTATTAATCGCGTTGAATATCGGCAACTGGGTAGCAAATTTTGCACTGGTGCTGTTTATAACATTGTTAC
>NZ_ATUO01000214.1 GCF_000420245.1 Psychromonas hadalis ATCC BAA-638 | reverse complement strand
ATTTTAATTGTCGCTGTGATCATTTAATTAAGTCCTGTGAATCGCATAAGCGCCAGTGGATTTTAATTGTCGCTGTGATCATTTTATTAGCCCCGTAAAACCCATGAACGCAAGTGACATTAAACCTGCTGTGATCATCGCAATCGCTGAGCCTTTAAAAGGCAGTGGCACATCAGAGGCCGCTAAACGCTCACGCATTGAAGAGAACAAGACTAAGACTAATGAAAAGCCGATACCGGCACCAAAGCCGTAAATGATCGATTCAACAAAATCGTGGTTTTCATTAATGTTTAATAGTGCTAATCCTAAAATGGCACAGTTGGTGGTGATCAAGGGTAAAAATATACCTAATAAACGATATAACGTTGGGCTGGTTTTATGCATCACCATTTCAGTGAATTGCACCACAACGGCGATAACTAAAATGAAACTCAGTGTTTGCAAATAGTGTAGATCTAATGGAATAAGCAGATAATTATTAACAATATAGGAGAGTGCAGCCGTTAATGTTAAGACAAAAGTGGTCGCAAACGACATGCCAACAGCGGTTTCAACTTTATTGGAAACCCCCATAAAAGGGCATAAGCCGAGGAATTTAACCAAAACAAAGTTATTGACCAGTACCGTGCCAAAAAACAGTAAAAAATAGTTACTCATAAGAATTTAATTCCACTCACAGAATTGGGGGAGGTGAAGATTTCTGATTATAGCAAACAAGCTCTGCAAAAATAACAACCTAAGTGAGTTTTTTTAACTGAAATTAGATTGGGCTAATATAGAGGGTGAGTTATCACTATCACTTTAAACATGCTACTAGTAAGGGCTCTAAAAAGTGCAAACTAAAATTGTCAAAAAGTGTGCTAACAATAACTTTTTTATTTTTAGTTTATGCACTGGCGCATCTTTTTAAACACAAAATAAGCACCTCGATTCAAAGTTGATTTATATCAATATGTGTATATATAGTGTTATGTATAGTCTCGACCCACTAGATGTAGTGTTATTTTATTTTTGGAGTCCTATTATGAAAACGGTTGTTATTAAGCGCGACGGTAGCCAAGTCCCCTTTAATGCTCAACGTATTGCTGAAGCTATTTTAAAAGCATCAGGTGCCGCACGCTGTAAAGGTGTGGATGCATTTTTAATTGCTAGCGATATTGAAAGTGACTTGAAAGGAAAAATTGAAGTCGACATTCATGATATTCAAGAGAAAGTAGAACAACATCTGATGAAAAAGGGGCACCTTGAATTAGCCCGTGTTTATATCGAATATCGTCACGACAGAGATATTGCACGTGAGCGTAAAAGTCATCTTAACAGTGAAATTTATGGTTTGATTGAGCAGAGCAATGCCTCTTTGCTCAATGAAAATGCTAATAAAGACAGTAAAGTGATCCCAACACAGCGTGACCTGCTTGCAGGTATTGTGGCAAAACACTATGCAAAATCTCATATCTTGCCACGTGATGTAGTGCGCGCCCATGATAAAGGTGAAATTCATTATCATGATCTTGATTACGCGCCATTCTTCCCAATGTTTAACTGTATGTTAATCGATATTAAAGGAATGTTTACCCAAGGGTTTAAAATGGGTAATGCAGAGATTGAAGAGCCAAAATCCATCTCGACCGCAACTGCTGTTTGCGCGCAAATTATCGCGCAAGTGGCGAGTCATATTTATGGTGGCACCACCATTAATGGTATCGACACAACGCTTGCCCCTTATGTGACTAAAAGTTATCAAAAACACCTTGCAACCGCGAAGCAGTGGGGCATTAAAGAGCCTCAAGCGTATGCTGAACAGCAGACAGAAAAAGAGTGTTATAACGCATTTCAATCACTGGAATATGAAGTTAATACATTACATACGGCCAATGGACAAACGCCTTTTGTTACCTTTGGCTTTGGTTTAGGTACATCGTGGGAAGCGCGCTTGATTCAGCAATCTATCTTTAAAATTCGTTTGGCAGGTCTCGGTAAAAACCGTAAAACGGCTATTTTCCCAAAATTGGTGTTTGCCATTAAAGATGGTGTTAACTTTAAATCGACCGATCAAAATTACGATATTAAACAGTTAGCATTAGAGTGTGCTTCTAAACGTATGTACCCTGATATTCTCAACTTTGATAAAGTTGTTGAAATAACGGGCTCATTTAAAACGCCAATGGGTTGCCGTAGTTTCTTAGATGCATATCAAGAAAATGGTGAGCCTGTCCATGATGGTCGTAATAACTTAGGCGTAGTAAGCATTAACTTGCCTCGAATCGCACTAGAAGCAGAGGGTGACGAGCAAGCATTTTATGCGTTATTAGATAAACGCTTGTTAATGGCCAAAAAAGCGCTAGATACACGTATTGAGCGCTTATCTGACGTGAAAGCAAGTGTTGCACCTATTTTGTATATGGAAGGTGCGTGTGGTGTACGCTTAAAAGCGGATGATTGTATCGCGGAGATCTTTAAAAATGGTCGCGCTTCAATTTCACTGGGTTATATCGGCTTGCATGAAACGATCAATGCCTTACACGGCACTGATGGCCATCTTTTTGATGATAAAGCCAAGCAACAAAAAGCGATTGCAATTATTCGTTATCTAAAAAAATCCACTGAAGTTTGGACTAAAGAGTCTGGTTATGGGTTTAGCCTTTATTCCACGCCATCAGAAAACTTATGTGATCGTTTCTGTCGCCTTGATGCCAAACAGTTTGGTGTGCTTGAAGGTGTGACCGATAAAGGTTATTACACCAATAGCTTCCATTTAGATGTTGAAAAAGCGGTTAATCCTTACGATAAAATTGATTTTGAGATGCCTTATCCTGAGATCGCCAGTGGTGGTTTTATCTGTTACGGCGAATACCCCAATATGCAAAACAATCTCAAAGCGTTAGAAGATGTCTGGGATTACAGTTATTCTCGCGTGCCTTATTATGCAACTAACACCCCCATTGATGAGTGTTATGAGTGTGGCTTTCATGGTGAGTTTGATTGCACCAGTAAAGGGTTTGTCTGCCCAAGTTGTGGCAACTCCGATGCCGAAAAAGTCGCCGTTACTCGACGAGTCTGTGGTTATTTAGGTAGCCCCGATGCAAGACCCTTTAATGAGGGTAAGCAGGAAGAGGTGAAACGTCGCGTTAAGCACCTTTAATACATTAAATAGCTCATGAAAATGGGCCTTTTTTGTTTTGGAATAGGTTGTCTGCGCTTAGCTTTCAGCAGTTGGTTAAAATCTGTTGTCGTTTTTATTGTTAAAGGCTATTAAGAGAAAGTCGTTGTACGTTAGTACGGATAGTTACGGCTTAAATGTACTGTTATGTTTTTATCTTAAATTCTAGTTAATGAAATGGAGTATAAAATGGCAAGACATAAGTGTTTTATTTCGTATCATCATGAAGATCAAAATGAAGTAGATGATTTTATTCGAACATTTGATCATGAGCGCGATGTGTTTATTTCTAGAGGATTAGGTCCAGAAATGAGTCCTGATATTATTAATAGTCAAAATACAGATTATGTAATGAGTCGGATCAGAGAGTTGTATTTAAAGGATTCTACAGTCACTATTGTTTTGCTAGGAAAGTGCACATGGGCAAGACGATATGTTGATTGGGAACTACAGTCTTCATTACGTTCAGGAGAGACTGTAACGCCAAATGGTGTATTGGCAATTAAATTACCAAGCTTTTCTAAAGACACCTCATTCCCAAATAGACTTAATTTAAACTTGAGGCAAACTGATGAGCAAGAAGACTGTTATGCCCGATGGATTGAGTACCCTACGAGAAAAGAGACATTGAAAAACGCAATAGACTCTGCGTTTAATCGTAGAAGTACGCATAAAAAATGGATTGATAACCCTCGAGAAAAATTTTCTTATAACCGAACTTGCCCATAATGAGTGATAAAGCAGAAAAACTACTGAATTTCACTATTGATGAAAAATTCAATATAAATTTTTCAATTAATAGTGAATTTATTTTATATGTTTTAGCTTTAATAGTTGCTTATGCTCTTTATCAAATTTTTATTTTGAGAAAGTTTAAATCATTCGAAATAGATGAAGCTGAAATTGGTATTGGTAACCAGAAAATAAAACTACGACCTAATCTTGTTGATATGCAAATTGCGTATAAGATTTGGGTTGAGCTAAGTACAAGAAAAATTGGTTTGCCGATAGATTATGACAATGATGTGATTGTTGAAGTATATAGTTCATGGTATGGATTTTTTTCTGTTGCTCGTGAGTTGGTTAAAGATGTTCCAGTCTCAAACTTTCGGCGTAAAGATACAGAAAAGATAATTAATCTTTCTATCGAAGTGTTGAACAAAGGTATCAGACCGCATCTGACCAAATGGCAAGCAAGGTATAGACGTTGGTATGAACGAGTATCTGTATTACCTGAAAATGAATCAAAAACACCACAAGAGATTCAATGTAATTATCCATATTATGAAGAACTTGTAGCCGATTTAAGAACCGTCAATGCATGTTTAATACAATACAGAATCAAAATGCATCAAATCATTTCAAAAGCATAAAGAAAGACAAATAGGGGCTGATCTTGCCTTTTTCTTCTTCTTTGTAAAGTGCCTTTGTATTTTGTGTGTGGGTTATTTCGCCTTTGGCGAGTTCATTTTCTTTGAACAGCCAAAGAAAACGGAACCAAAAGAAAGGCTGCCCTAACCATTTTCTGATTTGCACATCCTGATTGCTTATAACGCACCAGCTCGGACAGCACATCCTTGTGCTGAACCGAGCTTAGTATCGGCATCCATGCCTTCACTTGCTAAGCAATCATGCCTTAGCAAGAAAATGGAAAGGGGGTTGTGTCGCCGATTTGTTATCCTTTCTAACTGTGAGTAAAAGAGACTTGCCTCTAATGAATAGCATTTTCAGAACCGAAACGTGTTTCGCAGTCTGAAAGAGCAAGATTCTTTAGCGAGTAAAGAAAACAGAAGCAAAAGAAAGGCTGCCACTGCCATTTTTTTAATCTTGCACGATTTGATTGCTTAAAACGCACCAGCTCAAACAGCACATCCCTGTGCTGGCTGAGCTTAGGTCGGCATCCCTGCCGGCTCTTGCTAAGCAATCAACTCT
>NZ_ATUO01000213.1 GCF_000420245.1 Psychromonas hadalis ATCC BAA-638 | reverse complement strand
ATTCTTACTCCAATAAAGATATCCTCCCCAAATATAGATACTCATAATAAAGCACAACCTTGCCTGTTTATACCAAAGGAATTAAAAAGGTGATCCGTTTTTTATTTGGACGTGCTGCTTTAGCTGCACAAAGAGTAAAGGCGAGGCTAAAACCTCACGTCCTAAAAATGATCATAAATTAAATTCGTTTGGTATTATTAACTGCAGGGGTCAAGACAGGAGAAGCGAGTTTAAATAATACAAGTTAAGTACAGTTAACTACCGACTCAGTGATTTAGGGGGTTAACCTCTCTTTATATAAATGAAAACACGCAGGACTAAAGTCCCACTTCCCAAAAGTAAGCTAATTATCCCTCGGAAGTGGGACTTTAGTCCTGCCTTGTTTGTTGTCGCCGTAAAACCAAGGTCAAAACACGCAAAGCTAAAGCATCGCCTCCAGAAACATATGTATCGCCTCGAAAGTGGGAACGTCAGTTTAGTATTATGAGCGGGTAAGCTCTGTGAACCCTTTCTAAGGGGCAATAGCAAACATCACCACCTGCGGACTATGATCCGATGCATCCGTTGTGAGGCTTTCAGCTTTAATCACCTTTAAACCACGAAAATAGATATGATCGAGTGGCAAACCAAAAATATGTAAGCGTTGGTCATCATCAAATAGTGCTTCTGAAAACCCTGCTTTTATTAATGATTGCTCAACCGCTATTAATCTTATTTCACTCCAAGTGTTAAAATCACCACTAAAAATGATGGGCCCTTGATGTGTTTTTATTAAGGCGAGATAGGGTTTTAACTGTTTGATTAAAGGGCGCTCACTAAAGGTGAAATTAACCCCATGTAAATTAATAATTAACAGTGAATCTTCACTGTTTTTGATGGCGTAATAACTGGCAAGACCTGTTTTTGGCACTAAGATCCATGGCTCACTATAAGCAGATCCACATACTAAAAATGGGGTTATTTTGCTGAGCGTATTAACCCCAAAAATAGAGTTGTTATGTTTAAATGCGTAATTTTGCAGATAAAACAGGTTGTTTTTTTTGCTGAAACTAATTAGTTCTGGCGATAATTTAGCCTCTTGTAGAGTGATAAAATCAGCATTTTTTGCCCACGCTTTTAAACTGTTTTGCCAATTTTTTTTTTGCTGTTTATAAATATTCCAATTCAAGAGGGTAAAGGGTGAAGTGAGCGTTGCGTGAGTGCTGTTTTTAATTGCCGATAATGTGGGGCAATTTGCCTGATAGGTTTGTTGGTTTTGAGTGAGTAGCGTTAAATGTTCGGGGGATTTAGGGTAAAAAGCAACTGCTAGGCTTGTTGTGATCATCAGTAATATAAATCCCACCCAAATAGATTTGAGTATCCCGTTTATTGAAGGAAATGTGAGCTGCGATTTCATATACCTATATTCCTATTGCTGCACTGAGTTTAACTGGTTATATTGCGCGTTCAATTCATCTTTTTTGAGTAGTTATTATGCCATTACAAAGAACACTTTCAATAATTAAACCAGATGCTGTTGCTAAACAGCTTATTGGCACAATATTAGCCCGTTTTGAACAGGCGGGTTTAACACCTGTTGCGATTAAAATGTTACATCTAACACAAGCGCAAGCTGAGGGCTTTTATGCTGAGCATAAAGGTAAAGAGTTCTTTGAACCTCTGGTTGAGTTTATGACATCAGGGCCTATTACAGTACAGGTTTTGCAGGGTGAAGATGCCATTACTCATTACCGTAAAGTGATTGGAAAAACAGATCCCGCGCAAGCGGATAAAGGTACTATTCGTGCAGATTTTGCTGAATCAATGCGTTATAACGCCGTACATGGCTCAGATAGTCCAGCGTCAGCGTCACGCGAAATAGCTTACTTTTTTACAGATGATGAAATCTATCCACCTGCTGAAGCATAAGGTAACCGTTAAATGAATGATTTTATAATGTTGATGGAGCAGGTACCTGAACTGCTTTATGCCTCGGTGATCATCTTAGGCGTATTGATAGGATCATTCTTAAATGTGGTTATTTATCGTTTACCCGTGATGATGGAACGTTCGTGGAAGGCTGAGTGTGCAGAGTGTTTTCCTGAAGCGAAGATAGAAACAGATGATGAAGTATTTAATCTGGTATTACCTCGTTCTCGTTGTCCTAAATGTAACCATTTGATTGGCTCAACTGAAAATATCCCACTGATTAGCTGGTTATTTCAAAAAGGTCGTTGTAAACACTGTGCTTGTAAAATCAGTAAGCGTTATCCAAGTATCGAACTATTAACAGGGCTTATGTCGCTTGCGGTGGCTTATGTTATCCCATTTGGCTGGCCTCTGCTGTTTGCTCTGGGTTTTACATGGGTATTGATTGCGCTGACCTTTATTGACTTTGATACCATGTTATTACCCGATCAACTCACGTTACCGCTGCTATGGTTTGGTTTAATCATTAACATATCAGGCACGTTTGTTGGTTTAACGGATGCCGTATTAGGTGCGGTAATTGGTTACTTAAGTTTATGGTCTATCTATTGGGGCTTTAAATTAATCACGGGTAAAGAGGGCATGGGTTATGGTGATTTTAAACTATTAGCCGCGCTTGGAGCATGGTTTGGGTGGCAAGCATTGCCACTGATTATTTTACTCTCTTCATTTGCTGGGGCGATTATCGGTATTGCCGTGATTGCTACTTCAAAAGATAAACAGAGTCGCCCAATGCCCTTTGGCCCCTACCTTGCGATTGCAGGTTGGATCTATCTCGTTTACGGTTTTGAGCTAAACGAACTCTATTATTCGTTGGTGCTGTAGTGCTATCACAGCAACAGAATGATGAAAAATGGATGGATTACGCTTTATTATTAGCGGATAAAGCGGAGCTTGAAAATGAGATCCCCGTTGGTGCTGTATTGGTCAAAGATGATCAGGTGATCAGCGAGGGCTGGAACCTTTCTATCTTAAATCACGATGCCTGTGCGCACGCTGAAATTATGGCTATTCGCAGTGCTGGGCAGGTGATTAAAAATTACCGCCTTATTGACTGCACCCTTTATGTCACCTTAGAACCTTGTCCAATGTGTGCGGGTGCTTTAGTGCATGCACGTATTAAACGTCTCGTTTATGGGGCGGGTGATTACAAAACAGGGGCTGCGGGTAGCGTGTTTGATTTAGTGCGCAGTGAACAATTGAATCATCAAATTGAGGTGACTTCTGGCATTTATGCCGAGCAGTGTGCCACTAAAATCAGTGATTTTTTTAAACGTCGTCGTAAAGAAAAAAAAGCCCTTAAAAAGGCAATGTTACAGGAGAGTGAAAATGAGCAGTAAAACCGTTAATTTTGAAATCGAAAAAGAAACCAAAAACAGCATTCGTTATAAAGAGGTTCCTGAAGAGGGACAAGCGCCGATTGTGGGTAGTTTGTACCTGCAAAAGTGGTTTGCAGGTAACAGTAAAAATATTCAGGTCACCATTGAGAAAAAAGATTAATACCTTCGGTATAACGTTGCAAGGAGTAAACAATGTCATTAGATCAAAAATTAGCACGCATTGATCTTAATCTATTGGTTTTTTTGAATGTTTTATTGAAAGAAAAAAGATGTTACGTGATACGCTGTTTTATCAGGTGTTGATGAGTGAGGCTTATTGAGCACCATAACCATATGTGACTATTAACGTATTAAGTAACCTGAGTTTTGGTTAAGGGGTGATTTTTCTAGATATTCTGAGTTGAAAAGGTGATTGTTGTCGCTGATTTTACTGATAAATATTAATCGTTACTTCTCAAAAAAACAGAAAAAAGCCCTAAATAGTCCGCTAGTTAGGGCTTTATGCTTATAAAATTTGCACCACTTGCTCTGTTGTTAAGCGCGATTTTGGCAGCGGTTGGTTATAATCTTGCTCTTTATGGTGATAACCAATTGCTAATGCAACACCACACTGATAACCATCGAGTTCAATCGCAAACTCTTTGCTAATTAAATCACTATCAATCCCCTCCATGGCTGTGGAGTCAATGCCTAGACGCGCTAACGTGTGTAGTGTATTACCCAGTGCTAAATAGGTTTGTGCTTTTGTCCAAGGTGCATTATTACCCGTTTCATCCGTATTTAAATCAACAAATGCATAAGCGCCAAAGGCTTGCTCACGTTGGTCTTCTTGCAGACGCTGATTTTTAATATCTTGCTCAATGACTTGTGCATAATTTTCACGTTTATAATACGGGTTATGGGCAAATAAAATAATATGTGAAGCCGTTTTTATATGAGGTTGGTTAAACTGAAAGTTATTTGCAAACGTATCATGCATGCGTTGTTTAGCAGCATCACTTTCAATGATGATAAATTTCCAAGGTTGCGAATTAATAGAGGAGGAAGAGAGTCTCATCGCTTCAATAATCACCATTAAGTCTGGTTGTGAAACACGTAGGTTCGGATCATATTTTTTCGTGGTATAACGTTTCTTCAGATCATTAATAATAGGGTGTGTCATTTTTATCTCCAGTATGAGGGGGAGGGCTTAACAGAATATATCATAAGGTTTTTTTTGTATTTAATTACTCAAGTTTCGGAGTTGAAATAAAACAATAATTGGCATCTAATTGTATGATATTAAATAAGTTAATGTTTCGGCATGGTAAAATGTTTGTTAACTAGACAAAACAAAAAACCATACGAGACATTAAATGAATTCTGACACAAAGACTGTAAATTTATGGCTCTGTTCCATTTTACTGTTGTCCCCCATATGCAAATTGTAAAATTTGCTGATAATTAGGGTTTGAACGACTTTCCCTGAACCAAGCAAGATAATGCGACAAGTACTTTGTTGCAACTCCTCGCATTTTTACATCAATCCACCCTTAGAAATGAGCAATCGCTCCATTGACGGTTTGAATATGATAAATGCTATCTATCACTCTATTTTTACCACTAATTAATCGCTTATGATTACAATGTGTCATTTTAGCAATGCTCACATAAGCCCATGCACCATCACTACATAACACCGAATTATTGCTTATATGAGGTGCTAAATGTCGCTGAATTTCAGATGCAGTATCCTCAGATAAAACACCGTCAATCATGTGGTTACTACGATCTGTAGACAAAAGAATAGCAACTTGGCCTTCCTTAGTTCTTTTATCTAAATTGCCACCACGTTTC
>NZ_ATUO01000212.1 GCF_000420245.1 Psychromonas hadalis ATCC BAA-638 | reverse complement strand
GCAATGGAGCATCTCCTGAAGGTGTTGCAAAATACCTAGCAGCAAACGCTGACGATCTATAAATAGCTAAAAACTAAAAGCTAGAAATAACAAAGACCTCAATTGAGGTCTTTTTTGTTTTTAACGGATGGCACTATTTTAATGAAGCATAATACGCGGCTAAGTTCGCCATATCAGCATCTGACAATGCCATCGCTTGTGGTGCCATAATCGCAGACATGCCACCTTTGCGTTGCCCTGCTTTATAAGCTTTCAGAGAGCCTAACAAATAAGCCTCTTTTTGCCCTTTTAAGTTCGGGTAGATAGGGGCAGCTGAAATACCATCAGCACCATGACAAGCAGCACAAACAGCTGATTTTGCTTTACCAGCAGCAGCATCGCCCGCGGCAAAAGCAAAACTGGGTAGTGCAATAATTAATGATACAATTAATAATTTTTTCATGGAACGTCCTTGGGTTAGCTGATACCAATCAGCCTAAGTATTTGGCCATTTTTACTGGTTAAAAAAGTTAATATCTTCGTTGCACTCAATCGTACGCCTTGCTCTTAACTATTTTTTCTGCGCAAATTATGACCACTTTATTAAGCGGAATGATATTAGAGATAAATCAAATTTTATTGTAACCGCTTCATAATGAAGAAACAGTAAAAAATAAAATTAGTGTGAGGATTAACAATAAGCCAGCACATTGTTTTTTTTACGCTCATCTAATAAACTCATCTTTTTTCTCTACTAGAAAAGCCTAAATACCATGCTTATCCCATACCAATCACTTGATAGTGGAACACTTACCAACTTAATTGAATCTTTTATTTTACGTGAAGGAACAGATTACGGCATTGAGGAAATTTCACTTGCCCATAAAAGCCAAAAAGTTTTACAACAGATAGAAAATGGTGAAGTGCTTATTCTTTATTCTGAACTGTCAGAAAGTGTCACACTAATCCATAAACAGCAATTTAATGAACAATCATCACAATAGCTGTTGGTTATTCACCCAATCCATTGAGGCGAAGTTCATAAAAACATAATAGATTTAGATTAAAATAATCATTTTAGCCAGTAAATGTTATTGCTTTTTGACAAAGGTCTAACTTCTTAACAAACATAGTGCCATTAATGTTATCCGCAACACGTAAAAAGAGATACAATCACTGAACTTGTTAATGACCAAATCGTCATTTTACTCCTGTTGAAAGAATAACAACGAGAGATAGCCTTTTAGCTATTCAATACAGATTAAGGAAGTACCATGATCATCACTAAACCACAAACAGATCCTACAATAGAATGGTTTTTATCACATTGTCATACCCACAAGTACCCTGCAAAAAGCATGCTTATCCATGCAGGTGAAAAAGCAGATACTTTATACTTCATCGTAAAAGGTTCTGTTGCTGTTGTGATTAAAGATGAAGAGGGTAAAGAGATGATTTTATCTTACCTAAATCAAGGCGATTTTTTAGGTGAGTTAGGTCTATTTGACAAAGCAGATGAACCTGTTCGTAGTGCATCTGTAAAAGCAAAATCACCTTGTGAAGTGGCAGAAATTTCATACAAAAAATTCCAACAGTTAATCACTGTTAATCCTGAAATTTTAATGCGTCTTTCTGATCAGATGGCAAATCGTCTACAAATCACTAGCCAAAAAGTAGGTAACCTAGCATTCTTAGATGTAACAGGTCGTATCGCAAATACTCTGCTTGATCTTGCGAAGCAACCTGATGCAATGACACACCCAGATGGCATGCAAATTAAAATCACTCGCCAAGAGATTGGCCAAATTGTCGGTTGTTCTCGTGAAACCGTAGGTCGTATCCTTAAAATGCTTGAAGAGCAGGGTCTTATCTCTGCACACGGCAAAACAATTGTGGTATTTGGTACGCGCTAAATCACAACAATTAAATCGATTGATTAAAAACCGCACTTGTTGCGGTTTTTTTATGGGTGAAATATTAATTTTGACTTAAAATAGATAACACAAATATATTTTTTTATGGAAATACGATGTCTTACTTAGCCAGTCAAAAAAGATTCAGTTTACAATTTCATATTACGACACTGTTTGCCGTTTTAATTATTATTGCAGGTGTCTCCCTTGGTTGGTACAGTTACTCACAACTCAGTCAAAGCATGATCCACTCAGGAAAGGTACTGTTTAATAACTCCAGCAAAGAGGTGATCAAAAAGGTAAAGAACGAGAGTAAACAGATTCGCACCATGCTAAAAATGCTGAGTGCTTTCAACCTAACCCACATTAACAACAAGCAGAATAAAGTAAATCAACTTCCAGTATTATCAGCGATGCTAAAAGGGACACCCAGCTTATCGGCTCTCTTTATTGCTTATAAAAACAATGATTTTTTTCTTTACAAAAAAGTGACCTCCAAAAGTATATTAGAAAAATACAGTGCCCCACAAAACAGCTATTTTATGATGACGCTTCGCCACTCAGGCGACACAGAGCACCGTTTTTATGACATTAACAATCAATTGCTCAAAACAGTCGATGATGCAGTCTATAACCTGCAGATGGAGGATCGACCGTGGTATCAACAGGCGCAAAAAAGTGATGGTTTTATAACCACCAAAGCTTACCTATTTCATGCGAGCCAAGAATTTGGCGTAACCCTTGCACTGAAGGATAAAAACAGTGGCTCCGTTGTTGGTGCAGATTACACCTTAGGCACGTTATCACAGCTGCTAAAAGAGTTTCGTGCCTACCCAAGTAGCCAACGTATTGTGGTCGATAAACGTGGTTGGGTTATTGCTTATCAAAACACCGAAATGTTATTATCTGAACAGGGAAAGTTTGATAAATTCAAATCTATCTCCGAACTTAAGCAACCTGCATTAGAGTATGCTTTTAACCATTATCAAAACCAAAAAGGCAGTCTCTTATTTTCTTTTAATGGGGAAGATTGGTTAGGAAAAGTTTCACCTTTATCAACAAAGAACAATCTACTTTTATTACAAATCGTAAAAACAAAAGAATTATTATCAGAGGCTTACAAATTACGTTATAAAAGTATGCTTATCACCTTGCTAATAATTTTAGCCACACTGCCTTTGGCTTGGTATTTTGCGCGCTTATTAACGGCACCAATTAGTGGCTTGACCAAAGAATTACAAAAAATCAAAAATTTTGATTTTCAAAAGCCAATAAATACACAGACCCCCATTAAAGAGATTGCTGAGTTGATCACGGCAACCAATGCGATGAAGGAAACTATCTCCCACTTCCAAGATCTCTCCGCTTCACTAGTAAGTAAACAAAATAGCCAGCAACTGCTTAAAAAGATTAGCCAAGAGTGCAATAACATTCCAAATAGCCGAGGTACTCTGATTATTCTAAATCAAAAAGATCATTGTGAAATAAAATACTGTGATTTAAAAGGGCTAAACAGTTCAGAAAACCAACAGTTAAGCCAACAACTTTTAGCATTAAAACTCAGTTGTGATGAGCTACACAATAGCAGTAGCCACGCAATTCCAAGTGATATTAATGCAATTCTTAGTCAAAAATTAACTGAAAATCTAAATTGGCAATTGGTCGCCATGAAAAACCGCTCCGGTGAAAATTTAGGCTTAATCGCTGTTTTAGAATCACAACAAAGCCCGCTTGCAAAAGGGAAGCTACAATATGCGCAAGCAATCGCCAGTTTCTCAGCCCTCTCCATACAAAGCCAACAACTGCTCGCAGATCAAAAGCATCTATTAGAAAGCTTTATCCTGCTTATCGCTGGCGCGATTGATAGTAAATCGCCTTACACAGGCGGGCATTGTGCTCGCGTACCTGAACTCACTAAAATGTTAAGTCAAGCCGCCTGCGATGATAAGCAGGGCAATTATAAAGATTTTGATTTAACAGATGATCAATGGGAAGAGTTACATATCGCGGCATGGTTACATGATTGCGGTAAAATTGTCACCCCTGAATATGTAGTTGATAAAGCCACGAAGCTGGAAACTATTTATGATCGCCTCAATGAAGTGCGCATGCGTTTTGAACTGCTAAAAAGTGAAGCTGAAAAAAATTACTGGCAAGGTATTGCACAAGAGGGTGATAAACAACAGCTTACTTTACAACGTGATCAGTTACTTGAGCAGCTGGATCAAGAGTTTGAATTTGTTGCTGAGTGCAATATCGGTGGTGAGTTTATGTCTGATGATAAAATCAATAAGTTAAAAGTGATCGCTAAGCGCACATGGAGCAGAACCCTGGATAACAAAATAGGCATTGCGCCACATCAAGCAAATAAAATAGCAGCATCAACATTACCAACTCAAGAGCCTTTACTCGCCGATAAAGCAGAACATCTTATTGAGAGAGAGCATAAAGAATTAACCGAAACAGGTAATGAATGGGGCTTTGATATGCAGACACCAGAGTACCGTTTCAACCGCGGAGAACTTTACAACCTATCTGTTAAACGAGGCACACTCACCGCTGAAGATCGCTTTATTATTAATGGTCATATGGTACACACCATCGTAATGTTATCTAAATTACCCTTCCCTGATCATCTGCAAAATATTCCAATTATTGCTGGCGGGCATCATGAAAAAATGAATGGTACGGGTTATCCACGTAAAATTAACGCGGCTGAGTTACCGACTACTGCCAGAATAATGGTGGTTGCAGATATTTTTGAAGCATTGACAGCATCGGATAGGCCCTATAAAGAGCGTAAAACATTAAGCCAAGCGATCAAAATCATGAGTTTTATGGTCAAAGATGAGCACATTGATCCAGAACTGTTTAAACTCTTTTTAAGCTCAGGTGTTTATCTGCAATACGCAAAAACTTACCTTTTAGAAGATCAGATAGATGAGGTTGATATTAACCAGTATCTTTAAATATTGACTAAAAAAGAACTAATACCATTCCGCTTAATATAATGATCAGGTTTTACGCAGGGTAAATGACTAAGGTCAAGGCGCATGATTGAGTAATAGCCGGCTATTGCGATTGAATGCAACGCAGATATTAGTCATTTAAACCAGTAAAAACGATCAGTTACTTAGGCGGATTGGTATAATACCAATAACAGTAAATAGCTGATCTATTTTACTGGTTAAAACAACTCACTTCCGCGTTGTAACTTTCGCAAAGGGAACAACCATTTACGTCAACTTACGCCTTGAATTAAGC
>NZ_ATUO01000211.1 GCF_000420245.1 Psychromonas hadalis ATCC BAA-638 | reverse complement strand
TATACAATTTAGAAGGAAAATGGAGCGGCACAAGAGATTCGAACTCTTGACCCCAACCTTGGCAAGGTTGTGCTCTACCACTGAGCTAGTGCCGCATATTTTCTAACTAAAGAAACATCTAGTTGATGCCTGCTTTGTATGGGGTGCGATTATAGAGAGGAGAGGAATGAATGCAAGCTTTTTTTACTGTTTTTAGTGAATCAAAAGCTTGCTTGTTGGGTTTTTGCGCAGATATTGTTTTTTAGTTTGATAAGTGAGCTTAAAATGTAAAAAAGTGTTCGCGGTAATGTTTTAATTCAGAGATAGACTCTTGAATATCATGCATCGCTAAATGCGTACCCTGCTTTACATGTGCATTCGTCATCTCAGGAGACCAACGACGACCTAACTCTTTAATGGTACTAACATCGATATTACGATAATGGAAATACGCTTCTAGCTGTTTCATGTAACGCACTAAGAAACGACGATCTTGACCAATGCTATTACCACACAAAGGAGAAGCACCTGCTTGCGTCCATTTCTTTAAAAAGGCTAATGTTTGTTGCTCTGCTTGTGCGTAACTAATTTTACTGTTGATTACTCGCTCTGTTAGACCAGATTCACCATGATGTTTAACGCACCACGCATCCATCGCATCCATTTTTTCTTTGCTTTCATAGATCACGATTTCAGGCCCTTCAGCAATCACATTCAGATCGCTATCAGTCACTACAGTTGCCATCTCAATAATGGTGTCTGTCTCTGGATCAAGACCTGTCATCTCTAAATCGATCCATATTAGGTTATTATTCATGCTTATTGTGATCCTTTTCTCTAACAAGAGAGCGCTCTTTTTCTAAATCATCTACAAAATATAGTATGATACTCGATTAATACAATATGTGATAGCTAACTAATCGTTAAGGAAGCCTGTGGCTAAGAAGAAAAAACTCAGCAAAAATCAAGTTCGCCGTGTTCAGAACAATCATAATAAACGATTGAAAAAAAATGAGAACAAAGAATGGGACGAATCTGAACTTGGTCCACAACTTCAAGGTGTTGTGATCAGTCGTTTTGGTCAACATGCTGATATAGAAGATGAGAATGGTAATATTGAGCGCTGTAATTTACGCCGAGCGGTAAAATCGCTGGTCACGGGAGACAGAGTTGTCTGGCGTGCGGGTAATAAAGATTATCGAGGAATTACTGGCATAGTAGAGGCGGTTCACCCACGCACAACTGTGCTAACTCGCCCTGATTATTACGATGGTATCAAACCGATTGCGGCTAACATTGACCACATTATTATCGTTAGCTCTATTGCCCCCGAATTTTCACGTAATATTATTGACCGTTATTTAGTCGCCTGTGAAGATATCGGCATTACTCCAATCATCGTTTTAAATAAAAGTGATCTTTTGGATAATGAATCACGTCAGCTCATTGATAATGAACTACAAAGTTATCGAGATATCGGTTACACCGTACTTTACAGTTCAATGCATGGTGATGGACTTGATAACTTAAAAGCGGTCATGAAAGACAAAATTAACATTTTTGTGGGTCAATCCGGTGTGGGTAAAACCTCGCTACTCAATATGCTGTTACCAGAAGTTGAAGCGGTAACGGCTGAAATTTCAGAAGGCTCTGGTCTTGGCAAGCACACCACCACTACCGCGCGTTTATACCATTTCCCTGATGGGGGAGATTTGATTGATAGCCCCGGCATTCGTGAATTTTCACTCTGGCATTTAAGCCCAGAGCGCATTGCAGATAGCTTTATTGAATTCAGAGATTACTTAGGTCTCTGTCGCTTTCGAGATTGTAAACACAAAAATGATCCGGGCTGTGCGTTAGTAGAAGCCGTTGAAGAGAACAAAGTTGATAAAGCACGTTATCGTAGCTTCCTGCGTATTTTAGAGACGATGGATGATGCAAAAAATGCACGCCATCGTGATCCCAATACTTACTAGAGAGATACTCAGCACCTCCTGAAATTTGAGGTGTTTTATATAAAAGAGAGAACTATGAGAGATCAATTAAAAATTGTAGGGCAATACATCCTACCGAAACACCTTTTATCACGTTTCACAGGCAAGCTTGCGTCCGCAAAAATGGGGAAATTTACCACTTTTTTGATTAAACAGTTTATCGCTAAATACAAAATCAATATGAGTGAAGCGAAACACCCAGAGCCTGAGTATTTTGAAACCTTTAATGACTTCTTTACTCGTGAATTAAAGGAGGGCGCACGCACGGTTATTGAAGGTGATAATAACCTTGCAATCCCCGTTGATGGTAAAGTAAGCCAACAGGGCGATATTAAACAGGGACGACTTTTTCAAGCCAAAGGTCATGACTTTAGCTTGCGCGAATTATTAGGCGGTCGCGATGATGTAGCTGCCCCTTTTGACGATGGTATCTTCTCCACGGTTTATTTAGCCCCTAAAGATTACCATCGTATTCATATGCCTATCACAGGTAAATTGGAACAGATGATTTTTATCCCAGGTGATCTTTTCTCAGTCAATCCACTCACGGCTGAAAATGTGCCCAACCTGTTTGCACGTAATGAGCGCGCGGTGGCCATTTTTTCAACCGCCATTGGCCCGATGGCGATGGTCTTAGTGGGTGCAACGATTGTGGCAAGCATCGAAACAGTATGGGAAGGCACACTAAAAAGTAAAGATATTCAATATTGGGATTATAGCGATCAAGATATCACCCTTGAAAAAGGTGCAGAGATGGGACGCTTTAAATTAGGTAGCACCATTATTGCCCTATTTCCAAAAGACAGTATTGAGTTTGCAGAGAACTTACAAGCAGGCTCAGATACGCATTTAGGTGAACTATTTGCTACTGTAAAATAAAATCACTATTTTGGAAGCGAGACTTTAGTCTTGCGTCTTTTGATTTTTGTTTTGACTTTAATGCAAAACAAGGCAGGACTGAAGTCCCACTTCCTAATAACGTAGAACTAATACCAAAGGAACTAAAAAGGTGATCAGTCTTGCTTGTTAAAATTACCCCTAACTGCGTTGTGAATTTTGAAGTGAGAGCAACTATCTCCTGCAATTCACGCCTTGTTAGTGCTAATTTTTCCTTCGCAATACTTGATCACCTCATTAATTCCATTGATATAACGTTCTACTTCCATCGTAAACAATTCTAATCGCAAGAGTGTTTTCACCTATGACACAGCCATTATCCGCAGCACAATACTTAAAAAAAATACTCTTAGCCCCCGTTTATGAAGTGGCGATTGAAACACCGTTACAAACACTGCCTAAACTTTCTAAGCGCTTACATAACAAAATATTATTAAAACGAGAAGACAGGCAACCTGTACATTCATTTAAACTGCGTGGTGCTTATAATAAATTAGCCAGCCTATCATCCGCGCAAAAACAGTGTGGTGTCATTGCGGCTTCAGCGGGAAATCATGCACAAGGCGTAGCACTTTCGGCGCAAAAAATGGGCATTAAAGCCACCATTGTCATGCCTAAAACCACACCCGATATCAAAGTGAGTTCAGTACGTGCATTAGGGGCTAAAGTGGTACTGTTTGGCGAAGCCTTTGATAGCGCTAGCGAACATTGTCAATTGCTTGCAAAACAGCAAAACTACACACTTATCCACCCTTTTGATGATTGTGATGTAATTGCCGGGCAAGGTACTATTGCTAAAGAGTTAATTCAGCAAAATGCCCATCTCGATAAAATTTTTGTTCCTGTAGGCGGTGGTGGATTGATAGCGGGTATCGCCGTTTATATCAAACAGTTATTACCTGATATTAAAATTATCGGTGTAGAGCCTGAAGATGCGGCTTGTTTAAAGGTCGCGCTAGATCACGGAGGCCCTATCACACTCAGCAGAGTAGGTCTGTTTGCCGATGGTGTGGCCGTGAAAACAATCGGCACTGAAACCTTTCGACTGTGTCAGTTATATGTTGATGAAGTGATCACCGTCAGCAGTGATGAAATTTGCGCTGCCGTTAAAGATATTTTTGAAGATACGCGCGCAATCGCTGAGCCCGCAGGTGCACTCTCCCTTGCAGGACTGAAGAAATATAGCCAACAACATCAACTAAAAAACGAACAACTTTGCGCTATTTTAAGTGGTGCAAATGTTAATTTTCATGGGTTACGTTATGTTTCAGAGCGCTGTGAACTAGGCGAGCAAAAAGAGAGTATTTTAGCCGTCACTATTCCTGAAAAACAGGGATCATTTTTAGCATTTTGTAATGAACTTGATGGGCGCGCCATTACTGAGTTTAACTATCGCTTTAATTCCCGTAAAGAAGCCAATATTTTTGTTGGTATACGCACACCAGAGGGTGTGGATGAATTAGCGGAACTAACGAAAAACCTCACCAATAAAGGTTATGCCATTGCAGATTTAAGTCATGATGAAGTGGCAAAGCTACACCTACGTTATATGGTCGGTGGCACACCTGTAGAAAACCTAACAGAGCGACTCTATAGTTTTGAATTTCCAGAACGCCCTAATGCCCTGCTTAAATTTTTAAAACTACTCGGTACACATGCTAGCATCACTCTTTTCCATTATCGTAACCACGGTGCAGCTTACGGGCAGGTACTAGCAGGGTTTGAACTACAAGATAATCAAGTCAGTGTATTTAGTGAGCATTTAGATGCTTTGGGTTATAACTACAAAGATGAAAGTGATAATCAAGCATATCGTTTTTTCTTAGCAAATAAGTAGGCTGTTTTTATGTTTCCACTAAAACGTGTTAACCGCTTATTTATACCCGTTACCAATCTCAGTCGTCAGCTCGGACACTGAGATAAGGCGCAGTATGATGACCTTACGAGAGATTAATAAAAAGACATTAATCCTCTCTCGGTAGAATGAAATGACAGACTTTCATTCGCCCTTATCGAATACTGCAACGCCGAATTACCATGGTTGCACAAAAGGTGAGCTTGCGACCCCACAAGGCAAGCTTTGAGGCAAGCATCTTCGTTGTCTTTCGAGAGACTAACAAAAACACGTTAACCCTCTATCGACATTGATTAAATGCCAGCATTTAACAATTCGTTAGAAAGCATCGATTGAACCCGTTAGACCTTCAACTTTCTGCCTAGAACCTGCTCACCTCGCAGCTTGCTGAATTTTGCACCTTGAATGATAACGGTATAATACCATTCCGCTTAATATAATGATCAGGTTTTACGCAGGGTAAATGACTAAGGTCAAGGCGCATGATTGAGTAATAGCCGGC
Organism: Psychromonas hadalis ATCC BAA-638; assembly: GCF_000420245.1. Lineage (GTDB taxonomy): Bacteria > Pseudomonadota > Gammaproteobacteria > Enterobacterales > Psychromonadaceae > Psychromonas > Psychromonas hadalis. The sequence goes on along the minus strand of NZ_ATUO01000211.1, from coordinate 55 downwards.
TATTGCGATTGAATGCAACGCAGATATTAGTAATTTAAACCAGTACTTAGGCGGA
>NZ_ATUO01000210.1 GCF_000420245.1 Psychromonas hadalis ATCC BAA-638 | reverse complement strand
CTTGCAAAAAAGATATCAATGCAATAAATCCATTTGACAACTTGTTAACTCGATGTACGAACGCTGCGTAACCACAGAGTTTTGGAAACGGGTCACTAAGATGATCTTGAGCATAACGATGTATGACTGAGATTATTCAGTAACCTATTAATATACCGTAACAATATATTGTCATTACTTCTTCATCCGTAAATGAAATTTTTCCCGTTGGTAAACCTTTCAACATGTGGATGAATTATATCTTGATATTCATTGCTGATTATCAAATATAATGATATTAATTTGCCTTCCCAGTTCATGCTTTTATCTCTCTTCGTTGGTTCGCACCTGAAGAGTAATACTAAACATGGGCTGGGTTCTCTTGTTTTCGGCTTTTGATTCGAATATATACCGATTAGAAATGTTTACTATAAATGAGTGGAATCACTGTGCCACGACAGCTACGAACTAGAAAACAAAAAAGGAGCTTAAGCGCTCCTTTTTTGTTTTTACTGCGACTGAAAGCCAACCGCTAAAACAGCTATTATTGGTTATCTAAAAATCGCTCTGCATCAAGGGCTGCCATGCAACCTGTTCCTGCTGATGTGATCGCTTGACGATAGATATGATCGCTCACATCTCCGGCGGCAAATACGCCTTCAATAGTTGTTTGAGTTGCGTTGCCATTACTGCCTGTTTGTACTTTTAGGTAGCCGTGGTTCATCTCTAACTGGCCTGTAAACAGATCTGTGTTTGGCTTGTGGCCGATTGCGATAAATACGCCCATTACTTTAAGTTCTTCTGTTTTATCAGAAAGCGTATCTTTTAGACGTAAACCCGTTACGCCCATCTCATCACCTAATACTTCATCAAGGGTTCTATCTGTGTGTAACACGATATTGCCATTTTTTACTTTTTCATTTAAACGATCTAACAGAATTTTTTCAGAGCGAAAACCCGTACGGCGATGAACAAGGTGTACTTTTGCCGCGATGTTAGAAAGATAAAGTGCTTCTTCAACCGCAGTGTTACCACCACCAACAACAGCCACTTCTTGATTTTTGTAGAAAAAACCATCACAAGTAGCACAAGCAGAAACACCGCGACCTTTAAAAGCCTCTTCAGAGGGTAGACCTAAGTATTGTGCTGAGGCGCCAGTAGCAATAATTAAAGCGTCACAGGTATAAGTGTTATCACCTTTAAGGGTGAAAGGGCGCTTAGTGAGATCTACTTCGTTGATATGATCAACGATGATTTCTGCATCAAAACGTTCTACATGTGCTTTCATATCTTCCATTAAACCAGGGCCAGTCAACTCCGCTGCGCCACCGGGCCAGTTTTCAACTTCAGTGGTGGTGGTTAGTTGTCCGCCAGGCTGAATACCTGTTAATAAAACAGGGTTTAAATTCGCACGGGCTGCATAAACTGCGGCTGTGTAACCTGCTGGGCCAGAACCGATAATAAGTAATTTGTGGTGTTGTACTTCGCTCATAAAATTAACCTTGAGTAAGAAATTAGTTGTCTATAATAAACTGCTATTGAGGAAAAAACAGGTTAAAAAAACGGATATTTCAATGAAATATCCGTTTGAATTGATAGGTTAAAACAATCAGTAATTTAAAGAGAGGTTTTTACTGTTTCACTGCTTGCTTTGTTGGTTGCAAAGTTACTACCTGCTTGCTGAGTAGACTTAGCAATTTTTAAACGCTCAGTAGCAGCAACAATCGTTAGCTCACGTGTTAAATCAAGCGGTTCACTCACTGTTTTCACTGTTTCTGAACGAGCAACACGTGCTTTAGTGATCGTGCCGACTGCTTTGCTTGGCACTTCGACTTTCACTTGTGTTGCTACAATAGGCGCGGTTTCAACGGCAACGTCTTCGATAACTGTTTCTACAATAGGCACAGTTTCAACGGCAACGTCTTCGGTAACTGTTTCTACAATAGGCACGGTTTCAACGGCAACGTCTTCGATAACTGTTTCTACAATAGGCACGGTTTCAACGGCAACGTCTTCTGTAACCGCTTCTACAACAGTTGCCGTCTCTACAACGTCAGCGACTTCAACAACTTTAGTTGTCTCAATAAGAGGAGCTTGCTCAACAGGTGTTGTTTCTTCAGGAAGGATTTGTGTTGCTTGTTTAATCTCTTCATTTTTCACACTATCTTGGAGCTGTTCAACGACTTTATTCGTATCCGAGTTGGTTTTGATATCACCGATCTCATTGGCGATGGGCGCTTCAACCGTGACTGTGTTTGTTGTTACTTGCTCACTTTGCTGAGATTCTGGGTAACGACTGCTAACAGGATCGGTTGTTTGCTCTGCGCTTACTGCATCATTAACAACTTGCTCGTTATTCGCTCTGTTTTTACGCTGACCATTACCACGTAGGTAACGCGAACGACGCCCCGGAATAGCGACAGGAGAATACTCTTCATTTGTCGCATTGTTCTCTTTTGCTTCGAGTGTTGTGGTCTCTGATTTTTCAACCTGTTGAGGGGGGGTGGTTTTTGCTGGTTTTTCAGCTTGTGCAGGTGTTTCTTGAGTCTGCACCACTTCTTCAACAGCAACTGCGACAACGGGATCTTTGTTTTCAATACGCACTTTTTTACGCATATTTCTACGCTTACGGCGTACTGCAACAACTTCCTCTTTCTCGCTAATTGTTTGTGTATACTCTTGTTTTACAGGACGGTTAGTGTCTTTACGGCTGTTTCGACGTTCGTTATTACGTTCGTTATTACGGCGCTCAGACGGTTTTTTGTCATCACTGCGATGCTCGTTATGGTTGTCATCGAGGTTATCGCTTTTACTCTGACTGCGGTTACGATTGTTATTATTACGGTTACGATTGTTATTATTGCGATTACGATTATTGTTACGCGGTCGCGGTGTCGGTTTCGCTTCTTGCTCTGCAGGCTTCTCTTTATCATCACTAAAGAAGTCTGAGATAGCTGCAAATAAACGACCCAATAAAGAAGGTTTAACTTCCGCTTTGTTTTCATTGCTTTCTACTTTAGGGGCAACTTTTTGCTCATTTTTTTGTGGGCTTGAGAAACCACTTAAAACAGGATCATCTTCTTTTTTATGCTCATCTTTAATGACATTAGGAACATAAACGGTATGTTGTTTTTCAAGCGCATCATAGTTGATATCTTCTTGGCCATCTTTACGCGTGCGTTTGATCTCAAAATGTGGTGTTAGTAAGTTTGCATTGGGAATAATGTAAATTTCACAACTATGGCGTTTTTCAATTTGTGCCACATCTTTACGTTTTTCATTAAGCAGATAAGCTGCAACTGCAACAGGTACGGTTGCTTGAATTCGAACGGTGTTCTCTTTTAACCCTTCCTCTTCAATAAGACGTAAAATAGCCAGTGCTAATGATTCATTATCACGAATGGTGCCTTGACCATGACAACGCGGACAAACACGTGATGCAGATTCACCTAATGATGGGCGAATACGTTGACGAGACATCTCCATTAAACCAAAACGTGAGATGCGACCGAGCTGAATACGTGCTCTGTCTTGACGTACTGATTCACGCATACGGTTTTCAACTTCACGTTGATGGCGAGCAGGGGTCATGTCGATAAAGTCGATAACCACGAGGCCACCTAAATCACGCAGACGTAGTTGACGTGCAATCTCTTCCGCCGCTTCAAGGTTGGTGTTAAATGCGGTTTCTTCAATATCACTGCCGCGTGTTGCACGTGCAGAGTTAATATCAATAGAGGTTAATGCTTCCGTTGGATCGATAACAATTGAACCACCAGAAGGCAAACGCACTTCACGTTGGAAAGCCGATTCAATTTGGCTCTCTACTTGGTAGTGTGTAAACAGTGGGATCTCACCTTGATACAGTTTCAAACGATTCACATAATCAGGGCGTACCATTTCGATGTGGCTTTTTGCTTGCTCAAATGTTTCTGCATGATCGATAACAATTTCACCAATATCACGACGTAAATAGTCACGAATTGAGCGCACAATCACATTACTTTCACGGTGAATTAAAAACGGTGCTGATTTCGTTTTTGATGCTTCATCAATGGCTTGCCAGTGATTCACTAATACATTTAAGTCCCACTCAAGCTCTTCGGTTGTTTTACCAACACCTGCGGTGCGGACAATTAAACCCATGCCATTTGGCAATTTTAAGTGGCTCAATGCTTCTTTAAGTTGTGTACGCTCATCACCTTCGATACGACGAGAGATACCACCAGCACGTGGATTATTTGGCATTAAAACTAAGTAACTGCCTGCAAGGCTGATAAACGTTGTTAATGCGGCACCTTTGTTACCACGTTCTTCTTTTTCAATTTGAACAATAACTTCTTGTCCCTCTTTAATCACCTCTTTGATATTTGGACGACCTTTAAAGGAGTAACCTGCTGGGAAATAAGTACGTGCAATCTCTTTTAGGGGCAAGAAACCGTGGCGATCAGCTCCGTACTCAACAAATGCAGCTTCTAGGCTGGGTTCAACGCGTGTGATTTTACCTTTGTAGATATTTGCTTTTTTCTGTTCGTGGCCTGGGCTTTCGATATCTAGATCATATAATTGTTGACCATCTACAAGGGCAACACGCAACTCTTCTGCTTGCGTTGCATTAATTAACATTCTTTTCATTTTTAACTCTTTATATTTGTTTTTCTGTTTTTTTTGGTTGTTGGCAATAACGTGTTTTACTTGACCTCGGGTCTGGTTTTGCAGTCTCTCGACTGGGAATATGCAGAGGTGCATTAAAAAGTAAAAACAGCGCTCATTAATATAAGTTTAAATAAACCTATCGTTATTAATGAGTAAAAGGGCACAACATTCTATTTTTCATTATTTTTTGTTTCAACTACCAGTTAATGTTGCAACTATTTATAAGATAAATGCGCAATTATTTTTAACGAGTCGATAACTTGTTAATTCTCTCATTAATAACCTGTTACGCCAATATAAATTTTTGCATATATATATTCGAATCAAAAGCTGAAAACAAGAGAACCCAGTCCATGTTTAGTATTACTCTTCAGGTGCGAACCAACGAAGAGAGATAAAAGCATGAACTGGGAAGACAAATTAATATCATTATATTTGATAATCTGCAATGAATATCAAGATATAATTCATCCACATGTTGAAAGGTTTATCAACGGGAAAAACATTTCATTTACGGATGAAGAAGTAATGGCAATATATTGTTACGGTATATTAAGAGGTTACCGAACAATCTCAGTCATACATCGTTATGCTCAAGATCATCTTAGTGACC
>NZ_ATUO01000209.1 GCF_000420245.1 Psychromonas hadalis ATCC BAA-638 | reverse complement strand
TATGGCGGGATAGCACAACTATCCAATCCAGATAAAAAGGCCATTTAAAATAATCTATTCAGCCCATTTAACGCTGCTACGCGATACGCCTCTGCCATCGTAGGATAGTTAAAAGTAGTATTCACAAAATACTCAATAGTATTACCTTTCCCCTCCTGCTCCATAATCGCTTGACCGATATGGATGATCTCGGCAGCGCGCTCACCAAAACAGTGAATGCCTAAAATTTCTTTCGTTTCACGATGGAAAAGAATTTTTAAACTGCCCACATCTGATCCTAAAATTTGTGAACGCGCGAGATCTTTAAACTGTGCACGCCCAACTTCATAAGGCACTTTCTGTTGCGTTAACATCTGCTCAGTTTTACCCACAGAACTAATTTCAGGAATAGTAAATATCCCCGTTGGAATATCTTTAATGAGTTTCTTCTGCCCCTCTTTGTTGAGAATAGTATGAGCTGCAATTCTTCCTTGGTCATAAGCCGCACTAGCAAGGCTTGGATAACCAATCACATCACCAATCGCATAAATATTCTCTACACCGGTTTGATATTGTTCATTGATCGCTAACTGACCACGACCATCCGCCTTTAAATCAACCGCTTGTAGATTTAACTTGTCGGTATTACCTGTACGACCATTGGCATATAATAGGCAATCCGCTTTCATTTTTTTACCCGATTTAAAGTGTAAAATAACACCATCTTTGGTGCTTTCTATTTTTTCATACTCTTCATCATGGCGCAAAATGATACCTGAATTTCTAAAATGATAAGAGAGAGCGTCAGACATTTCGGCATCTAAAAAAGCTAACAGACGATCACGGGTATTAATCAGGTCTGTTTTAACACCTAACCCCCTAAAAATTGAAGCATATTCAGAGCCAATTACCCCAGCACCATAAATAGCAATATGCTGAGGCTGGTAATCAAGTGAAAGAATGGTATCACTGTCGTAGATATTAGCAGCGTCAAAATCAATATCTTCAGGATGATAAGGACGAGATCCCGTCGCTACGATAATATCTTTCGCGGTAATTTTATCGACACTGCCATCTTTATTTCTTACCGCAATAGTATGTTTATCCACAAAAGAAGCTTCACCAAAAATAAGCGTACAATTATTACGGTTATAAAAACCACTACGCATGGCCACCTGTTTACTGATCACTTGTTCGGTATGACGCAATACATCAGCAAAGGTAAATGAGGATTTTTGCGGATAGTTATTGATAAACAGCGCATTATTTTTCAGTTCAATCAATTGACTAACACTATGGCGCAGTGCTTTGGAGGGGATAGTGCCCCAATGCGTACACCCCCCGCCAATATCTTTGTATTTTTCAATGACCGCCACCGATAAACCACCTTTAGCAAGCGTCATGGCGGATCCCTCTCCTCCAGGCCCAGTACCAATCACAATGGCATCGTAATCATAACGTGGTGCAGTGGGTTTGCTACTTTTTGATTTAGACATGAGGAACCTTTAAGGGAGACAAAGAAAAAGTGATATTAACAACTCATTTGCATTTGTCACACATCGATGTAACAAAGCGTGAGCGGCACAAACCTAACGCATAAAAAAGGGGAAAAATAATCAACTTCGTGTTATTTTTAGTAAATAGCTTACTTTCTAAAAGGCACACATATGAGTAAAAATTCTATTTCACTAAAATGGCTGTTTTATACTTTTTTAATTGGTTTATCACTGAACGCTTGTCTCTCTATTTTTACCATTCCACAGGCAACGTTTTCTATTTTTCCTTTTTTCACTCTGTTTTTTGCAGTGAACCACTTTTACGGCTTTTATATTAAAGAAGCAGATAATGAGGTGAGTATTCGCCCTGCATGGGCTACTTTTTTTATTGGCATTTTTTCACACACAGCTTATACCGGCGCGTTATACCCTGAATTAGGTTCAAACTTTATCTCCATTACCATCACGCTTATTTTAACTATCTGGTTGATGTATAAGTGGATGTTTGGCGATAAGCATTACAACGCATAAGCATTTATCATTAATATGAGTGAAAAGCTCAAAAAAAATTAACGACAAAGACACGAAGAAAAATATTTCTTTTGTGTCTTTGTCGTTTCTATGTAGCATAGCGACTTCGCGGTTGTCTTTTTTTGAATAAAGCCTTTATTTTTTTTCTAGGCGATTTAATAACGCCAATGAACTATTTTTCAAACCAAAGAGTACCTCTTCTGGGGCATCGGGATTAAACAAACCAAGCTCAGGGAATAGGGTGCATAGTATTGCTTGCGGTGCCATGGTAACAGTATCTATTTTGAGTGAGCGGTTCACTTTTAAGAAAATAAAACGGTGAATTTCATCAAAACGTTCCAGTTTTTCCATTAACTGTTCAGCATTTTCTGCTTCGATAAAAAACTCTTCCCGTTCACTTTTACCCTCCCACTCAGTGACGGTAATTAATGCACAGAAGGGCATATTATCTGCCTGCGTCTGTTTTTCAATATAGATAGCATGCAACGCAGTGTTCTGCGCCTCCTGCTTCACTTTCAAAGCGATAAACTTACAATCTACATCGGCACTGAATAATTCAGGCAGTTGTATCGCAGAATAAAGCACTAGCGGATCACTATTTGACATAAAAACTCCATAAAGAACCTATCATCATATTAGCTTAATCTATAAGCTTTACTTTACAAGTTAGCCATCCGTTTAAAGAGGTAAAAAATGAACTACACCACACGTGAATTAAAAAAACATAAACACATTGCATTAGTCGCTCATGACAATATGAAAGCAGAATTACTAAAGTGGTCAGGACAGCGTTTAGAAGCACTGAAACTACATCACCTTTATGCGACAGGTACAACAGGGGCAATACTATCAAAAGAGTTATCTCTGCCTATCACCTGTCTATTTTCAGGGCCAATGGGGGGTGATCAGCAACTTGGTGCTAAAATTTCTGAGGGTGAAATAGATGTATTAATCTTCTTTTGGGATCCGATGAATGCAGCGCCACATGATCCTGATGTCAAAGCACTGTTGCGTTTAGCGGCAGTTTGGAACATTCCTGTTGCCACTAACATTGCCACCGCTGATTTTATAATGGATTCACTGCATATCAATGAAACTTATCAAACACGCATTCCCGACTACCAAGGTTATTTAGCAGAACGAGTAAAATAGATGCAAATATTAACCGATATTTATATCTACCCGATTAAATCTGTTAAAGCCGTGAGCCAACCTGCGGCACATGTGGAAGAGAAAGGATTACGTTTTGATCGTCGTTATATGCTTATCGACCTTGATGGTGATTTTGTTACAGGCCGTACAACTCCCGAACTGACTCAAATCGATGTGCAGTTCGCGCAACAAACATTACAACTGAGTGCGCCTAATATGGCGCAATTAACTATCGACCCCAAACAGTTTTCAAACAAAACATTAACCTCAAAAATTTGGGCTGATAAAGTGAATGTGGTGCATTGTCATCAAGATTACGATAACTGGTTTTCTGAGTATCTACAGCAACCTTGCCAGTTAGTGTTTTTTGCTGACCATAGTACCCGTTATGTCAAAAACAGGAAAACTCAAGTGGCGTTTGCTGATGGTTATCCACTGCTATTAGTGAACCAAGCTTCCGTTGATCTACTTAACACTAAGCTAGACAACCCTGTCTCTGCGTTAAATTTTCGCCCTAACATTGTGGTTAACGGTGATTTTCCTTTTGTTGAAGATAGCTGGTCACGTATTAAAATTGGTGAAGTGGAATTTGAGGTAAGTAAACCCTGTTCACGTTGCTTATTCACTAATGTTGATCCCAAAACAGGCGTTGCGGATCCAACTGAACCCTTTGCAACACTGGCTAAATTTCGCTATCACCAAGGTGATGTCGATTTTGGACAAAACCTCATTCCGCTGAACAATGGTTTAATCCGCGCAGGAGATGAAGTGCAGGTATTAGCCACACGAGATACCGTTGTATACAGCTCACGCGGTGGAATACCAACAGATAACAAAAAACAGTTACAGATTCACTATCAACAATCAGCAATAACAGTGACAGGTGATAATCAGCAACTATTATTAGATCAAGCTGAACAAGCAGGCATTGCTATCCCCTACTCTTGCCGTGGTGGGAAATGCGGACGCTGTAAAGTTAAATTGCTGGAAGGTGAAGTGCTCACCCTCAATAATGAAGCACTAACCAATGAAGAGTTAACTGAAGGTTATGTGCTCACTTGTAGCTGTATTCCACTCTCAGACATTACTATCAGTCATTAATCATCGAGGTTTCATGGAAGTTATAAATGCTCATACACAAATACCCATCAGTGATACCGACAAGCTCATTGAAGTACTTGGTTTAACCAATGATGTTCATGAAGCGGGTTATATTTTACCCGATGGGAGGTTATTGCACCTCGATCGCAGTAATTGCTTTAAACGTAAAAATCACCTTGATGTGTTAAAACTGTTACCCGATTTTTTAGGGCAAGAACACTCCATTATTGATACCGATATGATCGCATTCATGGCACGTGAAAAATTGGTGCGATTTTGCATTGATGGACGTATTCATACCGCAGTCAAACCCACCTCCGATCAACTACGAAAAATCTATACTACACTGGCATATCGCGCTAATCCATTTGAAATTATCATCTCCAATGCAGCAGGAATGACCCTTTCACAACACACCGTATCAGGACCCACAATGGGTGCATTGGTGAAGATATTTAAAACTTATGACTTAAAAGAACACGATGATTTTTCAGAAGATGAATTTTGTATTGAAGAGTCTGAAAGCCATTTTAAGTTAATTTTTCGTCCTGCGATGAAAACCGTTGGCCAGTTCAATAAAAAAAGTAACATGATAAAAATGGATGAAGGGTTTAAAGAGGCTACAACACTATTTATCGATTTAGTGAAGCGACAGAATTAATAACTGACGATAGCTATACCCATGATACTTCAAGGTGCAAAGTCAGCAAGGAAAATCGTGCCAAGGTGCTATGCATAAAATTGAAGCCTAGTCATTCTAAGTCGAGATTTTATAACAACGCAGATTGGTGCGAGTTGCCTTGCCCTTCGGGGCGCAAGCTCGAAAACCAGCCCAGCGTTGCAACAATCATAAAGGGAATAACCATTCGCTCATGTTGCGTCTTGCTCTGGTTACCGAGCTTGTGCCTGACAAAGCACCTTGAGGTAACATGGGTATATACCCATTTTTATTCAGTCGGAGACGAAGGCAAGACGCAGTATGATAACCTTTCGAGTAACTAACTGCGCCAATTTTCTAACTGTAGAATAAAATAAAGCTAAACATTAGGACTACAAATAATGACTTAAAATATC
>NZ_ATUO01000208.1 GCF_000420245.1 Psychromonas hadalis ATCC BAA-638 | reverse complement strand
TAGAATTGGCTTCAACATTACTTGCGATTTTGTTTTTAAAATAGCCAGTCACTTAAGGCTTTTTGGAAACAATTTATCGCAAGTTATTTTGTAACGATTCCTTAAGGCTTTTTAAAACAATTTAGCGCAAGTTATTGTGTAACGATTCCTTAGTGGTTACACTTACCATCAACAGGTTCACCGTAGAGGTATAAACTGTGATTCGTTAGCTTGATACCATATTTTTTAGCGATTAATTCTTGCTGACTTTCAATCAGATCATCATTGAATTCAATCACTTCACCACACTTTAAACAAACAAGATGATCATGATGCTCTTGATGAGTGAGTTCAAACACCGATTTTCCACCATCAAAATGATGGCGTGTGACAATGCCTGCATCATCAAATTGGTTTAAAACGCGATATACGGTAGCAACGCCAACTTCATCACCCTGTGCAAGTAATTTTTTATAAAGATCTTCAGCACTTAGGTGCTGGTTTTCAGGCAGTTGTAATAAACGTAAAATCTTTACGCGAGGAGAGGTGACTTTTAATCCCGCTTCTTTTAAGGCATCATTTTCTAAAGACATAATCGTATTCCTTACTAATAATAATTAATCGCGTATTAATCGCTTAGTTCAGCGAGGCACATTTCATCAAAAACTTGTTTAGACCACGCTTTTACTCGAGATGCTGTCAATTCTGGTTGGCGATCTTCATCAATGCCAAGACCGATAAAGTTGTTATCATCAACAAGTGCTTTAGAGGCTTCAAAGTCATAACTTTCTATCGGCCAGTTACCGACAATAATAGCACCTTTACTCTCGATGATATCACCCAGTTGTCCCATTGCATCAAGAAAATACTCGGCGTAATCTTCTTGATCACCACAGCCAAAAATAGCGACTAATTTTTCATTAAAATCGATATCTTCTAAATCGGGGAAAAAGTCATCCCAATCACACTGCGCTTCACCGTAATACCAAGTCGGGATACCAAATAAAAGCAGGCTAAATTCTGCAATCTCTTCTTTGCTACTTTTAGCGATATCTTTTACTTCAACGAGGTTTTTACCTAGCTCTTTTTGGATCATTTTAGCAACAGCTTCTGTATTGCCTGTGTCGCTACCAAAGAAAATGCCAACGCTTGCCATATCTTATTTACCTTTCTTAATTATTTATTTGTGCATGAAGTAATTGGGTAATTAGTTCACTGCGATTAATATTCTGCTTTTTTGAAAGTTGATTGAGTAGACTAAATAACTCGCTATCAACTTTTAATTCAATACGTTTTAAACCTTTCTGCTTATCTCGTAATATCTGTTTCTGCTTATTTATTTTAAGCTGAACTTTACGAGAGTGCGGATTACTTTTAGGTCTACCCGGGCGTACCTCATCAGCAAAAAGATCGTGGGTGATACGATCAAATGATTCTTTTGCCATTATTCTACCTAACGTTCTACCTAAAAATGAGCGACTAGATTGTCCAAAGTATCTCAACAACTGCTTTAAAAACAAAGCCCACACAGCCAAACAGTAATACTGCCCAAACGACATGACGACCAAATTTGGGTACGTTACTGCGCTTTAAGACATCTTGAATGGAAAGTCCCATCAATAAAAACAGGAAAAGATAAAAACCGTATAAACCAAAGGTCTCAATTTGATCTGTATATTGCTGTAACATGGTTAATGCTTCATTTAAAAAGGAGAATATAACATATAAGTTGGTGCTAATACCTTATCTTTTTTTAAAAAATTGTGTCACTAAACGATTAAATGTTTTTGCCTTTTCAGCGTGTAACCAGTGACCTGTATTGGCGATAATTTTAGCTTGTGCATTGGGGAATTGTTTAATAATGGTTTTTTGATATTCGGGCAGGATATAGTCAGAGCTTCCACCCTTAATAAACAGGGTGGGCAGATGAACGCTTTTCTCACTAAATGGCCAATCTCGAATATGAATATAGTTATGGGCAAGTGCGGTTAAATTGAATAAAAAAGTGAAATTACCATTTTTTTTCTGCAATGATTTTAGCAAAAACTGTCTGACTTCAGGGCTGTCGATATAGCGAGAAAGTTGTTCATTAGCTTGTAGGCGATTTTTTATCTTTTTAAAGTCAAGCAACAATAAACCATTAAATACTTCACTGTGTTTATCGGCATAACTAACAGGGGCAATATCGGCTATCACGATACTTTTAATTCGCTCTGGTGCCATTAATGCGCAGCCCATTACTATTTTCCCACCCATGGAATGGCCAACAAGGGAGAATTTCTCTATTTTTAGATGATCAGCAAGTTCAAAAATATCAGCAACCATTTCAGGGTAAGTCATTGTTTCACTGTGTGGGCTTTTTCCATGGTTACGCACGTCAATTAATACTACGTGGTAATTGCTTTGTAACTCATTCGCGAGTGTTGATAAATTAGACAAACTGCCAAATAAACCGTGAATTATAAAAATAATCTCAGTTTTATTATCTATATCAATATTAGATGCCTGTTTTATTTGGTAATTAAGTAGCATAAGATCTTATTTTAAGTGAAAATAAAGTGAGATTCATTCTGAGTGCAATATTAACATACATGCAGCATGGTAATGTCGTTTTGGATCGATAATTTATAATAGAAGTCGTAACTGGTGAAACAATGAAACAAATTGATATTGAAGATGATCTATATAAATATATTTTGGCAAATATAGAGGCGTTTGGTGAAACGCCTTCACAGATCTTGCGTCGTTTATTGCATCTTCCTAAAGAGACCATAGAAGCTGAACTTAATTTACCTGCAACATTGCCAGAAAAAGAACTTGTCGCAGTCGATATTATTTCACCTGTTAAAGCGTTAAAAATAAAAGTAGATAAGGTTGCCACGCATAGCCACTCATTTGCTAACGCATCATTACCAGAAGCATTTGCAAAGGGTATCTCAGCGTTATTTTCCAGTGAGACATTTCAAAAAGAACCTGTCATCACTAATAAATTCAAGATGATGCTTACCACTATGTATTACGAAGATAAAAAAGCATTTATTAGTGCGTCAAAAGTGGTTAAAGGGCGCTCTCGTGATTATTTAGGCATTAATTTAGAGCAGCTACTCACTTCAGCAAATCAAGAAGAAGTGGATTTGTTAGTTGCTAGTAAACCGCGCGATATTCCCTACACCCCATTTTGGGTGGTGACTAATGCTAATACGGGTCGAAAACGTATTATTTTAACACAGGTAATGGCCTCGATGGGTTACCCACACCATTTGATAGAACGTATTAAAGAAGAAATTTAAGCGTAACAACCTAAGGCTTAGGCCTGAATTGTTATTATTTATCTATTTTTAAATAGCATATTTTATTTATATAAAGGTAATTTTAATTATGGCAATACATGAACGCGCTGGGTTACCAGCACTCGCAAGCGATTTAGTGGATGTTCCAAAGTTAGTGTCTGCTTATTATATTAATCTTCCTGATGTAAGTCTGCCCGCAGAGCAGGTGGCATTTGGTACTTCTGGTCACCGTGGTAGTTCATTTAATAATGCTTTTACTGAGTTGCATATTTTAGCTATCTGTCAAGCATTAGCAGAGTATCGTAAACAGCAGGGTTACACCGGACCGATGTTTATCGGTAAAGATACTCACGCACTTTCTGAGCCTGCGTTTGCTTCTGCTGTACAGGTTTTAGTGGCTAATGGTATTAAAGTGATTGTGCAAGAGGGCGGTGGTTATACACCTACCCCGGTTATTTCTCATGCTATTTTACAATATAACAATAAACATCCTGAAAGTTTGGCTGATGGCATTGTTATCACGCCATCACATAATCCACCTGAAGATGGTGGTTTTAAATATAATCCACCTAATGGTGGTCCTGCTGATAGTGATGTCACTAAAATTATTCAAGATCGTGCTAATGAAATTTTAAATGATAATTATGATGATATTTTACAAGATGATTTTGCAGAGGCGATGCAATCAGACTTGGTTGAACATTACGACTATATACAGCCTTATGTTGATGATCTGAAGAATGTGCTTGATTTGGATGCAATTGCTAAAGCCGGCATAAAAATTGGTGTTGATACGTTAGGTGGCTCTGGTGTTGCTTACTGGCCTGTTATTGCAAAAACCTATGGCTTAGATATTGAAGTTGTGAATGACCGTGTTGATCCAACCTTCTCCTTTATGACATTAGATAAAGATGGAAAAATCCGCATGGATTGCTCATCACCTTATGCAATGGCGGGACTTATCAAACTTAAAGACAAGTTTGATGTCGCGATAGCCAATGATCCCGATTATGATCGCCATGGTATTGTCACTAAAAGTTCAGGTCTATTAAATCCAAATCACTATTTAGCCGTTGCGATTAACTACCTGTTTACGCATCGTAGTGAATGGCCTGCAAATGCTATTGTGGGCAAAACATTAGTATCAAGTTCAATGATTGACCGCGTGGTGGGGGCATTAGGCAAAGAGATGTCTGAAGTGCCTGTTGGTTTTAAATGGTTTGTTGATGGCCTATTTGAAGGTAAATTTGGTTTTGGTGGTGAAGAGAGTGCGGGTGCTTCATTCCTGCGTAAAGATGGGTCCGTTTGGACTACCGACAAAGACGGTATTATTTTAGGGTTATTAGCCGCTGAAATTATTGCCGTGACAGGTAAAGATCCGGGTGAACATTACCGTGAATTTACTGAAAAATTTGGATCACCTGTTTATCAACGTTTTGATGCGCCTGCAAGCCCTGAGCAAAAAGCGGTATTGGCTAACTTAACACCTGATATGGTGGAAGCACAAACATTAGCAGGTGAGCGAATTACGGCTAAATTAACCCATGCACCGGGTAATGGTGCTGCGATTGGTGGTTTAAAAGTAACCACTGAAAATGGCTGGTTTGCAGCGCGTCCATCGGGGACAGAGAACATTTATAAAATCTATTCAGAATCCTTTATTGGTGAAGAGCACATTGCAAAAATACAAGAAGAGGCACAACAGATCGTAGCCAGTGCATTTGCAAAAGCCGGGTTGTAAAGATTCACTAAGGAATCGTTACACAATAACTTGCGCTAAATTGTTTCCAAAAAGCCTTAAGTGACTGGCTATTTTAAAAACAAAATCGCAAGTAATGTTGAAGCCAATCCTAAATGACGGGTTATTTTGAAAACAAAAGCGCAAGTAATTTTGAAGCCGATCCTAAATTAATAAAATAATTGTTAACATAAAGCGAATTATCCTCCTTTTTTAGGAATGGGTAGCTCGCTTTTTTATTGTCTAATTAAAAATAAGGGTAGCAAAGGGGCGTAGGGTTTAGGAGGATGACGAAAAAATGGTTGCTGTTACTCTATTTTTTTAAAATGATT
>NZ_ATUO01000207.1 GCF_000420245.1 Psychromonas hadalis ATCC BAA-638 | reverse complement strand
CAAAATCGCAAGTAATATTGAAGCCAATTATAAATGACTGGCTATTTTAAAAACAAAATCGCAAGTAATGTTGAAGCCAATCCTAAGTAACTTTTTACAAGTGATAAAACGATTGAGCCTCGTGTGTAAACACGGGGCTTTTTTATTTATATAACAGTATGTTACCGATTTATTATTAAAGTTATATACTGGTATTCGTTCTCTCTATTTTTAAGGTATTAATGCGTTTAGATAAATTTATATGTAAAAGCACGGCCTTAAACAAAGAGCAAGCGCGTCTTGCTATTGCGAATAGTGATGTTTTAGTCAATGAATTGATCGTTGTTGAGCCTGCTTTTCAAGTGCACGAAAACAATATCATTATGCTAAACAAAAAGGTGTTAACCGCGCGATCGTTTCGATACTTGTTACTGCACAAACCTGCTAATACGATCTGTTCAAATGTTGATGAAATTTATCCTTCTGCACTCAACTTATTAGATATTGAGCATGTTTCTGAATTGCATATTGCAGGGCGTTTAGATGCGGATACAACTGGGTTGATATTAATAACTGATGATGGACGTTGGACATTTAATATTACTTTGCCAAATAATGGTTGTGAAAAAGTCTATCGTGTCGGGCTATCACGTGACATTAAGGAAGAGGTAACCACTCAATTTAAACAAGGTATTCAGCTACAAGGTGAAGAAAAATTGACCTTGCCTGCGACACTTGAGATTCTCAGCCCTAAAGAGATGCGCTTAACACTTACGGAGGGTAAGTTTCATCAAGTTAAGCGTATGTTTTCCGCTGTGGGTAACCGTGTTATATCTCTACACAGAGAGAAAATAGGACATGTAACGTTAGATGTTGAAGAGGGACAGTGGCGCTATTTGACGTTACAAGAGGTGCAATCGTTCTGCAAAGAATAGGGCCGTATTATTAAGTAATACATAACCCAACTGTTATCGTTTGTTTGTTTTGTTGTAAATAGTCTATATCTTTCAGGTAACTGAGGTGATGAAAGGTTATCGATAAACTGTTTATCTCTTCCTTCTGCTGCTTGTGCACACATATAATCTACTCATGCCTGTAAACGTGTGACCATCACATCAACTAAATTCTTCTGTGCCACATCGTAGCTATCACAGAACAGTTTTGCACGCTGAATCTGCTTAGTTAATGAACCTAATTTATCAATATCATCTGTTTTATACCGATTACATTAAGTATGTGATCTAAATTTTTCACAGGAAAAATAGCTAAATTTAAGGCGTAAGTTGACATAAATGGTTGTTCCCTTTACAAAACTTACAACGTAGAAGTGAGTTATTTTAACCAGCTAAATAGATTAGCTATTTACTGTAATTGGTATAATTCTGCATTGCTATGTGTACTTAAAAAATTAGCGCGACTATCGTGAAACCTGCGTAACAGTTTCGCTGCTGAGATAAGTGCCTCTTGTATTGCGATAGCGCCTGTTAATGGGTAATTGTAAGTATCGCCTTCAATAAAACTCAATACTTCATTGCTACCATTAGTTTTGATAAAGCGAGGTGCTTCATCGAAATGGTTGTTAGCGAGGTGATTTAATAGTTTATGAATGGTCGGTGACCAAACATTCACAGGGCGAATAACGTTGTTTTTCTCTCGATAGATAACACCCTCTCTACACGCCACTAAGTGCTTGCATTAATGCTCCCTTTTTTTGATAAATTGTCCCATACTAATTCGCTTTTCAATAGTAAAACCGAGTGATTGATAAAATGCAGTGACTTGTTCATTGCCCGCTACAATTTGCAGGTTTACTTTTGTACAGCCAATTTTATTAAGCTCTCTGATTGTATGCTTAACCAGTTTTGATCCTATTCCCATTCGACGTGTTTGCTTACTAATTGCAACAGAATATAACCAACCACGATGACCATCATATCCTGCCATGCATGAACCTACGATCACGCCCTTTTTTTCAGCAACAAACAGTAAGTTATCCACCTTCAGTTTCTTTGCTAAAACCAAATTAGGCTCGTTGTGTGGTGCTGGGTTTGCAAAAGCCTCTTGCCATAACTGAATAAGAGAGCATTTATCATGGTGTTGGTATTTACGTAAAATTATCATCACTAACCTTCGTTTACTGTTAACTCAGAGAGTTTATCAATCATCGGTTGCTGAGCCTGTATTTGTGGTTTTGAAGGCTCAAACCCCCATCTGTTTTCTTTTTTCTCTATCTCAAATTTTGCTTGCTGAAAGGCATCAATATGAGGCAGTTGGCTTTTGAAGTAAGCCTAGCCAAAATAGGTAAAGTTAGCGCTATTAGAGCAACCAAAAGAGGGTTGTTCAGCATTGCTGGCGGTCATCACAAGTGTATATTCGTCTGCAAGTGTTTCGATGTAAATGCCTGAGTAACAAGCGGATACAACAATGACTTTCCATTTTATCTTAGACTTAAGGAGGCAGTGTTGCTTGTTGATATGGTGCGCTCTTTCAGGTAATAGCTGTTATTTTGGTTGATCAATCAAAGAGTACTGCTATTTTTCTAGTGCTGTCATCTCACTTTCATTGGGGTGAGATACAGCCTTGCACTAAAAATAGGCTTGTTAAGAGTATTATCAGTTTATTTTTTGAGGTAAAAAAAGCACGCATGAATAACTTTCCATCGCTAAGTTATAGTGCTTAATTTACGCTAAATATGCTTGTACTGTGATTTTTTGATGGTTGTGCGAGTTAACTCACGAATAATTTAAACAAAAAAAGGCGCTAAAGTGAATCGCTTTAGCGCCTTTTTTTAAGTTGCTCAGTATTAGATCACTGTATTATTCATATCAATAAATAACCAGACCATATAACTGATGTAACCGGTGAGTAGTAAAGCACCTTCAAAACGACCTAATATTCCAGTTTTACCTTTGCGCCATGCGATAGAAAAGATCATCAATGCAATCAGTAATCCTATCATAACAGGATAATCACGGGTCAATACTGCAGCATCAAAGCTATCAGGATGAATTAAGCCCGGTAGTGCCATTACACCTAAAATATTAAAGATGTTTGACCCGATGATATTACCAACGGCTAGGTCATACTCTTTTTTACGGGCAGCTGCCATGGTGGCTGCAAGTTCAGGTAGGCTTGTGCCGATAGCAACAATGGTTAAACCGATAATCAGATCGCTGACGTGGTAATATTCTGCCACTTCAACCGCGCCCCACACCAAAATACGTGAAGAGGCGATTAATACAATGATGCCAATCACTAACCATTTTAGCGCTTCACCTTTACTTATCTCTTCAGGTAATTCATCTAAAATCTCTTGTGGTAAGTTATCTTCTCCGTGACTTTTTGCCTCCCAAACGGTAAAGGCTAACATGGCAAACATCATTGCTAATAAAATAGCACCATCTACGAAGCTAAGATGCTGATCCCAGAGGATATAGTAACTAAATAAGATGATAGCCAATAAAACAGGCATCTCACGTTTAAGCAGTTTGGAGTGAATTTTCAACGGGTAAAAGAGTGCGGTAATACCTAACATCAAACCTATATTAGTAATGTTTGAACCTATGGCGTTACCAATAGAAAGGCCTGTGTTTCCCTCTGCCGCCGCCATTGCAGATACCAACATTTCAGGGGCGGATGTGCCTAAACCAACAATCACCACACCGACAATGAGAGGGGAGATTGAAAAGCTACGCGCGGTATTTGATGCGCCTAAAACAAATTTATCTGCACTCCAGATCAGCAGGGCAAAGCCGATAAGTATGGCAAGGGCAGGGTATAATAAAACCATATATAATATTTCCTTAGAAGCTTGCTATAAAAAAACGCCGAACATTTTCATGATCGACGTTTCTTAAAATTTTTAAAGTCTGTGGTCTACTTGTAATAAGTTAACCGCGACCTTCTGCAATCGCTGCAACGGCTGCTAACTCTGCAGCTTGCTTCTCATGCTTCTCTTGACGGTCTTGAATATCCATCAACTCGTTGGTGATCAGGCCTTCTTCGATTTCACGTAGCGCAATGACAGTTGGCTTGTCATTTTCAGGATCAACTAAAGGTGTTTTTCCTCCAGTAGCAAGCTGACGAGCTCGACGAGATGCCATTAAGATTAGATCAAAACGGTTACCAACTACATTTACTGCATCTTCAACGGTTACACGTGCCATTATTGAACTCCAAAAGTTAATTACATAAAAACGGGCGCCTATTATACAAGTATTCTAATATATGATCCAGCGCTACTTTAGCAATGTTGCAATCATGGTTTTATGTATAATCGATTGTTTATTGTTTTTGTTACGCAGCGCATTAACAATCTGTGAGAGCTCTTTGCTAGCAAGCTCAAAATTATCATTAATAATCAGATAATCATACTCATTATAGTGTGACATCTCTGATTGTGCTTGTGCCATGCGTTTTGCGATAATCTCGCTACTATCTTGACCGCGTTTATTAAGGCGAGCTTCAAGTTCATTTCGACTGGGTGGAAGAATAAAAATACCCACCGCTTCGGGCATCATTTCACGAACCTGTTGTGCGCCTTGCCAGTCAATATCTAAAAAGATATCAGTGCCTTGTTGTAGTGCTTGTTCAATGGTAAATCGTGAAGTGCCATAATAGTTGCCAAACACTTCAGCCCATTCAAAAAAAGCGCTCTCTTTGATGAGAGACTTAAACTGTGCAACATCAACAAAGTGGTAATGTTCACTATTGTTCTCGCCAACGCGGGGATCACGGGTTGTATGTGAAACTGAAACTTGTACATCCCAAGAACGCTTTTCTGCCAATAATGCATTGATAAGGCTAGATTTTCCCGCACCACTAGGTGCAGAAATGATATAAAGCGTACCGAGTTGAGACATGATTTAAGTTCCTAAAAAGTTTAAAGCGCGGATTATCGCCTATTTTTTAACTGATGTCTTTTAATTACAAGGTTTTTAACATCCAGACATCACAACCACCATGAATGGTGTTATCTAAGGGCTGATTAAGACGTTTGAAAGCGAAAGATTCATACAACTTAATCGCGCTTTTCATATTGCTTAACGTATCAAGATAGCAGTACTGATAACCTGCATTTTTTGCATAACTTAAACATTGTGCTGTTAATGCTTTGCCAATGCCTAAGCCACGGCTTTCAGGTAATAAAAATAGTTTTTTTAGCTCACAAATATTTTCTTGAAAGGATGCAATACCCGCACCGCCAACTACTTTGTTATCAATGGTGGCGATAAAATAACAGCTATTGTTTATCGTTAAGTAGTGTTGGCTTATTGCCTCTACTTCACTGTCAGAGGGGCCAAATCCTTCACCAATCGCACCATATTCTCTGCCGACCTGTTTGATGATGTTGCAGATGCTTTTATCGTGAGTTCGCTTGATAGGTTTTACGTTATAGAGCATGGGGATCTCTTTAGGAATCGTTACACAATAACTTGCGCTAAATTGTTTTCAAAAA
>NZ_ATUO01000206.1 GCF_000420245.1 Psychromonas hadalis ATCC BAA-638 | reverse complement strand
CATCATCTTAGCTAATAAACCTGCATAAAAAGCATTTGCCATTAATTTTGTTAAACGATTATGCACAACGGCTGTTAAACTTTGGCAATCTAATAATCCATCTAATATTTTATACCATTCCGCATAATATTGTAATCAGGGCTTGTTGAGGGAAAATGATGAAGAGCAAGGCGCATGATTGAGTAATAGCTAGCTATTGCGATTGAATGCAACGTCGCTATTTATTATTTTAACCAACAAGATAGATCAGATACTTATGCGGATTGGTATTAGATGTCATGCATATATTTTTTACGGTATAAATACCCAAAATAGTTGCCCCACGAGAAATGGTATTAACTTTACTACCAGCACTACGTGGCATGCTATGAACGACTTTTAATAAGCTCGTTGATAATGCATAATTGCTTTGCTCAATAAAGGAATTGATGAGATGTCATCATTAGAAAATTTATCTAATGTGCATGCCACCGTAGTAATTTCAGGTAGCTCTTGTTGAGCGAGTATTTTAATCCATTGCTGTAATGACTTTTTATTTGTATCAGACATCTGTCACGTCCACTGTTATTAATTTGCAGTTATCATCGCAACCGTAACTTAAAAACAAAAAAAAGACACTACTTACTGATGTTTTTTTTACAAAAAAATTTAAAAATTGATTAACGGTGCGAGATCATACTTAAACACATATTAAGATGCTCGATTAAAAAACTAAACTGAGAAAAATCATCACTACTGATATTCTCAGTTTGATTAAACCGTTGCCCACTAATGATGCCCACCATTTTTTCATCAATTTTAACGGGAATAAAGCAGATTGCACCACTTCCTATCAGCTTTTCTAAGTCAGGGGTTATATAGTTAATCCACTTTTTCTCTTGGCAACCATTCACACAAATTGCATTATCCATCTCAACGACATGGCTAACTAAGTTAGCACGACCATTAAGATGTAGTATATGATGAAATGTTTCTGCATGGCCTGTTTCATTGTAGGTGGTGCGAGATTCTACTTGTTGATGATTGGCAGTTAATATCCAAAAGGTGCAACGTTTAAATCCCCAAATTGTGGCGCTCTGTTGCAACGTAAGAGTGAGTAGTTCATTAATGTTTTTGCTACTGCGGCACAACTTGGTAAGCTGCTTTAACGCAGTTAATAATGCTTTTTCTTTGCTCATTTCAAGCATCACAGAGTTGGCGGTTGAATGAGTAAAATCATCCGCTTTAGGCAATGCTTTTATATGGTGTTCAAGTACCGAAGCACCGTATGAACTGAGCAGTTCAATGGCGAGTTCTCTAGTTTGCTCAATACGCTCTTTTAAAAAGCGTACCTCAATTTTCATTATGACACTAATACGTTTTAAAATATTATCAAACTCTAACCTATTTTCAGGTGGACAAGTGATAGCGCAACTCAATTGATTAGCAAGACTAATGGCTTGCATCTCAGTGGTACGGCTTTCTGGTTGGTCTAGCGATTTAATTAACAATTCCCCTAAATTCCAAGTATTCGCAAGGCCCATGCTAAGCCCGGCAAACTTAAAACCTAATAACTGCTGACATTTTTTCTGGAATTTTTTGGGGGAAAGATGCACCTCTTTAATTAATAGATTAGCAATATCATTCGGTGTGCTCCAAAATGACGTCTCACCGATGTGATACAACATCGCGGCCAAATAGACCTCCTCTTGGGTATCATCACTGTGATCAGGCACCATCATTTTTGCCAATAACCCCGCATAAAAAGCATTCGCCATTAACATGGTTAAACGATGATGTACCGCTGGCGCAAGATTTTTACTCTCTAATAACCCCTCTAATATTTTTGAGGTCATACAGATATTTTTAACCGCGCGAATGCCTAATACAATAGCTGCACGAGAAACAGTGGTGACTTTAGAAACAGAAGCTCGTTGGGAACTATTAGCAACTTTTAACAAACAGGATGAAAGCCCTTGATCATGTAAAATGGCTTTACTAAGATAGGGAATCGATGAAATATCATCATTGGAATATTTATCTAACATTGAAGCAACAGAGGTGATCGCTGGCAACTCTTTTTGCGCCAATATTCTAACCCACTGTAGCTCTGTTCGTTTAATTTTTTCAGCCATCTAACTCCCCTTCTAAGACTCCTTTAATATTAATACCACAATCTAATCTTCGCCAATCAATGAAAAATCAAGTTTACTGTTTTGATTAATGACTCGTGCCTCGTTAGAATATGCCCACTTTCATTCATATTACGAGTAACTATGTCAGCAAACAGCATTACCATTGGATTAAGCAATCCTAAAAGCCCAACAAACGTTGGTGCAGTGATACGAGCAGCAGGGTGTTATGGAGTAGATAATGTCATTTATACAGGGACACGCTACGATCGCGCTGTAAAATTAAATACTGACACCAAAAAAATGCTGATCACTATTCCATTAACTCAGCAGCAACACTTATTAGATAACCTCGCGGACGGTGTTAAGGTTATCTGCGTGGATTTAATTGAGGGAGCAACCCCGTTACCTAATTTTAAACACCCAGAAAAGGCGTTATATCTCTTTGGACCCGAAGATGGCACGTTAAGCCAACAGCTGATAAACCAAGCAGATGCGGTTGTTTATATTCCCACCAAGGGTTGCATGAACCTTGCTGCAACCGTTAATGTGTTACTCTATGATCGACTCGCTAAATCAGCTCAATTTTTCACAGACAACCCCTTAATCAAAGCCAGTCGTGATAACAACAATCGCATCAAAGTAAAAAAAAGCCATTATTAAATCTGCCCTAATGTTTACTTCAACGCATTAAAGTCATTATTTTCAGAGAGATAACGCATATTTTTTTCACTGGATTGTATAATGCTTTGCTCTCTACTATCGAGCTGTAAGTCATAACACATGGTTTTATGCACTAATGGGAATTCATATTCCGCACGCTCTATCTCCACGTTTAATTTTACGCGTTTTTGCCACCTCCAAAGAACAAGACGCAGTATGATGACAATGGTTAGCCCCTATCGAATACTGCATCGACGCATTAGTTTTCGAGCTGGCGACCCACAGGACAAGCTTTGAGGCAATCATCTTCGTTGTTAGAAAGCATCGATTGAGCCAGTTAGACCTTCAACTTTCTGCCTGCTGAATTTTGCACCTTGAATGATAACGGGTATAAATCACTTTCAGGCAGTGTATATAACACACTGTCGAGGCTAAAATTAAGATACTGGTAAAAGGAGGTCTTCCTGTAACAGTTTAGCAAGCGTGGTTTTCCCTGAGCGCCCTGTTCCATTTAATAAAATAATTTGTGGTAATTGCTCAATTGACAAGATTATCTCGTTTTTCATCATGCCTCCTTAATAAACTAACTCATTAATAATAAACAGAAAATAGCCACAGAGAAAATTAATTTAATGACACAACACAATTTTATTGCGATTACGGGCATTTATTTTTAGAATAGGACCACGTTATACTGACCAATAGGTATAATAGGCAATTGAAAGATAAGAAATACTCCAACAAGAAGGTATAATAAATGTCAACCGTACTTGAACTAGTCAAAAATGCACGCCGTAAAAACAAACTTAAACGTGAAATTATCGATAACGATAAAAAAATTCGTGATAACCGTAAACGTGTTGATCTATTAGGTAATCTTGTAGATTACATCACACCCAATATGGATCAAAATGACATCATTAATATCATTAAAAACATGTTATGTGATTACGAAGATCGTGTTGATGATCACATCATCAAAGGTGCTGAACTTTCTAAAGAGCGCCGAGAAGTGAATAAAAAAATTAATTCATTCAAACCAGTAGCGGTTAAAAAATAAGTAACAACAAATGCTTAATGAAAGATAAAAGGAGGAGTTATCCTCCTTTTTGCTATCTGTTATAAAATAGGTAAGTTTATGCCGATGAAAGAAACAGCTTATCAACTCACTGAAAATGAGATCCACTTGTGGATAATCAACCCACAACAGATAAATGCAACTGCTGTATTACGTGCAATACTCTCTCTCAACGAACAACAAAAAGTAGATCGTTATCGCTCAGATAAAGCCAAACATACTGCTTTGATCACCCGTGCATTTATACGCTTACTGCTCTCACAATATGAGAGCCTTTCCCCACAACAATGGCAGTTTAGTGTCAGTGAATTAGGTAAACCAGAAGTAAAAAATGCAACGTTACCATTACGTTTTAACTTAAGTCATAACGATGAGATGATAATTTGTGCCATCTGTTTAGAAAAAGATATTGGCTGTGATATTGAAAATTTATCACGAAAAATCAGTGTTAATGCCATCGCTAAACGCTTTTTCTCTGCTCAAGAGTACCAATTAATAAAAGCGACACCAACACGATTTTTTGAATATTGGACGTTAAAAGAGGCATTTGTTAAAGCGACAGGCTTAGGTATTAGTCAAGGGTTAGATACCTTTAGTTTTGAGATTAAAACAGCGAAAGAAAAAGATCGTAACGATAATATCAGTTTAACGTTTAATGAAAATTGCAGAGAGAAAACACCTCAAGACTGGTATCACACGTTACTTTTTCCTGATAATAAACACTGTATCGGTTTATCACTTAACCAGAAAAAAAAGACAGATAAAAGACCTCTTATCCGCCTTTTTTCAGTACCACAAAGTACTTCATTGTTTAACCGTTAATAGGAGGCACTGTTTTAATAAAGTTTTTATCGGTACGCGCCACATCTAATAAACGCGTTAAGTTGGTTAGTTTTTTAAGGCAGATACGATCACGATAGATACCCCAATCTAAAAAACAGGCTAAACGAGTCAGGCCATCAGTCAATGGCAATTGTACCGACAGTTCAGCTTCATTAAGCGCTTCAAGCCCAGACAACACACGTGCTTTTTGACGGGTCAAATAACTACTTTTCTCAACAGTAATATTATCAAACTTCTCAAGATAGAATATATTCACACAGGCATCCATTACGGTATTCGTCATGTTAAATAGTTCAAAATCGAGGAGTTCAGGCAGAAAAGGTGAACCCGATTTTTCACGAATATAACGTAAAATAGAACTTGAATCAGTCAGGGTCAGATCACCATCGACTAACAAAGGTACTTTTTTAGTCGGCGACATTTGTGCACTTTGAGCAGGATCTATTTCAATAAATTCACAGAAGATATCTGTTTCTAATAATGCAATACGACAATGGCGAACAAAAGGAGAAGTAAAGCTACCGTAAATTTTCATATTAATCCTTGATGAGTGACTAAGGGTCGGCTTCAAAATTACTTGCGCTTTTGTTTTCAAAATAACCAGTAATTTAGAATTGGCTTCAACATTACTTGTGATTTTGTTTTTAAAATAGCCAGTCACTTAAGGCTTTTTGGAAACAATTTATCGCAAGTTATTTTGTAACGATTCCT
>NZ_ATUO01000205.1 GCF_000420245.1 Psychromonas hadalis ATCC BAA-638 | reverse complement strand
ACTCAGATCAAGGTGTGCAATATAGTGCGAATCTATTCAAGGAGTGCTTGTCATTACACAATATTACTCAGAGTATGAGCAGGAGAGGTAATTGCTGGGATAATGCAGTGCAAGAGCGTTTCTTTAGAAGTTTAAAAAGTGAATATTTAAATGGACTGAGCTTTATTAATCATAGATCTGTGGTTGATGCAGTGACATTTTATATTCGTTATTATAATAATAAACGACTGAATTCTGTAATTGAATATATGACCCCTGCTCAGAAAAGAAGAAAGTTATTAAATGTGGCTTAACAACCCTCCAAAAATACTTGACCATTACAAATCGGATGTTAAGCGTATGGCTTTTATTGCTATCCTCCCAAATATGATACGGGTGTGAATCAATTCGTTTACTTAGCTCAAGTTCAACGTCTATACCGTAACCATCCAAAGTGGCTACGGTTTTTCTCACGCCTTGTACTACTGTTTTCAGTTTTTTAAATGCTTGTGCGAAGGTAAATAAGTCAGCCCGTAAAAAGTGAGCACACACAATAACACGCTCAGGAAACCCTGTGATTATCCCCACTGCAATCCCATGGTTAATAGCAGTGCCTAAAAAAGACTCAAAGGTAATACGATTACTTTTCTTACGACCTTTAGGGTAAAGAATGCCACTGCAATATAAATCACCAATACCAACCGTGTATTGGTAGCTGACACTTTACTTGTGCGTGATGTAGTCTTTCCGCCTAGCGCAGAAAAGTCATATTTAAATTTGGAAGCAACTACCTCCGTATACTTAAGACTACTTGAATCCCGTTGCTTTAAAGCCTCTACGACAGGGTTTAAATCAACCACGTACTTCAATACTGATGGTCTACTCGCACCAGCTAATGGCATAGGCACAGGCATGTCACTTTTCTGTCCTAATACCATCGGCTTAAAATCGGGCACTGTAAGCCCATTACCAATCATCTCTTTCATCATTTTTCTCCTAATACAAAAAAGCCCCTATAAAGGGGCTTGTCATACATTCAAAATAAGCTAATCATTAAAAGCCAAGTGCTTCCCAGTCAGGTTGGTACGAGGTATCTTTGCCTACGCTAGCAACCGCTTTAGACAATTCTTTAATGATGACCTTGGCATTATCTTTATCTTTCTCCTCAATAAAATGAATGAGGTTGTTATTAATATCTGCAATAGCAACACCTGTATCTGTAATTGAAACTGCGTTAACTGATGCAGGGTTGAACATGCCCGTAGGCGTTGTAATTAAATGAGTCATTTTATGACATCCTTCTTTAGGTTAATGAGCGGTTACACCATGTAACCATTCGGGGTAAATTTGATTAAGTTATAAACGTGTTGCTAAACTTGCTAAGCTAAGTTTCTCTAGGCTTTGTTGTGCTATCTGTTGTTCCTGCATTTTATTTTCCCACTCAATAACGTCAGCCATTTTAAATCTAATGGGCGAGTTAGAAGCCAACCCCAACTTGATGAACTTAGGTAAAGATTCAGGAGAACGGCTACACAGCGTGTTGACTGTGCTGATAGCCATCGAATAACGCTGAGCAAGGCCAGCTTTGGTGATAAATATTGCGTTACTTGAGCCCATAATTTATTCCTTGTTAATGTAAGCAAGGCACATCGCCTTGCTGTCGGAATTAAATATATAGATTCACCAACAATTCATCGTTTCTACGTGGGGAACTATGGGAAATGGTTGTTTTTAGCTATTAGTTGTACCAAGTAGAGGTAAGTCAAGACACTGCGGAATCATTGACTTACCGATATTTTGAACGGCGCTAGATAATATTTCACTTTTGACAAATGCATAGTGTTTTTCAGTGACGCTAACAGAGCCGTGACCTAATAACTTACTTACTGTGTAGACATCAACACCTGCAGCTATAGCGGTTGAAGCAAACGTTTTACGCAAAGTATGAATGCGGACAGGTTCACTGGAAAAACCCTCTCCGCCCTTACCTGCATTCCCACGAACAGCAATGCCAGCACGTTTACAGATACGCACAAAGGTTGAGCGGGGGTAGCTAATAGGAGAGTCAGGTTTACGTGGTGATGGAAATAAATATTGATTACAACTCATATGCATTGCAGTTTTCACAACCCATTGTGCAGGCTCAGAGAGGTAAATAAGTTGCTCTTTACCTTGCTTAGTATCTGTAAGCAGTAACTGTGTACAATCAGCTGATATTTGTTTTCGTGTCAGGTTAATACCGTTACTCACGCGCATTCCTGTTAATAGCAAAAGTATTAAAGCTAACGCACTATGTGAAAAGCAATCACCATTAGGATTGGCCTCAACAAAGGCTGACTCCATATAAGCGACCGTTTCCTCAGTACTAAGAATTCGCTTATCAATTTCACATTTATTGTAAGCAGGGACATATTTAACAGGATTTCGTTCAATTAACTCTAATCGCTCTGCACTACTAAAAATCGCAGATAATAATGATCTGATTCGGTCACACGTTTCCAGTGATAGTCGCTCTGGCAGGTTATTAATTAATGAAGCTACATGAATCGTTTTCACCGCTGAAATAAACATATGGCCTAATACAGCTTTCACATGACATCGGTATCGTGATTCATCGTCAGCCCAGCTTTTTTTAGTCTTTCTAGAATAGGGAAGATAAACAGTGTTGAAATAATCATCAATAATGACTTCATCAGCAAGTACAGCGATGTCAGTACCAGTTAACTTTTGATAAATAGCATTAGCTAATCGTTCAATGTCTTTGACCTTTATAGCTGGATAGATACCGATATCCACATATTTAGGGCGACCATTCTTGTACTTACATACTTTAAGTTTCTTAACGTCATTCTTTCCAACAAAAAGACGACAATATGGAAGCGTAATGAATTTATACTGCGTATTCACACCATCTACACAACATGCATTCTCAATGGCTTTATTTTTCAATTCTAATGGATGTATCACGATAATTTCCCTTCTGATTAATAAAGAAGGCATTACACTGTAATCAATCTGTTATATCGCATTAAGTCGGGGATGTTGGGGAAATTTGCATGGGTAATAAAGACGAAGAAGTTGATAACGGAAAAAAGTTTAAAGAAGATGCTTCTGGCATTAAATATGCCCCGCATGAAGAATATCTACTGCGAACAAGCATATCAAAGGCACAAGTTAATCTAATAAAGTGCTTATTAGGCATAGGTGAGGTTCAATCGTCACCAGTGCACTTACCCGTAGATAAAAGGAAACGTTGGGATATAGATTTTGACTATTTTTCAGATGTTCATTTAAAAAAATTACTTAATAAACCTTTTAAAGCCAATTACGCAGAGAAAGAGTACGGTAGTTACTGGGCTAAAACTACCGTGGGGATAATGGAACCTGCCATCACCCCCGTAGATAAGGCAGTACGAAAAAATAGTACCCTCTGTACGGATAAATCAACGACAGCATTAACACATATCATCAACGCTATAGCGCCATTGGAAAGCAAGGCTAGTGGTAGCAATAAATTTCTTCCTGTAACGCTATTATTACCAGAATTATCATTGAAGAATTTACCCCACGACTCAATACCTTTTACTAAATCAAACTGGCAACATTACACATTATCCGCATTTGAGTGCGGTAGATTGATAAAAAAAGATGATGAGCATTTCATACTAAGATTATTTTTAGCATTTTATTTCATGGGATTGGCAAGCGGTAAAAAACACGTCAGCAACAACAGTGATATTTTTCTTAAATTATTATTGTCATCAGGACAAATAGATAAGTTTATCTTTTACCATCAAGATAAAAAGAAAGATAATGATAAAAATGAAGATATAGTTAAAGTAAAAAACGATGACTTATATGAACGCAAACTACCTGACATATACAAGATTTTCGCTAATTTTAATGCAATTCAATCACTAAACGAGGATGAATCAGCCAGCTTAGGCTTTAAAATTAAAATATTATTACCATCAAAATTAATGCAACCACCTTTTCATAAATTTGAATACATTTCAGCAAATAAAGACCTTCAAGGTAAAGACAAAAATTTTTATACACACCAAATTAAAAATTATAGAAGTGCATTGAATTACTTATTACCCATTGTAAAATCCGGCACTGCAATCACATTTAATATCCCTATAGAGCATGCAGAAGACCTAGGTGAAGACCTGTTAAAGAAAGCGTTAACCTCGCCACTCATCATATTACCAACAGAGTGGAGAAACCTTTTGCTAGGCGCAAAAGGGGCCGCGGTAGGAGAAAGCGTATATAAAAAACAACCAGTTGAAGTTAAAGATAAAGATGAAAGTAAGTCTAAAGGTAAAAATGAAGAAAAAAATATAGCTCCTCCTTTAAAAAAGACGCCATATGAGAATATGTTACAGAAAAATAATATAGCCACTTATAAGGATTTCATTTCATTATCAGATACTGTAATTCAATCGATTTTCTCAAAACACTTAGGAATTAATGACGATGCTGAAGTTAATGACGATAAAAAGGTTAACTTCTTTATCCGTTCAATACCTGATATCGATGAAAAACTTAATATCGCTATAAATGTACTGAAAAGAAAATTTAAGAGAGATGAGCTGGATAATAGGGATACTATCGAATCACTCAGCAACGCCATTACCAATACAAAAATAAGCTACAGGCGAGCCCAAGAAGATAGCGACGAAATAAACACAATAGAGCCGTTCACAGTTAAAATAGATAATCGCAAGAAAATTATAGAGTTGGAAGATGTAGATGAATATGTAAATCAACTCAGCATTCAGCTTGAAAAACTACAAGCCAAATATCCAACGCCCGTAGGTTTCACATGGCACAGATATGAAAAGAAAGATGCTAACGGTTATTCCGGCGAATTTAGAGCGTCATGGTAATGATATGTGTGTACTTATTATTCTATTCCCCAACGAGCTTAATACACATACCCATAACCAATTGAATTTACGGCAATTAAATAACTTATAATTACGATGTAAAAAAAAATAGTGATAGCCAACCCCACAATAAGGTCGGCTATCTCATAGTTACAGTAGTAAATAGTACTCACTACTTTCTACTATATAAAACTCTGATATTTCAGCAAACATTTAGCAGTTGATATGACTAATCAATAACACCTAGCCTCAATCATATAGCAGACCAAAAGTTACAAAATGAAAGGTAAGCGTCTGGGTAATGGCACCTAGCTACGCTTAATATTCCATGGTAGCAACGCATCAATATCATTCGGGTTTTCAGCAATCTGCTGCAAGCAGGTTGCGATATAATCATGAACAATAAGATCATTCGCTTTTGCTGTTTCAACCAAACTATATAAAATTGCACTCGCGTTCGCACCTGTATTGGTGTACGAGAATAGCCAAGCCTTACGACCTATCACAAAGGGCTTCACTGCACGCTCTGCTCGATTATTATCAATGCTTAACCTGCCATCTTCGAGATAACGCTGGAATTTTTTAAATTGATTTAAGC
>NZ_ATUO01000204.1 GCF_000420245.1 Psychromonas hadalis ATCC BAA-638 | reverse complement strand
GGTTCAATCGATGCTTTCTAACGAATTGTTAAATGCTGGCATTTAATCAATGTCGATAGAGGATTAACGTCTTTTTGTTAATCTCTCGAAAGACAACGAAGATGCTTGCCTCAAAGCTTGCCTTGTGGGTCGCCAGCTCGCCTCTTGTGCAACCATGGTAATTCGGCGTTGCAGTATTCTTTAATGGCTAGCCATTAAAGAATGAAAGTTTTTTATTTCATTCTACCGAGAGAGGATTAATGTCTTTTTATTAATCTCTCGTAAGGTCATCATACTGCGCCTTATCTTAGTGTCCGAGCTGACGACTGAATAAAGCACTTTGATTGGTAACGGGTATAGGTAACAGTCGCTTACTTGGTAAACTCAGGGTAAGCTTCCAAGCCACAGTCATGGAGATCCATGCCAGCTTCCTCCTCCTCTGCACTAACTCGGATACCCATTGTTATTTTGATCACACTCCAAACAAGCCAAGAAGCGCCAAAAACAAAAGCAAAGATAACCGCAGCACCGTATAACTGAGCACCAAATGAAGCCCCTTCGTTAGACAGTGGCACAACGAGTAAACCAAATAGACCACAGACACCATGTACTGATAACGCGCCAACAGGATCATCAAGTTTTAACTTATCAAAAGCGATAATGCTATACACCACAATCACACCTGCTACTGCGCCAATTCCAGCAGCAAAAAGAGGTGATGGAGATAAAGGATCAGCCGTGATAGCCACCAAACCCGCTAACGCGCCATTTAAAATCATGGTCAGATCAGCTTTACCCCATTTAAGCTTGCTTACCAACAGCGCTGCAATTGCACCTGTAGCGGCAGCTGCATTAGTATTAACAAAAATAAGACCCACCGCCGTTGCATTTTCAGCATCTGAGATAAGCAATTGCGAACCACCGTTGAAACCAAACCAGCCCATCCATAAAATAAAGGTACCTAAGGTTGCCAGTGGCATGTTTGAACCAGGAATTGGATGAATGCTACCATCTTTACCATACTTCCCTTTACGCGCCCCGAGTAAAATCACCGCCGCTAATGCGGCTGCCGCACCTGCCATATGTACAATACCCGAACCTGCAAAATCAGAAAAACCCGCTGCACTTAAAAATCCTCCTCCCCATGTCCAATAGCCCTCAATGGGGTAGATAAATGCCGTTAAAAATACCGTGAAAATCAAAAAAGACCATAATTTCATACGCTCAGCAACCACACCTGACACAATCGACATCGCAGTTGCAACAAACACCACTTGGAAAAAGAAATCAGATTCAAGGGAGTGATCTGCCCCAGATGCCTGTGTTCCAATTAAAGCGCCGAAAGAGGGTAACCACCCTCCCTCAATATTATCAACATACATAATGTTATAACCGACCAATAAAAACATGGTACAAGCGATGGCATATAACAAAATATTTTTAGTTAAAATTTCTGTGGTGTTTTTAGAACGAACTAACCCAGCCTCTAACATCGCAAAACCTGCGGCCATCCACATCACCAATACACCAGACATTAAAAAATAAAAGGTATCAAGCGCAAACCTAAGTTCAATTACTGTGTTTTCCATAAACAATTTTCCTTAATTTAATTTTCAATGGTTTAAAGTGCTTCTTCGTCTAATTCACCGGTACGAATTCGCACCACTTGCTCAAGTGATTGTATAAATATTTTTCCATCCCCTACTTTGCCTGTATTAGCGGCGTTAATAATCGCTTCCACCAAACGTTCAACATCACTCTCTTTTACGGCTATCTCTAATTTTACTTTGGGTAAAAAATCGACTTGATATTCAGCACCACGATAAAGCTCTGTATGCCCTTTTTGACGACCAAACCCTTTCACTTCAGAAACCGTTACGCCTGAGATACCTATCTCCATAATTGCTTCTCTTACTTCATCTAATTTAAATGGTTTGATAATTGCGGTTAACATTTTCATTGGCACTTCCTTCTTGTCATACGGACGAATATTTCGTTACTGGTTAACATAGTATTAACAAGTAACATGCCAACAAAAATTAAACCTATAAAACAATGAGTTATTTAAAAACAAATATTTAAAAACCTTTTTGCGCACCAATTTGGTGCTTACTTTTCCAAAGCAATGCACCGAAATAGATCACCTTGAACTTTTGCCATATTCAGATGACTAAATAATTTAATACCCATGAGACGCCTAGCGCGTTATAGTGCGTACACTTTTTTGTTCCATTTTTTATTTCATTCATTTAAAGGTAAAACAGATGAAAAAAATAGGCCTACTGCTTATCACTTTCGCCCTCAGTTTTAACGTATTAGCAACACCACGTGTTATCCCGAATGCCCCCGCTATCGCAGCAAAAGGTTACCTGTTAGTTGACTTTGCTTCGGGTAAGGTACTTTCAGAAAATAACAGTGAAAAGATGCTTGCTCCTGCAAGTTTAACCAAAATGATGACCAGTTATATTATCGGTCAAGAGATTAAGCAGGGTAACTTGAACCTGACAGATAAAGTAATGATCTCTGAAAAAGCATGGTCTAAAAATTTCCCAGACTCATCAAAAATGTTTATTGAAGTGGGTAAAGAGGTAACAGTTGCCGACCTTAATCGTGGCATTATCATACAATCAGGTAATGATGCTTGTGTGGCAATGGCAGAACATATCGCAGGCAGTGAAGATGCATTTGCAGATTTAATGAACTCATGGGCATTACAGCTGGGCATGAATAATACCCACTTTGTCAATAGTCATGGTTTACACGCAGAAGATCACTACACCACACCAACTGATATGGCGATTCTTGCTAAAGCACTCATCAAAGATGTGCCAGAGGAATATCGTATCTACAGTGAAAAATCATTCAAATTTAACAGCATCGTACAATATAACCGTAACGGTTTGTTATGGGATAAAAGCCTTAATGTTGATGGTATTAAAACAGGCCACACCAGTGCAGCAGGCTACAGCCTCGTTTCATCGGCAACCAAAGATGATATGCGTTTAATCAGCGTAGTGATGGGTACAAAATCAGATTCAGCACGTAAAATAGAGAGTAAAAAACTACTTAACTGGGGCTTTCGTTTCTTTGAAACAATGACACCGTATAAAGCAGGTGACCAACTTGCAACTGAGCGGGTCTGGATGGGATCACAAGAGATGATTCGTTTAGGTGTTGCTGTTGATACTCCCATTACACTGCCACGTGGCCAAGCGAAAAATTTACAAGCTGATTTTATCATTGATAGTGAGTTACGCGCTCCCATCCAAAAAGGCGATGTCGTAGGGCAAGTAAACTACTCATTTTCAGATGAAAGCGTAGCGACTTACGACCTTATCGCGCTTGAAAGTGTTGATGAGGGTGGACTATTTAGCCGTTTAATCGATTACATTACATTACTGTTTATCGGTTGGTTTGGTTAAATCAATCCCTATATAGTAATAATTACGAGGTGAGGCATTTTGCCTCATTTTTTATTTCTACGTTTTGGAGTTTCCTATGGCACTAAATACCCACTTTGATGAACTGCTAGAGTTTCCCTGTGTTTTTGCATTTAAAGTAATGGGCGTAGCCAGCCCAACACTCATGGAAGAGGTATTAACCGTTATTCAAAGGAATGTACCCGGTGATTACGCCCCGACCGTAAAACCAAGCTCCAAAGGGACTTATCACGCACTTAACGTGCCTGTTACCGTGAACTCTAAAGAGCAGATAGAAGCTATTTATAACGAGCTTAACAAGCTTGAATCAATACGTTATATTCTTTAATACCTCAATTAAAAACACTAAAGATGACAAAATTAAAAGAACAACTCACCTTGCGTTATTTAGGCCTGCAACCCTACACTGAAACGTGGCAAGCGATGAGTGACTTCACCAATTTACGTGATGAAAATACCGCGGATGAAATCTGGATTGTAGAGCACCCCGCTGTTTTCACACAAGGCACAGCCGGCAAAGCAGAACATCTATTACAACAAACGGATATCCCCGTTGTAAAGAGCGATCGAGGTGGTCAAATCACTTATCATGGCCCGGGGCAACTGATTGTTTATCTCTTAATTAATATTCGCCGTAAAGACTTCAATGTACGTAGCTTAGTGACTATTATTGAGCAAGGTATTATTGAGCTGTTAAATGATTATAATGTGCAAGCGATTGCCAAAGCAGATGCCCCCGGCGTTTATGTTAAGGGCAAAAAAATCGCCTCACTGGGACTAAAAATCCGCAGAGGTTGCTCATTTCATGGTTTAGCATTAAATGTAGAGATGGATCTTTCTCCTTTCTTACAAATAAACCCGTGTGGCTATGCCGGACTTGAAATGACCCAATGTAAAAATGAGGGGATCAACTTAACGGTTAACGAGCTTGCCCCACGATTAATTGATAAAATGAATCAGAAATTACAGTATTCACAAATAGAGAGTGTTTTTCATGAGTAATAAACCAAGTCAACTTACCGCAGGTAAAAAACTTCGCGATGCCGATAAACTTTCTCACATCCCCATCAAAGTGATTCCATCAGAAAAAGGGACTATCTTAAAAAAACCTTCATGGATGAAGATAAAACTGCGCGCTGACAATACGCGCGTGACGGAAATAAAAAAAGCCCTGCGTAAAAACAAACTTTTCTCTGTTTGTGAAGAAGCCTCTTGCCCTAACCTAAATGAATGCTTTAACCACGGCACAGCTACCTTTATGATTTTAGGTGAAATCTGTACCCGTCGTTGCCCGTTCTGCGACGTCGGTCATGGTAAACCCTTGGCAGTTGACACGGATGAGCCTAAGAAACTGGCTGAAACAATTCGTGATATGAAGCTTAAATATGTGGTGATCACCTCCGTTGACCGTGATGATCTACGCGATGGTGGCGCACAACATTTCGCTGACTGTATTCGTGAAATTCGCCTGTTAAATCCAACCATTAAAATCGAGATCTTAGTGCCCGACTTTAAAGGACGTATGGACAAAGCATTAGCCTGTTTTGAAAATGATGTGCCTGATGTGTTTAACCATAATCTTGAAACAGCACCGCATCTTTATAAACGCGTTCGCCCTGGTGCCGATTATAAATGGTCACTGCAACTGCTTAAAAAATTCAAAGAGCAACACCCTGAAATACCGACTAAATCAGGTCTAATGATGGGACTTGGCGAAACCAATGATGAGATTGAAGAGGTGTTGGTTGATTTGAACGCACATGGTGTCACCATGCTAACTCTCGGACAATATCTACAACCTAGCCTCAACCATTTAGCGGTGGAGCGTTATGTGCACCCTGATGAGTTTGATGCACTGGGCTTAAAGGCAAAAGCATTAGGTTTTGAACATGCAGCTTGTGGCCCCTTAGTACGCTCGTCATACCATGCAGACTTGCAAGCTTCGGGTGTTGAGGTTAAATAACCTGAATTTTGGATAAGTAATACCAATCCGCCTAATATTGTGATCAGGGCTTGTTGAGGAAAAATGATGAAGAGCAAGGCGCATGATTGAGTAATAGCTAGCTATTGCGATTGAATGCAACGTAGCT
>NZ_ATUO01000203.1 GCF_000420245.1 Psychromonas hadalis ATCC BAA-638 | reverse complement strand
CTATTTACCTCCTTATAGCCCTAATTTAAATCCTATAGAGCGACTGTGGAAGGTGATGAGTGAATATGCAAGAAACAATAAATACTTTGCAACAGCAAAAGAATTTCGACAGAGTATTAATGAGTTTTTTAGCCTTACCCTTCCCGAAATTGGTAGTACTTTAACGAGTAGAATTAATGACAACTTTCAAACCTTCAATTTTGCAGTTTGAAGTGCGATGAGCTAGATGCGAAATATTATCAAGTCGTTTGGGTATATACCAAGGTACTGGGTTCAGAATGGGGTCTATTCGCTCTTTTACCACTAAGTTACAAGGCTAATGATATATACCCATGTTACTTCAAGGTGCTTTGTCAGGCACAAGCTCGGCAATCAGAGCAAGGCGCTACATGAGGTAATGGTTACTTCTTTTCGATTGTTGTAACGCAGAGCTGATTTTCGAGCCTGCGCCCCGCAGGGCAAGAAAACTTGCACCAATCTACGTCGTTATAAAATTTCGACTTAGATTAACTAGGCTTCAATTTTATGCCTAGTATCTATGCACAATTTTCCTTGTTGACTTTACACCTTGAAGTATCATGGGTATAAGCTCGCAATATAAGAGTCACCCGCATAGATAAGCGCTGGGCAACACCATTGACATCAAAATCAATATTGCGTATGCCGTTTTATTTATGTTTGTTGTCGGTCAAATCACCCGACTTTCCAATGGCGCGCAATAGTTTATACCCGAGCAAACTACCCATACTAATAAATACTGCGCCAATCACTGAAACACCATGCAGTAACGGAGGCACTGAACTACTGAGTATCATCGAACCACCCACAAAAATAGCACCACTTAAAATGCCATAAACCAATCGGTTGATAACCGCATCTAAATGTCGATGTTGTAAATTGACATCAAAATCACCACTGCGCATTTTACTGATGACACTTTCAATGTCATCGGGCAACGCCGTTAATAAACGCTCCCAAATCAAGTAGGAACGTCCTAGCTTTTTAGTAAATTTTTGAGGAGAAAGACGCGCAAGGCGCATCTTGTGAGTGTAAGGCTCAATGGCGTCGTTAATGCTAAAGTTACGATCTAACTGTTGTGATGATCCCTCTAACATTAATAACACACGAATCAGCATCGATGCGCCACTGGGCATCAATAAACGATGATGGCGAATAATGGCACTCATCTGATTGAGTATCTCAGTCACATTTAAAACGGCGAGTGGCTGACCTAAATACTCATGTAAAAACTCATCAATATCGCGCTGTAATTTGGCTTTATTAAAGCCAACTGGCAACGTACAAACTTTTATTACCTGTTTAGTAAAGTCATTACTGTTTTTTTCAGAGGCGGCTAATAGCATCAACTCAATCGCCTCCTGCAGATCACTATCAATACGCCCAATCATACCAAAATCTAACAAACCAATACGCGAACCAGGTAATACCCAAATATTACCCGGGTGTGGATCAGCGTGGAAAAGGTGATACTTAAAAATCATATCAAGATAAATATTAACACCTAAAGTGGCTATTTTTTTGGTATCTGTCGCCATGCTTTCTAACTTTTCTGTGTCGGCAATGCTAAAACCCGTTAAACATTCCATGGTCAAAACTTGCTTTGCAGAAAGAGCGGGATAGGTGATAGGAATATGCACATCCGCATCGTTGCTAAAATATTGCGCAAAGAGGTTCATGTTGCGTAACTCTTTTTCGTAATCGAGCTCTTTTAACAGTGTTTCGCTAAAATCCGCAATCAAACTTTTAGGCTGGTATAAACGCAGTTCACTATCATATTTTTCCGACAAACTCGCAAGCAACGCTAATATTTCAATATCGGCTCTAATTTTATCTTCAATATCACTGTGCTGCACTTTCACAACCACTGATCTGCCATCATGTAACGTTGCTTTATGCACTTGACCAATAGACGCGGATCCTATGGGAATAAAATCAAATTCAGCAAAGAGGGTGCTAATCGACTCACCTAATGCAGACTCTACCATTAGCGTAACTTGTTCAACCGAATCAATCGGGGTATCTGATTGTAATTTACTTAATTCAAGCGCCATTTCAGGACCAACAAGATCGCCACGAGTACTTAATATCTGCCCTAATTTTATAAAAGTCGTGCCTAATTCAGTCAATGCCATGCGCAAGCGCACAGTAAAAGGTAACCCCGCCAGTGTTTCCCCCTGCGCACTGGTCACCAACCCTTTTATAAAACTTGGATCTTCTTTTTTAATCCAATTAGCAAGGCCATATTTACTTAAAATAGTAACAATAGTATGAAAACGGCTCGCATTATTTTTAAACTGACTGAATTTATTTAATTTCATTAAAGTTGCCTTTATTATTGATCCTAAAAACGTAACGTATTTATATCATTATATTGATACTATACCCCTGTAAGGGGGTGTATTCACCACCCTATCAAACGATATACACCAGTATCAGACACCATTTCCGTATGGGTTATACATAACGTATTTCGTCATCAGAGAAAGATGATCGCAGCATCTTTTCTAACTATAAAATAGCCCTCTAAAATAGGAAAAAAAGAGCAGATGATAAGATTAATATTAAAGCAAACTATTTTATTTAGTCTCTTTTTTAGCCTATTAATCAGCAATAGTTTTGCAACTGAAATAGAGCCACAACCCTTAATTGATATCAGAGTGGGTATTGAGCTTCATAAACTTGAAGATTCAGCATCACGTATCGCAGGCTCGATTGAAACCGCTTCACAAGCACTGCAAAAGATGGCCAAAAACCCCAACATAGATACGCAACAGCAACAACAGATAATAAATACTTTTAAGCAGATAGATAAGTTAGCACTCACCTTTGATAAAACAATATCGCAACTGCCCAATACCATAAAACAGCTAACCCCTCCCATCTCAACAGCGATTGATAACCTTTTTAGCAATATTCAATTAACCATTATTTTAGTGCTTATTGGCATTGTAGTGCTATTAATCATCGCCTTAATTGCCGTTTATTATTGGATTTTAAAACCCTCACAACGCATTTTAATTAATACCACAAAAAAATTAGACAACATGGCCAGCGCGTTAAAAATAACCGCACAGATTGTTGAAAAAAGTACCGATCAGCAACTACTCATATTAAACACCTTAGCGCCACAACAAAAATAACTGCCCTAGCGCAAATCTGTAACAATCTGTTTTGATTGCGACGGTATTAATCGTTAAACTGCTGACTTTATATTTAAAGGATTAGATAGATGGCTGTGGAAGTAACTGTAATCAAAAGCACCGCTGTTGACCCTACCTTTATACAACAAATTGTAGCCACTATGCCCGAGTGGTTTCAGCAAGGAGGCGTCGTAATGTGGCTATTACTGTTCACCTCTTTTCTGGTGACCATTGTAACCTTAGAGCGCACGACTTCGTGGCTTACTTATCTTCTCAAAAAAGAACACTTTCTTATCAATGATTGCTTTGCTTCTCTCAATAAAGATGAAAAAGAACAAGCACTGATTTTCTGTCAAACCCTCGACACCCCTGCGCTCAACATGTTAAAACAGGGTATTAACACCTTGCCCTTCTGCCCAAAAATAAAGATGGATTGCTACGCGAAAATGCAAATAAGCCAGCTATCACAGGGGCAATCATTACTGCTTAGTGCGGTTACTGTTGCACTGTTATTGGGGGCTTTAGGCACAACATTGGGGTTAATAGACTCATTAAATAACTTAAGCCAACAGGGTGTTGAAACATTAAGTGCTGTCGTTGGCGTGATTGCACACGCATTAATTGCACTCGCTTCAGGGTTATGCGTGGCACTGTTTGCATTTATCCCCTATAAAATTTTTCAAGCGCAACTGCGCAAGTTAAATCAACATTTACAAAACATAAGCGATGAATTTAGCCATATTTGTCAACAAAAACATCTTATTACCAATCAGATAAGTGCAATAATGAAGATCCAAGAGCAACGTCTTACAGTCGCATTGAGTGAAACAGAAACAGTTGCAGAGCAGAGTGAAATGCCCTATCACTATGAATTTAAAGAGGGTTCAGATGAAGTCAATGTAAGCCTGCATAAAGAGATGAAAGACCTGCAGACTACTTCACAGTCTTCCATCATTGACATGTACAAAAATGAACTCAATATTTCTTTCAAAAAGAAAAAAATAGCCGAGGATGCCCCCTCTTCACTGCAGGATAGATATGAAAGTGCAGTGAATGAAAAACAAGAGTTATACGGCATCAACGAAGTAGAGCTACAAGAACAGCAGGAAACGGCACACCTTAAAAAGACGTTAACAGAGACACTAAACAAATGATGCGCTATCTTCCTTTCATTCTCATTAGCTTGGTATTATATACACTGTTTTTTTATAATAATCAGCAACCTAATCTACTGTCACCAGAGAGCGTAAATACCGGAAAAAAAATAGTACCGCTGAACTTTGTAAAACTAGCGGAACAAGATAAACAACAAAATCAAACGATCTCCCTCATAATTCAACATCCTGTAGAACAGAGTAAAAGAACAGTTTCTCCCATCCCTCTAAGTATCACGACTAAAACAGTGCAAAAATCACAACCATCATCGCCACCAGTACAAGTTAACAAAGCGCAATTACTGGCATCTATAAAAACAACACCAGCCAGTGAAACAGCACTACTCAAAGGTGAACTTTATGAGCAAGACTTTCATTTAAACCTACCCGCTCCCCCCATCAAAAAACGTCCAGCTAAAAAGAAAACAACAGTAGTGACAACCTCGCTGAGCAGTCAACTGCTAAAACAAAAAAAAATCGTTATTAGCAAACCACAAAACAGTACAGCAAGTACCAACGAAACAACAAAACCGAAACGTAGCTTTAAAAAACAGGTTAAACCGACACTGACGGCGGTAAAAAATGAACTCGGTTTGCAAGAGGCGATTGCCGTTTCAGGCAACAAACCACACTACCCTAAAAAAGCAAAAGCGAACAAACAGCAGGGCATAGTAACTATAAAGTTTACCGTTACTATGCAAGGGAAAAGTAAGCGGCCCAAAATCATCCGTTCAAGTGGTCACAAAACATTAGATAACGCAGTACTTGAGTTCATTAAAAAAGAGCACTTTATGCCCGCACTTAAAGGGATTGAAAAGGTAACCAGCGAGCAATTATTTTCTTTTAAATTTGAGCTGATATAACCACTCATTTCTAAATAGATTTACTCGCATTCCCCTTAAAGCAGATTACACTTAGTATCGGCTTCAAAATCACTTGCGCTTTTGTTTTCAAAATAACCCGTCATTTAGAATTGGCTTCAACATTACTTGCGATTTTGTTTTTAAAATAGCCAGTCACTTAAGGCTTTTTGGAAACAATTTATCGCAAGTTATTTTGTAACGGTTCCTTCAGGCTTTTCGAAAACAATTTAGCCAAGTTATTGTGTAACGATTCCTTATTTCAAAGAATTCACTTTAAGGGAGGAAACAGATGAGTAAAATAAAACTATCAACCGATAGGCTGACCGTTGGTTTATATATTCAACTTCCCTGTGCATGGGGTGGCCACCCTTTTCTCTTTAG
>NZ_ATUO01000202.1 GCF_000420245.1 Psychromonas hadalis ATCC BAA-638 | reverse complement strand
CGTAAATGGTTGTTCCCTTTACAAAACTTACAACGCAGAAGTGAGTTATTTTAACCAGTAAAATAGATTAGCTATTTACTGTAATTGGTATAATAAACTTCTAGCACCCAGTGCTGAAAATTTTGTGATTATCGAGGCGAATTGAGCAGTGAATAGCTGGCTATTCTGAGTCAATTTAACGAAGATAGGTGCAAAAATAGCCGTATTGGGAAGTGTTGCTTATCCAGAATTCAGGCTATCTATTACAGATAACTTAAACGGAACTTAACATGTTAAAAAAAATTAAAATTTACGGCTCACTCTTCATTCTATTAGTGATCGCTTTTTTTGTATTTAAAGGTTATTCAAAAGACGAAGTAGGTAATGTTTCATTGGGGCTATTCACAACCAAAGATATTAAAATTGAAAAATTAACCGATCCAGAAGTAACAGGGGTAACGTGTCATATCTCTAATATCGTTGCAGATTTAGATTTTTCTGATCCATCAGAATCATCTATTAGTTGTCGCCAAACGGGGGATATTACCATGGCAATGATTGCCAATGTAGACAAATCGGCATCGGGGGAAGTGGTATTTAAAAAATCGAAAAGTATTCTGTTTAAAACCCTTAAAATAAGACGAATTTTTGATCAATCAACACAAACGCTTATCTATATTTCATACAGCACTAAAGAGATCAACGGCAGTTACAAACACGCAATGTCGACCGTGCCACTGTGGGGAACAAAGGCTTACAGTGAGCCAGTGGTTGAGATTAACTAACTAATAAAAAATCGGGGACAACTCTGTCCCCGATTATAATTTACAAACGCTGAATTTACTCTTCTTCTATTATTTTCTTCTTACGACGCATTGGTGCGAAACCAACATCTTTTGCTTCATGGAAGGTTTTGTTCACTGATGTTTTACTCTTAGTCTTTTTCTTCACAACTTTCTTTTTGTTGTCTTTAACAAATTTATCCACTTTTACAGACTTAGCGATAACAGGTTTTAATCCTTTGAATTTTGAATTAATACCTTCAACGCGATCAAAACTAATTGATTGCTGAACAAACGCTTCTACCTTTTTAAAGTTATCCCAATCTTTAGGACCGATAATTGAGATTGCATCACCTTTAGAGCCAGCACGACCTGTACGGCCAATGCGGTGAATATACTCTTCAGTGTGCTTTGGAATATCAAAATTGATAACGTGACTCACGTTCAATAAATCTAATCCACGTGAGGCGATATCGGTTGTTACTAATATCTTCTCTTTACCACGAAAGAAAGAATCCATGATTTTATTACGATTAGATTGGTTAAGATCACCATGCAATGCTATCGCAGATAACCCTTTTTCGACCAAAATGGCACTTAAACGTTCAGTATCCTTACGTGTAGCCGTAAAAATAATCACTTGCTTGGTTGTTTCATTTTGTACAAAATGAAACAACAGTTTCTCTTTCTGATTAAGGTTATCAGCA
This sequence comes from Psychromonas hadalis ATCC BAA-638, assembly GCF_000420245.1. Classification (GTDB taxonomy): domain Bacteria; phylum Pseudomonadota; class Gammaproteobacteria; order Enterobacterales; family Psychromonadaceae; genus Psychromonas; species Psychromonas hadalis. The sequence goes on along the minus strand of NZ_ATUO01000202.1, from coordinate 4,199 downwards.
AGAAAGAAACGTTGTGTTATCTCACTGTGTTGTTGGTTCTCTTCGCCTATCGCAATACGTACCGGTGCTTTTAATAACTCAGCAGCAAATTCATTGACTTCGGCATGGCCGAGTGTTGCTGAAAATAATAGCGTTTGACGCAAGCGATGGTTTGCTTCTTCATTTACCGCTTTTAATTGCTCAGCAAAACCAAGATCTAACATGCGATCTGCTTCATCTAAAATGAGTAGTTCTAAACCATGTAGGTGTAATAACCCTTTTTTAAGGTGATCAACAATACGCCCCGGTGTGCCAACAACAAAATGCGGGTCTCTATCGAGCTGTTTTACTTGGTCGTTAAAGTTTTCACCACCTAATACTAATGTAGATCTTAGATTGGTATTTGAAACGAGTAAACGTAGTTGCGAATAGATCTGTTTAGCGAGTTCACGGGTTGGCGTTAGAATAAGAACACGTGGATCACGTTTAGTTAATGCACGCGTTCTCAATACCCGCTGCATTGCAGGTAGTAAAAAAGCCAGTGTTTTACCAGAGCCTGTTTTTGAAGATGCAAGCAGATCTTTACCGGCAACCGCAACAGGAATTGCTTCTGCCTGAATTTGGGTGGTTTCGGTAAACCCTAAATGTTCAAGGGAAGTAATTAAACGACGATCAACAGGTAAATCAACAATGAGCAAAGGACTCTCCAAGGAGTTAGATAACCCGAATTTAGGTTAGACAGATAGATAAATAGTGTGAGCAGTATAACAGAAATAAAATTGACAAGTCGATTAAAAAAGAGCCTAGGGGAGAGGCTCTTTTATTAGGAAATAGAGGTTAAATGGCGCTTAAATTCATCTCGAAAATTAATTTTTCAGCAGTACATTCAAAAGTTAACGTCACTTCACAATGAAAGCGTTGCTCTATTGTTGATTCACTTTTACTCACTTCAACCGTTGTAAAACGGGTTTTAGCAGCATCAATATATTTTTGTGCGACTTTGTTAACCCCTGCTTTATCAGTACCATCAAAGGGTAATACCAACACGGTATCATCAGCAGTAATGACACTGCCTAGTTCAACAATGGTGCCACACGATTCACACACATCAGCTTCGCATGTATTTTTATCTTCAGACATAATAACCTCTTTATTTAACTTGATTTATTTATTGTAACGCGATTAATAAAAAAGGCGATATTAATAAAATTAATGTCGCCTTTTGATGTTTTAAAACAAGCTTTAAAACTTATTTTAATGGATGTTTATTTAACTTCCAGATCCTTGAAACATAATCTTCAATTGAACGGTCTGAGTTAAATTTACCCATTGATGCACTATTGATAATCGCTTTTTGTGCCCACAGTGACTTATTACGGTAAGTATCATCAATCGCTTGATGTGCTTCCACATAAGAAGCGTAATCTGCAAGACAAAGGTATTCATCACCCCAATCAAGCAAGCTGCGTTTAATATCTGATAATGCGCCTGGATGACCTGGCGTAAAGAAGTCAGAGTCTAACCAATCCAGTACCGATTTAAGCTCAGGATTAGCGTAGTAATAATCGTAAGGATTATAACCACTTGCTTTAAGCGCTTTCACTTCTGCGACACTTAAACCAAAGATAAACATATGCTCTGCGCCAATCTCTTCTGCCATCTCGATGTTTGCACCGTCCATTGTACCAATGGTTAATGCGCCATTAAGTGCCAGTTTCATGTTACCGGTACCTGAAGCCTCAAGGCCTGCTGTGGAAATTTGCTCTGAAACATCAGCGGCTGGAATCATCACTTCCGCTAAAGTAACACGGTAGTTTGGTAGGAAAACAACTTTTAGTTTACCTTTAATGCGCTCATCATTATTGACTTTATCGGCAATTTTATTAAGTGCGAAGATGATCTGTTTTGCCATGTGATAACCCGGTGCAGCTTTAGCACCAAAGATAAACACACGTGGCACCATGTCATAATCAGGATTTTCAAGTAAACGTTTGTAGAGCGTTAAAATATGGATAAGATTTAACTGCTGACGTTTGTATTCATGCAGGCGTTTGATTTGAATATCAAAAATAGCATCAGGTGATACATCAATATCAGTAAGATCTTTAATGACTTTAACCAATGCCTCTTTGTTGTCCTGTTTAATCGCCATAAAGCGTTTTTGGAAAGCAACATCTTTCGCTTTTGGCAAGGCATCTTTTAATTTATCAAGATTCACAACCCAATCAACGCCTACGGTTTCATCGTATAAACTAGCAAGTTTAGGATTACACGCTTTAAGCCAACGACGTGGTGTGACGCCATTAGTAACATTCACTAATTTTGTTGGGAACAGTTCATGAAACTCAGGAAAAAGATCTGTTTTTACCAGTGCAGAATGAACCTCAGCCACACCATTTACTTTGTAGGCGGTAATAACACACAGGTTTGCCATGCGTACCCGTTTGCCACCATTCTCTTCAATGATAGAAAGCTTCTCTTTTTTGCTATTATCACCAGGCCATTTTTCTTCAACCAACTTCATAAACTGATGATTGATTTCATAGATGATTTCAAGGTGACGCGGTAATACTTTTTCAAACAGTCCAACAGACCATTTTTCAAGTGCTTCAGGCAATAATGTATGATTTGTGTAAGCAAAGGTCTTCTGACAAATTTCCCATGCAGCATCCCACGATAAACGCTCTTCATCAACGAGGATACGCATTAGTTCTGGAATGGCGATCGTTGGATGGGTATCGTTTAATTGAATCGCCACTTTTTCTGGAAACAGTGACCAATCTTCATTGGCACGTTTAAAGCGACGTATAATATCTTTTACTGAACAAGCACAGAAGAAATATTGCTGAATCAAACGTAACTCTTTACCCGCTTCTGTTGAATCATTTGGATAAAGTACTTTTGAAACCGTTTCTGCTCTTGATTTTTCAGCTTGTGCATCAACATAACCACCCGCGTTAAATACATCCCAATCAAAGGCTGAATCTGCACGGCTTTCCCATAAACGCAGGATATTAACCGTTTTTGCACCATAACCTACAATAGGAATATCCCATGGCACACCTTTAAGTTTTTCACCCGCATGCCAGACTTTATATGAACCACCTTTTTCATCAAACACAGTTTCCACATAACCGTACAACGGAATATGTTGAATCGACTCAGGACGACAAATCTCCCAAGGATTACCATATTCACGCCATGTATCAGGACGCTCGATTTGATGACCATCTTGGAACGATTGTGAAAACAGACCATGCTCGTAATGAATACCATAACCAATGGCAGGGTAACCCAGTGTCGCTAATGAGTCGATGAAACAAGCGGCTAAGCGCCCTAAGCCACCATTACCCAGTGCCATATCTGGCTCTTCATCACACACTTCGTAGATATCTTTACCCAGTGCTTTTAGTGCCTCTTCAGCAACGCTAAATAACTCTAAATTTTGCAGGTTATTTGATAACAAACGCCCCATTAAAAATTCAAGTGATAGGTAGTTCACCGCACGGGTATCTTTGCTGCTGTGGCTTTGCTGTGTTTTGGTTAACTTATCAAAAACTAACTCATTAACGGCATAACAAGTGGCATTCCACCACGCTTTGTTATTGGCTTTTTTAGAATCTGTGCCTAATCCTTTATGCAGACGATCTACAATCGCCTCTTGCATCTGTTTACTGGTGCACTTAATTGCAGGTGCACTTTTTACTGGCGCTTTTTTCTTAGCGGTTGTTTTTTTCACTGTCGCTTTTTTAGCGACAGACTTTTTAGTTTTGCTTTCTTTAGACATGTGACATCCATATTGATGAAGTAAAAAGTATTATGTTATGTAGGAATTTAATTTAGTGACAATAGTTTGCTTCTATTAATTTTTAGTGACAAAGTTAATGTAAATGTTATTAATTTACCATTATTTAATCATCTCTGGCACTTTATTAAGTAATCATTTTAAAAAAATAGAGTAACAGCAACCATTTTTTCGTCATCCTCCTAAACCCTACGCCCCTTTGCTACCCTTATTTTTAATTAGACAATAAAAAAGCGAGCTACCCATTCCTAAAAAAGGAGGATAATTCGCTTTATGTTAACAATTATTTTATTAATTTAGGATCGGCTTCAAAATTACTTGCGCTTTTGTTTTCAAAATAACCCGTCATTTAGGATTGGCTTCAACATTACTTGCGATTTTGTTTTTAAAATAGCCAGTCACTTAAGGCTTTTTG
>NZ_ATUO01000201.1 GCF_000420245.1 Psychromonas hadalis ATCC BAA-638 | reverse complement strand
TCACACAACTTGGACGTAGGACTTTAGTCCTACCTTGTTTAGCCATCGGAAGTGGGACTTTAGTCCTGCCTTGTTAGCCAACGTCCAAATAAAAGCATCACACAACTTGGACGCAGGACTTTAGTCCTGCCTTGTTAGCCAAAAGCATCACGTCCAAATAACACATAACTATTTAAACAACCTTTTTAGGAGCAACAAATGGAACTTTCAGGACTAACAGCGGTATCTCCCGTTGACGGCCGTTACGGTAGCAAAACTGCAATTTTACGCAATATTTTTAGTGAATTTGGTCTCATCAAATTCCGCGTACAAGTTGAGGTGCGTTGGTTACAAAAACTAGCACAAACAGAGGGTATCGTAGAAGTTCCTGCTTTCTCAGAGGCAGCAAATGCACACCTTGATGCAATCGTTGAAAATTTCAGTGAAAGTGATGCACAACGTGTCAAAGATATCGAAGCAACCACTAACCACGATGTGAAAGCAGTTGAATACTTCCTAAAAGAAAAAGTGGCTGATAACGCAGAACTTCACGCAGTGACAGAATTCATCCACTTTGCCTGTACGTCAGAAGATATCAATAACCTATCTCATGCCCTCATGTTAGGCACCGCAAAAACAGAGATTATTCTTCCTTACTGTAACCGTGTTGTTGATGCGATTAAAGCGAAAGCGATTGAATACAAAGCGATGCCGATGATGTCTCGTACACATGGTCAGCCAGCCTCTCCGACTACGCTTGGTAAAGAGATGGCCAACGTTGTTGCACGTCTACAACGTCAAGTTAAGCAAATCGAAGCTTGTGAAATGCTGGGTAAAACCAACGGCGCAGTGGGTAACTACAATGCTCACCTTAGTGCTTACCCAGACGTTAACTGGCAGGGTTTTGCAGAGGAGTTTGTGACAAGCCTTGGTATTACCTTTAACCCGTTCACCACGCAAATTGAACCGCATGATTACATCGCAGAATTATTTGATGCAATTTCCCGTTTCAATACCATTTTATTAGACTTTGACCGTGACGTTTGGGGTTATATCTGCCTTGGTCACTTCAAACAAAGAACCATTGCGGGTGAAATTGGCTCTTCAACCATGCCTCACAAAGTAAACCCAATCGACTTTGAAAACTCAGAAGGTAACTTAGGATTAGCGAACGCTATCTTTGCACATCTTTCATCAAAACTGCCTGTTTCTCGCTGGCAACGTGATTTAACAGATTCAACTGTTTTACGTAACTTAGGTGTCGCTATCGGTTATTCTGTTATCGCTTATGAATCAAGCCTTAAAGGCATTAGTAAGCTTGAAGCCAATGAAGCAAGCATGCAAAAAGATTTAGACGCTAACTGGGAAGTATTGGCTGAACCAATTCAAACCGTGATGCGTCGTTACGGCATTGAAAAGCCATATGAGAAACTAAAAGAGCTAACACGTGGTAAACGCGTCGATGGCCCTGGCATGTCTGAGTTTATTGATACACTTGAGCTTCCTCAACACGTTAAAGTTGAGCTTAAAGCAATGACCCCCGCTTCTTACATTGGTCAAGCGATTGAATTAGTAGATCAAATGGTTTAAACGCTAATTTTATCTCAATTTATGAGGCAACCTTCGGGTTGCCTTTTTATGTTTAATTGAACACCCCTTAAAAAGAAATCACAGAGATCAGGTTAAAATTAAATTACTGTCGACAGTTGATTTACCGATATGCATTACTGCTGCTTCACGAACTGAATAGCCCTTATCGACAACTAATTGTGCTACTTCCAACTGAAATACTGGTTTGAAGTATGTTTTTTATTTGCCTCACCCTCTCAGTTATTCAACCAGCTTTGATTACAGTTCGTCAAGCTCATCCAGTCTGTGATTCAATTTACTTAACAGATATTTCGCCCTGTAGATGACATTACTTTTCTCTCAACAGCAAGAGAAAAGTAAGTAAAAGAGTGCCGTTCCGAAAAGTTTTTTCTAATTAGCTCATCAACTTATTAACGCACCGCCTTTGAATTCACAACCCAGTGCATACAAGGGCTAATGAAATCGAGGGTGTAAAAAGCAGTTCAGGAAAGGTGAAATAACAAATAAAAAACAGTTCGATTTTTATTTATAAGGAGTGATCATATATGTCTCCGATTGCTTATTGATCAAGTGACTTGACCCACTCCTTCATTTTTGTTTCCTAGTTTTTTAAAACAATAAAACTCGAATGAACAATTGTTGCAGTAAGCCCAATGCTTACACACACGTTTCATTTTTCTGCTGAAAAGAATAACTTTAGAAAAACGTAAACAGAATCCGTACAGCCACATTGTGTTTAAATTATTGATCAAGTGATTTAACCCCTACCTACCCCCCCTTCAAGGGCTAACAAAAAACAGAAATAAAAACAATGATTTAAATCATTACACGCCCTTTAAAAAAGTAACGAAAAGTAAAAATACACTGAGCTTTTGTAAATAAATGTAACATAAATAGCAATGTGATGACTGCACCTAAAAGTTATCTCATTGACACTATACTCGCCACAATTGAATTCGATTCAATTAAAAATAAATATTATTTTTAGCCCTCAAATAAAAGGTACATAAAAATGAAAATAACCATGCTTGCGACGTCTATCGTGACTGCACTAATGCTTTCGGCTTGTGGCAGTGACAATTTACCGATTCCGCCCGTAGACATACCAACACCACTAGCAAGCGACTACAAGAATGTAATAGATCGCACTGGTAACCCAACATATCTACGAGACTACGATAAACATTCAAACCTTAAGTACAACGCATTCATTGATAATGGAGCATGGCACGGTCATTTATTACCAGCAAACTCAGAAGGCTATGGCTCGTTTGGTGGCATTATGCAGGTTACGCAAGAATATGCTCATTTCATGTCTGGGCAAGAGTTCGACAAAATCAGTCTTACTGATATTACTACGGGTGAAAAGATTGATCTGGCTGGTGCAAAAGCAAATATTTACAGCACACCTGGTTCTTTGGTTCAAGTGCTGACTACCGACAAAGTTAGTGTGCAAATGATTCTACGCTTTGTCACAGATCGCACCTCACTTGTTGAAACTAAAATCACCAACTTAACTGCTAACAACTTAAATCTTAAGGTTTCATGGTCTGGTCAATTAGTTCAAAATGCACGTTCAACCGAAGGTCATGAAAACAAGTCTGTTGATGAATATTATCCTGAATATAATCGTAAAATATCAGCGATTGATAATGGCATTAAAATTAATTTTGGTGAGATGAAAAATAACTGGGCGATCATGAATGATGGTGATGCAGAGTTCCGTGTTGTTCGCTCTATCGATACTCTATCTGTTGTTACTAACGAAACAAACTTTATATCTACAGGGAAGCTGTCCATAGAGGTGGCTACCACTGCGACTATCTATACAGCTTACTCTAACCTTCATAATGCTAAAGAAGTAGCGACAGAGAAAGTAAAAGTAGAAAAAATCTTCGCTAGCCCAACGCAATATATGGATACAGCACAAGCACGTTGGAATGAATACCTAGAAAAAGGCATGACTAACGAAAAAGCGACTGCTGATCAAAAGCGTGTAGGTGTTAAGTCTATCATGACACTTAATGGTAACTGGCGTTCAGCAGCGGGAGATATCACTCAAGCGACAGTGACCCCCTCTGTGACCGCTCGCTGGTTCTCGGGGGCTAATACGTGGCCTTGGGATACCTGGAAACAAGCTTATGCAATGGCTCACTTTAACCCAGATGTAGCAATGGATAATATCCGTTCTGTATTCCAAAACCAAATTCAATCTGATGATGTTATTCGTCCACAAGATAAAGGTTATCTTCTTGATGTTCTAACGTACACATTGCCTGAATCTCGTGGCGGCGCTGGTGCTGAGAACTGGAACGAGCGTAATACGAAGCCTTCACTTGCAGCATGGTCAGTAATGGAAGTATACAACGCACTTATTACTGAATTTGACCGACCTGCTGATGCTCAAGCTTTTATTGATGAGATGTATCCTAAGCTAGTTTCGTATCATGATTGGTGGTTAACCAATCGTGATCACAATAACAATGGTGTTCCTGAATATGGTGCGGCAGTAGATAAGGAGCATAATACCGCAGATGGGCACATGTATGTTTGGGTAGAAACAGAAGAAGATATGGTTGCTAAGTTTGGTGCTGAAAATGTAACTAAAGAGGGTAGCTGGTATAAAGTAGTTGGTATGGATAACTACAATACTATTCTTAACGAAGTTACTTACTCCGATCTATCAGTAGGCGCACAAGTAGCAGCAGGTTGGGAATCAGGCATGGATAACGCAGCTCGCTTTGGTTTTATCACTGATGAGCAATTAGCGGTTTATATTGCTAATGGCGGAACGAAAGAAGACTGGCAGGTTCGATTTGCAGAAAACCGCTCGAGTGACGATGTTCTTCTAGGCTTTTCAATGCTTCAGGAATCGGTAGACCAAGCTTCTTACATGTATTCAGATAATAAGTTCTTAGCTGAAATGGCAGGGCTTGTATCTAGTACTGTAGAAGGAAAAGGTCGTGCTGCTGAGTTTACAACTGGCGCTGACAAAATTAAGGCTTACATTAATACTTGTATGTTTGATCAAAGCACTGGATTTTACTACGACATTAAGATGAATGTTGCTGCAGATGGAACAACACCTACCCCACTTGAAAATGGATGTGCAGGTCTGCCAATTGTTGAACGTGGTCGTGGCCCCGAGGGATGGGGACCTCTATTTAATGGTGTTGCCACTCAAGTAGAAGCTGATGCAGTAGTTGCGACAATACTTAAGCCGGGTGAATTTGATTCATCATCTGATTTTCCGGGAACAGGTATTTCGATGCCAACCGCAGCGCAATCTAATCCAGCTTATGACCCAGAGATATACTGGCGTGGTCGTGTTTGGCTAGATCAGTTCTACTTCGGTGTTAAATCAATGGAAGCATACGGTTATGGCCCTGAAGCTATTCGTATTGTTAACGACCTATTTAACAACGCAGAAGGTATGACTGGTGATGGGACTATACGTGAGAATTACAACCCAGAAACGGGAGCAGTACAAGGGGCGACAAACTTTTCTTGGAGTTCTGCTCACATGTACATGCTTTATCGCGATTTCTTCAAATAGTCCATGAATATTAACGCAGCTCAATGCTGAGTTGCGATTCCCTGACCGGAATTATTGCTTAACGTTCCCAAAAAAATAACTGGGGTTAGGTTAAAATTAATTTCATTTATGTCAAAGGCAACCTTCGGGTTGCCTTTTTTGTTTAATGATCCCCTTCAATCTGGTCTGTAATCACAGAAACTGCGACCTCCTTTTGTATCTCTGAAGTTAGCTCACCAGGGCGAGATCGTGCATTTTCTATTGATTAAAATAAATTGAACTTTTTTGAATATTGATGATCTGATCAAGTAACTATCCTTCATTAAAGTCGCTAATAATGTCATTTTTAAACGAAATTGAAAAAATTGAAGATCATCGAGTAGATGCAAATAAAGAATATGATTTAACAGATATTGTATTTTTGACGATGGCAGGTGTCTTGTGTGGTGCTAAAGGCTGGAAAGCAATACAGATATTTGGTGAATACCAATTAAATTGGCTAAGGCAATATAGGGAATTCCCTAACGGCATCCCGACGCGCCATTCAATTGGTCGCATCATAAGAGGAATCGAGGCTGAAAGTATTATTTCCTGCTTCATAGCTTGGTCAAATAGTCTCAGAGATAAAGG
>NZ_ATUO01000200.1 GCF_000420245.1 Psychromonas hadalis ATCC BAA-638 | reverse complement strand
AACAACCAACCCCGTGATTTTTTATTGAAGAGGGTTAGCCTCTATTTATACAAATGAAAACATGCAGGACTAAAGTCCCACTTCCCAAAAGAAAGTTAACCAAAAATGCTCTATATGATCAGTTCCCTTTGATTTTTTTAAACTATTTTAAAATACTTTATGGTCTAACAGGCTTAATAAATATTTACCATAACCAGATTTAACTAAGGGCTTTGCAATCTCACATAGCTGTGATTGATTGATATAACCCATACGATATGCAATCTCTTCTGGGCAGCTGATTTTTAAACCTTGACGTTTTTCAATGGCACGAATAAAAACAGCAGCATCGAGTAAGTCGTCTAATGTGCCCGTATCTAACCACGCAGTACCACGACCCATTATTTCGACTTTAAGCGATTTTGCATGTAAATATTGATCTATCACATCTGTAATTTCAAGTTCTCCACGCTCAGAAGGTTTCACGTTCTTTGCAAATTGCACCACTTGATTGTCAAAAAAGTATAACCCTGGTACTGCATAGTTTGATTTTGGTTGCGCTGGCTTTTCTTCTATCGAAATAGCGGCTCCATGCTTATCAAACTCCACAACACCGTAAGATGTTGGATTGGCAACATGGTAACCAAATACGGTGGCACCACTCTGTTGCTGATTTGCTTTTTGTAACGAGAGGGAGAAGTCATGACCATAAAATAGATTATCACCCAGTATCAATGCGACAGGAGAATTATTTAAAAACGTTTCCGCCAAAATAAATGCCTGCGCTAAACCATCAGGGCTAGGTTGCACTACATATTCAAATTTAATTCCCCATGCACTGCCATCACCTAATAATCGTTCAAATCGATGAATTTCATCAGGTGTAGAGATAATTAATATTTCTGTTATGCCTGCCATCATTAAGTTTGAAACCGGGTAGAAAATCATCGGTTTATCGTAAACTGGCATCAGCTGTTTACTTACCACTTTTGTTAATGGATATAAGCGCGTGCCTGATCCACCGGCTAAGATAATACCTTTACGGTTTTGAGGATTTAAATTCATAAGTCTCTTTTATTAGTTATTTTAGTTCTTGGATTGTGCTAACGATGATTCTTCCTATACCAAATGCCATACTTAATAATAGTAAAAAAAGGCTAATGTTATATATCACATCAGGGTATTTATTTTCTTCACTCAATGTTGCTTGTTCTACTACAATCAAATATTTAATTTGACGGTAGGCTTCGATTCTCGATTTTTCTAAGGATATTTGCGATGAAGTATATGCCTGCAAGGCTAGCTCCATTTTTATTTTATAGCCGGTAAATCTTGATAAAATCTCACTCACTGGAATGGCATCTTGACCCGATTGAGCGAGTTTGCTACGTTCATTTTTTAACTGACTTTCAAGCGCTTTAAGTTCATTATTTAACACTAAAACCTGTGGTGCTTTATTGCTCATGATCGCTTTTATTATTTTTAGCTCTGTTTGTTTTTCAGCTATTTTTCCTTCCAATGTATAGGTAATTTGCTGCATTGCCATTCCCTCTGCGGTGGGATCTAACAAATTATATTTTTGCTGAAAGTTGAGTAAATTAATTTGTGCACTTCGCAACCTTCCCTCTATATTTTCATGCTCTTGTTGCACAAATGCCAACTGCGCACTTGCAAGTTGATGGCCGATTGAGTTAATAAACCACTCGGCACGTTTTACAATTTCATTGGTTAACTGTTGGGCATAATCACTGTCGAAACCCTGACTATAAATACTAATAATGCCCGACTTATCATTGATAACAACACTCACCCGAGCTTGATAATAGTCAAATAACTCTTCTCTTGTATCATCGGCCTGGAGACGACTAAAGTAATCGATATCAGGCTGGCTGTAATGACGACGCAAATTCAATGCTTTATTAAGGTGCTGCAGCATATCGTAAGAGTTTATATAGGCTTTAATTAATTCAGTATCAGACCCCCCTGTTGACACACCCATTCCTGTTAATAGTGCCATACCCGCATCCATTGTTGCCATCGCATCTGGTTGTTGCACAATAATTTGTGCTTGGCTTTCAAAGCGTTCCGTTGCAATAAATACCTGATAAAATGCAAATAACAAAGAGGGTAAAACAACAAACCACATAAAGTTTGATTGCTTTAAAGATTGTAAACGCGTTTTAACGTTAGAGGGTTTTACTGTTTGAAGGCTTGTAGGCTTCTTCGTTTTCTCGCCTTCGCACTTTTCTATTAGCTGATTTTTCTGCTTTTCTAAGTTTTTTACGCGCACTAAAATTCGCTCAGATAATTTAGTATCTGACGCTTTTAACTGTTGTGCTTTTTGTTTTAAAAACTCAACACTGTTAAAATCTTCCGCTTTTAATGTGTTACGTAATTGTATAAATCGTTGTTCGGGCATATTAATCAGCGAGCAGTTATTAGCTGTCCGCTCTCAGTAAAAAATATAGTTATTGGCTATGAGTTATTAGTCTTCGCTGACAACTGAAGGCTAATGGCTGACAGCTTGTTTTCATCGGCTTATCGCTTGCTTCCAACCTATGTGGTAACAAGCTAATGCAAAAAACACGCAGACAATGGTAACCATGTTTAAATAAAAATAACTCACTCCCGCATCACCATAAGCAGGAGAGGCGGCATAACGCGCTAATTCAATCGCATGTAAAAGTGGATTCCATGTTAAATAGTGCCAATATTCTCGCGGTATATCTTGTAAACTAAAGAAGATACCCGATATAAAAAACAGCGGCCTAGTAATGAATATTTGTAATTTCTTTACTTCAGGTACATAACAGCTTGCTAGTGATAAAAGCGTGCCAATACTGATCGCAATGATCCAAACCCGAAAGACTAATAAGAGTATTTCAAGCGGATCGTGCATCTGAATATCGACTCTGATAAAAAAACAGATAACAGCGATAACTAACACTAAAAAAAACTTTACTAATAACTCAAAACCTGCGATGGCGACAATGGAGCTAATCGGCTGCACTTGTCTAAAGGCATACAACGGTTTGTTTTTTTGAATGGCACCAGATGTCTTTTCCATCACACCTAAAAAAAACTGCACTAACAACACGCCATAAATAACAAAAAACAGGGTGGCTAAGCCATGCGTTTCGCCTCCATCAAAAGGCTGTCGTATGGCCACCATCACGACAACCATGATCATCGGTGAGACAAGCGCCCAACTGAGGCCAAATTTATCGCTGAAGCTGCTCTTTATCTCACGTAAAAAAATTGCAAATATTACGTCACCCCACACTTGCAGGGTTGAACGTTTTTTGACTAAGGCCATTAGAAACACGCCTTAAGACTAAAGGCTTGAAAACGTTGCCCCATTATTTAATCACTACATTTGCGGCAATAGCAATTTGGTAGATAATTTGGGTGATGTCTTTCACCGCTTGCATGATTTTGGCATCTACTTTTGGTAAAACGATGACTTGATCGCCACGTTTTATTTTTGCTTTTGCATCAAAAATAACCGTGCCATTAGCACGAACAATGGATATTTTTTCATCATCGGCTCTATCACTAAAACCACCCGCCCATGCGACATAATCATCGATTGTTGCGTTGGGGTTATAAACGATGGCCTGTGGCATCAGCACTTCACCACCGACTTGAATAAGATCGGTGTAATGAGGAATAACTATTTGATCCCCTTTTTCTAATAGTATATTAGCAGTATGCCCTAGCTCAGAAACGATCACTTTTCCAAGTGGCTCTATTTTACGTGCCTTTTCAGAGAACAGCATCACCATTTCTGCTTCTTTAGCGCGAATAGCAGCCGCGCCATCAGAAGAGACGGGCGCAGTAAAAACGCTACGCTCTAATCGGTCTAATGAATCAGACAACATCTGCTTTTGCCTTTCAGCGACACTTTTGCGCAAAATGTAAATAGATTTATTATCGGTTAGCTCTGGATTAATAGGAATATGACTAAGCAAGTCGTGTAAACGTGTGCCTTTTTTGACAGCAAAATAGGAAGGACCTAAATAACTGCCAGATATCTGTACGTCAATGACTTGCGCATGTAAATCATCATTAAAAATAACGTTGTCACCATCTTGAAGCTTGAATTTTTGAAACTCTTTATATTCAAGATAAACTGAGAAGGGTCCGGTAATACGGTTACCAAAAACACCTACATGGCTGATTTTTGCTAAAGGTCTTGCGTAGGCGGAGATCTCTTTCCCTGTCGATATGTTATTGATCAGTTCAAAACGAAATGGATTTCTCACCCCTCCCGAAACAGTAATGGCAGCATATTGAGGCTTAACTAAAATAACATCTTTGTCTTTAAAGATGATGTTTTTTAATTTTCCTGACTGAATAAATTCATATAAATCAATCTTGGCAATTATTTTGTTGTTGCGTAATACTTGCACTTCACGATAGCTACCCCGTTCAGAGTCAATGCCCCCTGCCCGCTTTAAATAATAAAGTAGACTATCAGATGCCATACCCGCATATTGTCCCGGACGAATAACGGCCCCCGATAGATAAACGCTTACTGGTGTTGCGGTTAGTAAGTTGACATAAACTTCAACATCACGGGTGTAAATGGTTTTTATTTTCGACCCTACCAATTTGTTGACATCACTTGCTGGCACATTGCCGACTTTAATGGGGCCAATGTTAGGTATGAAGATATTGCCTTGATTGTCTACCGTTGTAAGGTCGGCATAAGCGACCGCTCCCCATAACCAGATGCTTATTTTATCACCGGGCGCGATCAGGTAATTGGCATTTAACCCATCTGTTCGTTCTGATTCGTAGCCACCTGCAAAGATATTTGCTCCGTAGGGAGGCGGAAAGTTTTCACCTGAAGAGGGAAGTAGTTGGCGTACATCGACTTCACCGGGCAACAAGAGACCCTGCCGATTTTGTTTGTTATAACGTCCCGTTTCTAAAGATTCTATGCCCGATGGGTTTGTTAGCACGGGAATACCTTTATTCGTATTACTTGAACCTGTATCAATACTACTCGTCGATTCAAAGGCGCCATAAGAGAAAGGAGAAGCAGAGAGCAGGAGCAAAATCATCAAGCGGTGTAATTTATTTAATCTCATTTATATTCCGTTATTACAGTTCAACATAACCACTTGACTCAATGATCTGTTTTTCTATAAACCAAGCTTTATCTTGTTTGTTATTTTCATTTACAAAAGGAATTTCACAAGCAATTCGCTTTTCTATTTTATTTTTTTTATCAGTAAAAATAAGCTCTCTGCACTGTAAACCTAATGCTGAGAGGTAAAGTTCTGATAATTGAATTTGATATCTATTGTGCTGAATCTGTCTTTCAAGGGGGTCTGCTAAGCGACTCCAATATTGAAGAGGTATCTCTTTTTTATTGGGTTTGTCTTGGGAAAAAGAGACCAAAGGCACTGAAGCCGTTACTTCTCGTGGTTTATTTGAACATCCGGAGATGATAAGAGCAGATAAGAAGATAAATGTTTTTGCAGGCATGTTTGTCATTTTTATTTGAGCTTAATCATATTATTTAAGAAACCTCACTATAACTAGCTTGAGGCACGCTACCGCCCTCAATATAACGCAAATAGCACAGCGTGAAAAATAATTTATACGTTAACTATGTGGCATGTCATTTTTTAAAGCATGTGTACTCTAATGCAACATCAAGTTAATGTCAATATGCAACTAAGATATGACAGGGAAAACGGGTTTAAATAATACAAGTTAAGTACAGTTAACCACCAATCCAGTGATTTTTCTTGATTGAAGGAATTAGTCTCTATTTATATAAATGAAAACATGCAGGACTAA
>NZ_ATUO01000199.1 GCF_000420245.1 Psychromonas hadalis ATCC BAA-638 | reverse complement strand
CACGTGTTTTACCACTGCCCGCCCCCGCCAAAACCAAACAGGGGCCAGAGATCATTTTAACAGCAGCATCTTGCCCAGCATTGAGTTTCATTGTTTATCCAAGAAAGAAAAAGAGTAAGGAATCGTTACACAATAACTTGCGCTAAATTGTTTTCAAAAAGCCTGATGAAATCGTTACAAAATAACTTGCGATAAATTGTTTCCAAAAAGCCTTAAGTGACTGGCTATTTTAAAAACAAAATCACAAGTAATGTTGAAGCCAATTCTAAATGACGGGTTATTTTGAAAAAAAAGCGTAAGTAATTTTGAAGTTGATCCTAAATGAGAGATATTAAAACAAAAATGCTTAGGGCTAAAGCGCTAAGTTCAAACAAATTCACCACAGAGGCACAGAGGAAAAGGAAGGGAATGCCCGTTCAAAACAAATTCACCACAGAGGCACAGAGGAAAAAAGCATCTATTTTATATTTTCTTCGTGTTCTCAGTGTAGCGCAGTGGCTCTGTGGTAAAAATATTGTTTACTGGGAAAGGCACTTTCAGTAATTAATTATCAGCAAAAAAACGCGAGAGAGACAAAAGTCTCTCTCGCATTTTAATGGTGTTATCTGGAAGTCGAACGTTAGTTCTGCCTATTTTTCTTAAGTCAAAACAGGCAAGGCGAAGGCCTCACTTCCAACAAATGCAATTGTTAATGCACAAATTTAGTAAACAGATCCGCATTTAACCATAAGTGGGTCAAAATACTAGCTGCATAACCTAATGCAATAACAGGCATCCATTTAAGATGTGCGCCAAAGGTATAAATACCACGAGCTTGTCCCATTAGTGCAACACCGGCAGCAGAGCCTACAGATAATAAACTACCACCCACACCTGCCGTTAATGTTACCAGTAGCCACTGACCTTCACTCATTGAAGGCTCCATGCTTAATACCGCAAACATCACGGGAATGTTATCTACAATAGCCGATAAAAGTCCCACTAAAATATTCGCCCACGTAGTAAAGGCGGGATCGGCATACATTGCTGTTGACATTAAACTTAAGTAACCGATGAAACCTAAGCCACCCACACAAAGTACCACGCCATAGAAGAATAACAATGTATCCCACTCTGCTTTAGCAACTTTACCAAAGATATCAAATGGCGCGCCATCACCTAAAGTACGTAGGCGCTCATGCTCTTTAACATCATCTGTATTTTCAATCGCACGATCATAATGTGATTTATGTGTTTTACGTAGGAAGAAAGCGAAGAACTGTAATAAACCAAGACCTGTCATCATACCAAGTACTGGAGGCATACCTAAGAAAGAGTGTCCCATAACAGCAAAGAAAATAGTCATTAAGAACAGACCAACAATACGTTTAGCACCCGGCTTCATGTGTACCACTTCACCATCACCCTGTGCAACTTCTTTCGAAATATAGAAACTCATAATGATAGCAGGAACAAGAAAGTTAACCGCAGATGGCAAGAACAGCTGGAAGAAATCAGCAAAAGGAACCATGCCTTTTTGCCAAACCATCAGTGTTGTGATATCACCAAATGGGCTAAATGCACCACCGGCATTAGCAGCAACAACAATATTAATACAAGCAAGGGCGATAAATTTAGTGTTTTTTCCACCCACTTTCATCACGATTGCACACATTAGCAGTGCGGTTGTTAAGTTATCTGCAATCGGTGAGATAAAGAACGCTAAAATACCCGTTAACCAGAAAATATTACGTAGCGTGAACCCTTTGTTTACCATCCAAGCACGCAGTGCATCAAACAATTGACGCTCTTCCATTGCATTGATGTAAGTCATCGCGACCAATAGGAAGAAAAACAGCTCTGCATATTCAAGTAAGTTATGGCGGAAAGCGGCTTCTGCTTCATGGTTCATACCATGTTGCATCGCATAATAGCCGATCATTGCCCAGATAATACCCGCAGCCACTAAAACAGGCTTAGACTTACGTAGATGAATCACATCTTCAAGCATGACCAGCGC
The DNA here is from genome assembly GCF_000420245.1 of Psychromonas hadalis ATCC BAA-638. Lineage (GTDB taxonomy): Bacteria > Pseudomonadota > Gammaproteobacteria > Enterobacterales > Psychromonadaceae > Psychromonas > Psychromonas hadalis. The sequence continues at coordinate 3,899 of NZ_ATUO01000199.1, read as the reverse complement.
ATACGCAATACCAAAAATAAGCAGTGCAGCATAACCGATACCGTGTGACGTTAAGTCCATTGTACCACCGCTTGCAAATAGCGTGGGTGAGAAGAAAACAGCAATAAGTGTCAATAACACACCTAAGGGTTTATATTTTTGTAACATTTCGATCTTCCTTAAAGAAAATGAAGTAAATGAATAGGATAGACTATAAAAGAGTCGGTGGATAAATTTCGCGCGATACTAGCATAGAGATCTAAGGAAAAACAGCAGTAAAAATAGCGAGATAGTGAAAGTTGGAGGTCACGTTAAAAGGGGCATAATGTGTCTGTGTCGATACTTCATATTAGCGTGGCTAAAGCAGCATATCCAAATAAAAAACACAACTCGGACGTAGGAGCGAATTGAACGTCAGTTCAATCTCATGAGCGGGTAAGCTCTGCGAACCCTTTTTTTAGTCCTGCCTTGTTAACTAAGACGCAACTAAAGCATCACGTCCAAAAGCATGTCAGTCACTTAGGAAGTGGGACTTCAGTCCTGCATGTTTTTTATTGTTAAACAGGCGCAGCTAAAGCAGCACGTCCTATTTGATTTTTAGATTTGTACACAAATGTAATATGATCAAAGCTTCATATTGGACGTAGGAATTTAATCCAATTGGTATAATATGTTATTTATTAAAAAGTGCTGTCAAATAACGCGCAGGGATCATGGTTTCTAATTCAGCATCACTGTTTTCACTTTGCTGTAGAATAAATAACACACCATCTTGTCGGCCATTTTCTAACAGCGCTGTTGCAACAGGGAAAGAGAGGCTTTGAGTCACTAAACACGTTTTATCATCACAATCGCGGGCAACCGATTCTGATTTTAGTGATATTTGTTCCTCCGCAATGGTCACTAAATTATAGGTAACCTCACGGTTTTCTATTTTTGGCTCGCGGTACTCAATAGTAACGTTAACAACTGAATCCACTAATTGCATATTATCGTTACTAATACTAGCCAGCACATTCAGCACAGAAACTTTTAGCGCAAGGTTATTCTCAAGCAGATCAACAGGAATAATCTGTTTGCCCACAATTTCAGTATGCGTATCTAAACTATTTTTTTGTACCACAACATCGTCAGCATAGTTATCTGAGATAGGATTTGATGAGCAAGCGACAAGAAAGACAAATGAGCTAATAATTGATAGTTTTTTTAACATGATGATTCCAATTTAGGCTGATAGAGTTTGATGAATATATCAGATATAAAAGGGAAATAAAGCCATTCTCATTACAATAAAAATGGCTTATGTCGTTATTGCGCTAAAATCCACGTTAAAATTTCAGCTTTTTCATCGCTACTGGCTTTTTCATACCAATATTCAAGCATTGGCAGAATTTTACCTTCAGCATTAAGTGGTGCTTCAATTGATTTTCTATTTTTGAATGCCCAATCTGTGAATTGTTCTTTTTCTGTGTCAGAGGCTTTAACAAAGAGGTCTTGGCTCATTTGTAGTGGCGAGCTTGTAATTTTCTTAGCTACGATAGGTGCAATCGAAGCGGGTAATGCATTAGCGGTGTATCCATTTAATAGTGCGCTGATATACTCACCCGGCACACTAAATTTTAACTTCTTACTGCCCGCATCTGGGTAAAGTTCATAGATAAACTCACTGTCAAGCGCGTTTAAAAGATCTTCGTTGCTCACTGGGAATGTAAAATATTGCGTTGCTATACAATTTTCCGTACACATACTTGTTGCTACTTTATAAGCTTTAATCTCGACTTTTTTTCCATTAACAGCAGCATATTTGTAAGGGTTATGCGTTTCAAAATATCCTAATACCATTTTTACCGTTGAATTAGGCGCTTTTTGCCCCTCTTTGGCGATATTTGCAGTGATAAACATTGTCGCATCAATCACACCACTATTAGAACCACTCATATTATTTGGCTGTAACTTTTGTCCCTTCACTTCAAAGTAGGTTGGTTTGTTATTCACGCTATCAATCGCATTACTCAAATCATCATCAGTAGAAAGTGTTGAACAAGCAGATAATAGGGAAGCAATGGAAAGTAATAGTATTTTTTTAAGCATCTGATTTTCCTTTATAAAGATGATAATTTAAATGAAAATAAAGGCAACTTACCTGTTTTTCAATAAAAACGCCAGCATAAGCTGGCGTTTGACATGAAGATTAAAGTAAGGGTTTCTTAGAAACCGTACTCTAGACCAACACGTGTGACGATTTGTGTATCAGCAGCACCTTCAGTACGACCAGCTACACGAATGTAAGGAACGAAACCATTAATTACGCCCATCACTTGTAGAGAGATAGTATTTGCATCTGAATCTGCATTTGTAGTGCCATTAGTTTCAGATTCTAAATTTGCAGCGTAACCCGCTTTAATACCTAGAGGACCATTCCAGTATTGTGCGATTACAGAGTATGAACCTTGAGTGATTTTATCACCGGCAACACCTTTATAACCATCTAGCTCTTCGCCTTTATATGCGGCAGCAAGACCGAAACCACCAGGAAGTGCAACTTCCGCACCTAAGATGTATGCTAAGTTATCTTGACCAGCAACACCTTTAAAGTCAGAACCCGCTTCAATACCAGCCATTAAATTTACAATGCTAACAGAGTAACGTGCGTTAGCACCAAAGAATACTGAATCATTGTTTGTTGGACCACCACCATTTTTTCCAGCATCAGTACCGACAGAGAAAGCAGTAGTAAAACCACCTAAGCTTGGTGCATCGTAACGAATTTGGTTAGATTGACGATCGTAATGTGCAGCGATACCACCCCAGTCAAATACTGAACCTAGCCCTGGGTTAGAGAAAGGCCAATCAACAATTTCATATAACGGTGTTAGAACACGACCAAAACGAACTTTACCCCAGTCACCTTTAAGACCAACAAATGTATCACGGAATCCTAATACACCACCAGAAACACCACCATGACCCCAGTCAGTATTATCAACATAACCAGATTCGATTTGCATGAATACGTCAAGAGAATCAGTCATTGCTTTACCCGCACGGAAACCGATACGAGATTCATTTTCAACACCAAAGCTTTCGTTACCTTTGTTTTCTCCAGTAACATTGTAGTTAACCACAGAGATTGCAGCAACACCGTAAACTTCTACAGAGAAATCGTTATTTTGACCAATTTCGTATGCGCTTGCACCAAAAGCAGTTGCTGCAAGAGCAGCTGCGACAAGAGTTTTCTTAAACATAATATTATTCCTTTAAATAAACAGTATTGTTTATTGGCTTCCATAATCCATAATCCATGTCCATGAAGCCAAATTTTATTGTTATAACGTTTTAAAATTTTCGCCAGTACATCATGTGCTAACGAGAATTAATCTAGTTAAAAAGCGAACCATTTCTTTTTAACTTCGACAGACCAAGTAATTAATCTCAACCTGTCTGCTTGGAAGTAATACTACCTTCGTGGTGCAAATTATCAATGGAATTCACTATCTGATACCCTAAAAAAGGAGCTTGGTCACAGTATTAATTTGAATTCACTATAACCCCTTTAATTACAACATGTTAAGGTGGAAATAGGCATTAAAAACACATTTACAGAAGATCCAGCTCACAAGTTCACTGTATTTTGTGAGCTAGATCGACAACAAAAAAGTGTAAATGACAAAGGCTTTATTTTTATACCGAATTAAGTGGAAGGTTTGATGGTTTTAGAAAATAAAACGATTGCAAGTTTAATCCTAAATGAGCAGGGCAAACGGATTTAAATAATACAAGTTAAGTACCAACCCCTTCGCCAAAATGGAAATCAACCCATTTTGGCTGACTTTTTTGCCTGTATATATTTGATTTGTATTGGTGTGAAATTCCATTTTAAGCTTAAATAAAAATTGGCGAAGGTATTGAAGTACAGTTAA
>NZ_ATUO01000198.1 GCF_000420245.1 Psychromonas hadalis ATCC BAA-638 | reverse complement strand
AAGGCGCATGATTGAGTAATAGCCGGCTATTGCGATTGAATGCAACACAGATATTAGTCATTTAAACCAGTAAAAACGATCAGTTACTTAGGCGGATTGGTATAATGGACGCTAAACGTCCCTTTTTCTATTTTAGCGTGGAGATAAAAGAGATTAAAAAAGCTCTACATCATCACTTTCTTCAATATTAGCAATATTACGTTGTTCGGTACGAATATTGGTACTCCAGCTCGCATTGCCAAATGAGAATTTATCTAACTTATCTTTTAATGTTTCTGCTAATTTTGTCATATCTTCAGAGCTAACAGATTGTATTTGAGAGTTTTCTAATGCGCCACTATTAAGCTCAACCATGGCATTTACCGAATTTTGTGCATCGGTTGAAATTGATTTCTGTAGAGAAATTGCTTTATGTGCTTGTGCTGATTTCTCATTAATAGCATTAATTGATTGGTTGATTTTGCCTAATTGTGCATTTGCTTGGTGAGATAGCTCGAGTGTACTTTGAGCTGACTCACGACCTATTTGCATCACCTGATAAGCCTCTCCTGTGTTGTGTTGAATTTGGGTGACGATGTCTCGCACCTCTTTAGTTGATTTTGTAGTGCGCTCTGCAAGTGTACGTACTTCATCGGCAACCACGGCAAAACCACGTCCATGCTCACCAGCACGGGCAGCTTCAATGGCTGCATTTAATGCCAATAAGTTGGTTTGATCGGCAATAGAACTGATAACATCGGTAATAGCGTTAATTTGCTCACTGTCTATTTTTAACTGATCGATATGTTTTGATGCATTTTCTATATGTTCAGTGAGTTGGTTTAAGCTATCTGTGGCGTTTTCAGTGCCCTGTTTTGCTATCGTTACTACTTGCGCTGTCTCTTTTACTTCAGAAAAGATAACCTCTACTTCACTGTCGAGTTCACTGGTTGCAGTGCTCATCTCCTGCATTGCATTACTTAGCTGATGCCCATGTGTTTCTTGCATCATCGCTTTTTGAATCATAGAGCTGTAAGTATCTTTAAGGTCTTGTGACATAGGGACAAGACGTGCAGAGGAGGCATATAAACTTTGTAGCAGCGTTTCAAGTTGTTCATTCTGTTTGTTTAGCGCATTAATAAAGGGACTAAAAAGCAGTGATTTTGTCGTTTGAAAACGGAACTGTAGATTGATTTTGTGAGAATTACCTTTGCTCTGCAGTGTAAAATTGTTAACGCTATTGAGAGGCTGGATAACTTGCTGATTAAAAATGAAAAAACCGATACAAAGGGCGAGAAGGTCAACAATTAAGGTAATAAAAAAGGCACTGTTAAACAGAAACTCATTTAACAAATGCCCAATTAATAACACCAGAAAAACAGGGATAAAGATCAGTAACATCGATTTTTTTAACATAATAAACCTATTAATTTGAATTAGTTTTCAAATTATAGGTTAGTTCTGTTTTTATAAAAGCGATGCTAACTGACTAATCTATAAGTTTGAACTAGATCATAAACAAACAGGTTTTAAGTAATTAAAGAGGTCTTTTGCTACTTTTTCTGATTTTGCTTGTTTCTCTGCTTTTTTCTCTTTATTCACTTGGCGCACCAGTTGGCGTAGTTTTTGGCGCTCTAGTGTTGGAAACTGCTCAAGTAACTCATTAATTTTACTGTCACCTTGTTCAACTAACTCATCTCTTAATCTTTCTAAGCGTTGTGTTGCGTGGGTCAATTGTTGATGTTTATTATTGAGCTTGTCAATGGCGGTGCGGATGGCATCACAATCTTCATTGCGTAATACTTTGCCGATATATTGAATTTGGCGGCGTAACGCTTCATTTTTATCCATGATCTTGTGGGCTACAGAGATCGAGTGAAAAAGCAGCTCGCTACCCGGTATTTGTGCCAGTTGTTTTTTGTTGAGCGCGATAAGTGCTCTACCTATCAGTTTAAGTACATCAGCTTCACGTTTTATTTGTGTTTTACTGATTTCATCTTCTTCGATTATTTCTACTTTTTTATTCATAATATCTTTGTCGTTACAGATTAAAGGGAAGTTAATAAGATTATACGTGTTATTGTTGCCGTTTCTAAATTTAATTTGTCTTTACTGGTATTTACATATGATTGAACAAAAACAACAACTCGAAGATGCGGTTAATGAAGCGTTACAAATTGCTAATAAATTAGGCGTGGATCAAGCAGAAGTTGCCCTTGGAAAAACCTCGGGTATCTCGGTTAATACCCGTTTAGGTGAAGTTGAAAATGTTGAGTTTAATCTTGATGGTGCGATGGGCATTAGTGTTTATATCAATCAATGTAAAGGCAGTGCATCAACAGCAGATTTGAGCCATGAAGCGATCACCTCAACGGTGAAGGCGGCTGTGGATATTGCTAGATATACTAGCCAAGATAAATATGCAGGGTTATTAGATAAACATTTTTTAGAAACAGACCCTTTAGAGTTAGATCTATACCACCCAAGTGGTGCTGATACTGAGCAGTTATTAGCATTGGCAAAAGAGTGTGAAGAGGCCGCCTTAAACAGTGATGAGCGTATTGTTAACTCTGATGGTGCAGCGGTAAATAGTCACTCAAGCTTATGTGTATATGGTAATAGTAACGGTTTTTTACACAGTTATGCGAGCAGTCGCCATAGTTTAAGTTGTGTGTTAATTGCGCAGCAAGGCGAAGAGATGCAACGTGATTACAGCTATACCAGTGCGCGAGATATGGACGATCTGTTTAGTGCGAAATGGGTGGCTGATGAAGCGGTGAAACGTACCCTTTCCCGTTTAGGAGCAACCAAAATAAAGACCCAACAAGCGCCTGTTTTATTCTCTGCTGAGATGGCAACGGGATTGTTTGGTCATTTAGTGGGAGCGATAAGTGGTACCAGTTTATATAAAAAATCAACATTTTTACTGGACAGTTTAGACACTCAAATTTTCCCTGACTGGATGCAAATTTCAGAAAAACCACATATTATTAAAGGAATAGCGAGTTCTCCTTATGATCAAGAGGGTGGGAAAACCATTGATCGACATATTGTTGAGCAAGGTATTTTACAAACTTACCTTTTAACGGGTTATGCGGCACGTAAATTAAACATGCAAAGTACAGGGCACACGGGTGGTATTCATAACTGGTTTGTTAAATCCAATACGGGTTTAGACTTAGCGGGATTATTTAAAGAGATGGGCACGGGGTTCTTTGTCACTGAACTGATGGGCCAAGGCGTTAATATGGTAACGGGTGATTACTCGCGTGGTGCATCGGGCTTTTGGATTGAAAATGGGCTGATCGCTTACCCTGTGCATGAAGTGACCATTGCCGGTAATTTAAAAGAGATGTTTATGGGCATTGAAGCGGTCGGCGCAGATATTGATCCGCGCAGCAGTTTAAAAACAGGCTCTATTTTAATTAACAAAATGAAGATTGCAGGGGCGTAATAACACGATAAACTGTGTGATGTCCTGTATAAGGCCAGTGTCTCGCGCTGTGACTGGTGTTATGACAGCCATTGCGCGTGTAATTTTTCAGTGTCGCCAAGGTAAGTTAATAACCACTTCACCGCGGGTGCTTGTATTCCTTCATTCCACGCCAAACAGCAGGGGCTATTTTTAGGCTCATTCATTAAACGTTTTTTAATTAATGAGCCTTGCTTGATAAGTGGGGTTGCTCTGTGTGTAGGCATCAAACCAATGCCGAGTCCTGCAATAAAGCATTGCTCGGCACTGTGCCAATTAGGCACAACTAAACGGCGTTGATTATTAAGCAACCAAGTGGTGCGTTTAGGCAGTGTACGTGCGCTGTCTTGTAAACAGATACTTGGATATTGAATTAACTGCGCCTCTGAGAGAGGAGCGCTGTGTGTTGCAAGCGGGTGTTCTGCACTGATCACAAAATCCCACGACAACTCTCCCATTGCACGATAAGAAATACCCCTGGTAATCGGCACCGCCGCCGTTGCGCCAATGGCAATATCTGCACGTCCATCAACCAGTGCGTCCCAAACACCATTAAATACTTCCATAGTCAGTAATAGCTCAATATCAGGAAATTCCTGATAAAAATCTGCAACAAGCTGATTAACAGAGGTTTCTCTTACGACATTATCAAGGGCAATAGAAACACTGCTTTGCCAGCCATTTGCAACACGTTGTGTTTGTGTTTTTATCTCACTCATCTGTTTAAGCAGTAAACGTGCCTGCTCGACAAAATATTCGCCAGCAAGGGTTAATTGCACTTTACGGTGTAACCGTTTGAACAGTAAAACCCCCAATTTATCTTCCATTGATTTAACTGTGTAGCTAATTGCACTGGGAACTTTGTACAACTCTTCAGCTGCTTTGGAGAAACTGCCGCGGCGTGCAACAGCATCAATAACGATTAAATCATGGTGAGAAAACATACGCATCAACTTTTTTGAAAGCAAGGGTTAAAATATACCGTTTTATTGTACCTTACTGCAAGATTATACTGATGAAAATTTCTTAAAGTGAGCAAACAATGGATAAAACAAACACAAAAATACCTTATATCTGGTTATCTGGATTAAGCATGTTAGGTTTTCTGGCAACAGATATGTACCTGCCCGCATTTGATATTTTACGTCAAGATTTGGCGACAAGTAATCAGATGATTGGTTGGTCATTGAGTATCTTCCTCTTAGGCATGGCGATAGGACAGTTGGTTTATGGCCCTTTAAGTCAGCGTTTTGGTAAAAAACCAGTATTAATTTCTAGTTTAGCTATTTTTAGTGTGGGTACTATTATCTGCGCAATGGCAACTAGCGTTGAGCTTTTATTAGTGGGACGATTTATACAATCTATTGGCGCCGCGGGTGCAACCATTATCTGGCAATCTTTTGTTATCGAAAAATATGATGATAAAACATCACAGCGCATTTTCTCTACTGTGATGCCATTGGTTGCACTATCACCTGCATTAGCACCTATTTTAGGGGCGTTACTTGAGGTGCAATTTGGTTGGCAGAGTATTTTTTATTGTTTATTACTGATTGGGTTAGTGTGGGGAATACGCAGTAGTTTTATCGATTTTAGCACGGCAAAAGAAAGCAAGCCGCTAACTAATGCGTCACAAGTAAAAGTCTCAATTTTCCAAAATTATATGAATATTTTAAAATCAAAAAAATTCAGCGGTAATATGATCATCTATGCAGCTTGCTCTGCAGCCTTTTTTGCATGGCTTACAGGCTCTCCTTTTGTGATGAGCGCAATGGGTTATTCAGGCACTGATATTGGTTTAAGTTATCTGCCACAAACAATCGCTTTTATTATTGGTGGTTATAGTTGTCGCACACTATTAAACAAACATAGCAGCAAACAAATTTTACCTTGGTTATTAAAACTGTTTATTTTAAGTGTGATAGCGATGTTTGTGGTTGCATTAATGGCGGGGAAAACGAGTATTATTCCTCTGTTAATTCCGATGTGTTTTATGGCTGCTGCTAATGGCGCACTCTATCCGATTGTTGCTAATAATGCGTTGAGTGCTTTTAAAGAGAACAGTGCATCAGCATCAGGATTAATGAACTTTTTACAGATGATGTTATGCATGTTAGCCAGTGCAGTTGTTTCATTGTTTATTAGTGATTATGGTGTGGTTGCAATGACTGCTGTGATGGTGGTGCAAGGTACATTGGTTATTATTGGCTATGGTTTGATTAAACAACAGCATCGCAGTGAGACATTAACGGAGTCAACGATTTAATGATTTAAGTCTGCCGGGTATGTATTGTTCATTATCGCCTCAATGTGGCGGTAATGAATAATACCAATTCCACTAATTTTGTGAGCTAATTAGCTTCTCTTTAACGGTGGTGAAATATGACTCAAGATTTATCAAAAATGATTAGTTCGACGTCGAATGCGAGGTTAAAGCTTCGTTTGCTCGC
>NZ_ATUO01000197.1 GCF_000420245.1 Psychromonas hadalis ATCC BAA-638 | reverse complement strand
GATCGCTTTGCCCCATAGCGGGTTAGAAATGAATATTAACTTGAAAGACAAGCCCCATGCCTTCGCTAACAATAAGATAGTTCTTAGGTAATAAATACTAGGGGCTATTTGTTATAAATAGCTTTAAATTGTTCGTAGCGCTTGCGGTTAACACCTAAATCGGAATGACCAGCACGAGACTGGGATCGAAAATGAACCAGTTTAGTTTGCTCATCAAGCAGTATTTCAACATCATCGTGAAAATGAAAAACGCCTGTCGTGAACACAGAATAGAGGTAGTGACTTTCTTGAGCTTGCAACTCATTGTTTCCCATCGTGTTCAAAGTGGCTAGCACCGAACTGATAGTTTCCTCATAGCTCGCCTTGTACTGCAATGGCTCTACTCGCTTTTCTACAATGTTAGTTTGACTCGATACCGCATTGGGCTTATCTGGCATAGCACCTAATTGACCTGCTTTATGGCCCAAATGTGTAGGTATGCTAAGGTTTTGAAAAACCAGCCGGGCGATAAATAGGGTGACAATAACAACAATTAATAGACCGATAATTTTCATAGTAACTCCTGTATGTTGAGTAAATAGAAGCTAAATCGCAAACGCCCCTTAACGAGTTAGAAACTTACAAAATTGTGGCCAATATTACTTAGCCACAACAAGTTCTCGCTTTGGGTGAATTTAGGAATAAAATCTTAAAGCGTTTATGGCCCAAGGACTTCTAAAGCGACTATTTGTGGTTAATATAGGTCCTAAATCTGTACTAATACGGGAATGAAATAAACATTAAATATAAGATAACCATCAATAGCTTATCTTATATTTTTCGTATTAGGTTTTACTAAGTCGTGATTTTAATGGTGGTGTTACGATTTCTCACACCGATAAAAACCGGGATAACATACACAGTGCAGGTTTGAACCACGTGAGCTATGTTACTGTCGAGTTAGCGATATTAACTTAGCATCGGAAGCAAAATTATAAACCCGCTTGGACAAATTTACTTAATCTAGGGTTGGGACTGTTACTGTTTAAATTGGCTATCTTATCAACACCCGCGGTTTTGCCCTGCTCTATAAAAATATAGTGTGATGCTACATTAAGCGCATCTGCAATATGATGAGTAACCATCAACACGGTGACTTTATTAACCGTTGCCAAATGCTTTACGATGGCCAACATTTCCCTGCGTAAAACAGGATCTAATGCTGAAAATGGCTCATCAAGCAATAACAATGGTTTTTTTTGCACAAAACAACGCGCTAGTGCCACACGTTGTTTTTGTCCGCCGGATAACTGCTCGGGAAAGCGTTCTAATAGGTCCTCAATCGCCAATTTCTGACAAATATCAACGATACTCTGGTGATGCTGTGCGCTTAATTTTAAGCCGGGATGCAAGCCTAAACCAATATTATCAACAACATTTAAGTGGGCAAATAAGTTTTGTTCTTGAAATAAAATGGACAAAGGGCGTAGGTGAGGTTGTACATTGATAACGGACTTTTCCGCAATTTCAATATCACCATCGATAGGTCTAATAAACCCCGCAGCTAAATTGAGTAAGGTACTTTTACCCGCCCCACTTTCCCCTAATATAGCAACAAGGCTGCCCGGTAGAATATTAATATCAAAACAAAATCGTTGTTGCTGATATTGGTATTTCACATTATTAAATTTAATCATATTAGCCCAAACAGCCTTGCCAGTGAGAGTCTTAGTGAGTGAAGCGTGTTATTATTTTATGCTTACTTTTTTCTGTTTATTTCTTTATTTATGCTGGTTTCTTTAGGGTTAGCTTTTCAATTAAAGCGAAAGTACCAACACTTAATATGAGTAAGAATAGAGCAATAACCGCCGCCGACTGCATTTGATAACTCCCTAATAACTGTAATAGATAAAGCGGTAATGTGGTGAAATCTTGGCTACCAAACAGCGCAATTGCACTTAAATCACCAACGGATAAAACAAAACTAATTGCAAATGCGTGCACAATGGGTTGCCTTATCGCTCGCCACTCAATAAATTTAAATCGATACCAAGAAAAAATACCTAAACTGGCACATAACTGATCATATTGCTGCGCCATATGGAGCATAGGTTGAGCAAGCGTTTTGAGTACATAGGGTAATGCCATTAATGCATTGACCGCAATCACCACCAACCACGCAAAGCTAAAAACATCACTGCTCTCTCGTAACAGTAAAAACAGTCCGGTACTGATAACAATGCCTGGCGTCACTAAAATAATGCTCGCGACCAACTCCAGTTTATCGGCTCTAAAGTTAAGTCCACGTAAGCGCCAAAAACGACTACTAATAAGAATAAAAATACCAGCGAGCAATGCAATACACGCTGCACAGACTGCAATGAATAATGAATTACCCAGTGCTTTCCAAAAAGTACTATCAAAAATCATGCTCAGCAGTTGCGCATTAACACCACTGATAATGACCATCAATAAGGGTGGCAATACCAGTAGAATAACAGCGCCTATCCAAAAGCGATCCCAACAGCGAGCAAAACGATTATCGGAAAACAAAATAAAAGTTTGCCGACTGACACTGTTCATCAGTGGCACTGGCCGAGAGAAACGTTGAATGAACATCGCCAAACCAGCACATAAGAACATTTGCCATAAAGCCAGTAATGCGCCCGATTGTAAATCGAATTCAAACTTTATTGCTTGGTAAATGGCTAACTCAATGGTGGTTGATTTGGGGCCGCCACCTAATGCCATCACGGTAGCAAAACTAGTAAAGCAGAGTATAAAAACCAGGCCAGCCACATTGGGCAGTTGCTGACGGAGTGATGGCCACTCAAGTAGTTTAAATTTGTGCCAATGGAAGATACCTAAATGGGCTGCTAATTTATGCTGCTCAGCAGGGATTCTTTGTAACGATTGCAATAATAAACGCGTGGCAAAGGGTAAATTGAAAAAAACATGCGCTAGCAGTATCCCGTTAAGGCCATATATCGAGAACGGTAATGGGTAATCAAAATGATTTAATAGCTGTGCGATCAAGCCACTGTTACCATAAATTGAAATCAAGCCAAAAACGCCAACCAACACGGGTAAAACAAGTGTAGTGGCGAATAACTTAAGTAATAACGCTTTTCCAAAGAAATAACGGCGAGATAATGCATGGGCAATCGGAATAGCAAGGCCGACACTGAGCAACGTTGAGAGCAAGGCTTGATAAAAACTAAAAGCGGTAATGTGACGGTAATAGGGATCCCGCCATAAGCTACTCAAGCTGACTTCCGGGCTATGCACGAGTAGTGCAGACATTGCTGCCAACATAAATACCAAGATCAACCCGGCAATAATAATACCGGGTAGTGTTTGTGGTCTTACTGAAATAAACAAAACTATTTATTCAACTAATGCATTTTGCCACTCACGAATCCAAGCTCTACGATTGTCAGCCACTTCCTGTGCAGTAAAAGATAACGATTTATTAGGCATGGTTAACTGTTCAAACTCTTTTGGTAATACAACATCCGTCACCGGATACATCCAGTTGCCAGTTGCAATAACAGATTGGAATTCAGGGCTAAGAATAAAGTCCATAAACTGGTCTGCCAGCTTTTGCTGAACGCTACTTTTTACTTTTACAGCGACTTCCACTTGCGCATAATGCCCTTCTGAGAAATCGGCAGCAACATACTGATGCTTGTTCTCAGCAATGATGTGATAAGCAGGGGAAGTGGTATAAGAAAGCACCATATCCGCTTCACCTTTTAAAAACATATTGTATGCCTCTGACCAACCTTTAGTCACAGTGACCGTCTTTTTCGCAATTTGCTTCCAAGCACTAGATGCTTGCTCACCATAGACAGATTTTATCCATAACATAAAACCTTGCCCTGGTGTTGAAGTGCGTGGATCTTGATAGATAATTTTGATGTTATCTTTGTTTTCAACAAGTTCTTTAAGACTTTTAGGTGGATTAGGCAATTTCTCCTTGTTATAAACAAAGGCAAAATAACCATAGTCAAAGGGTACAAACATTTTATCAGACCAGCCACCTTTTAAGATAACCTTACTGGTATCAACATTATGCTCTACTAATAATCCGCTTTTTTTCGCTTCAGCCATGAGGTTATTGTCTAAGCCCAATAACACGTCCGCTTTACTGTGCTTACCTTCTAAACGTAGTCGGTTTAAAATTGAAACTCCGTCATCTAAACTAACAAACTCTAGCTCACATTTACATTGTGCTTCAAACGCTTTTTTAATTTTTGGGCCGGGTCCCCAATCAGAGGCAAAAGAGTCATAGGTATAAACAACTAATTTATTTGCGGCAACAGGCATTGATATCATTGCGCTAAAAGCAATAAGAGGAAGAATTTTTTTCACTATGCAATCCATTTAGTGGGGAATAGACAGGAAAAGATGCTAATCAGTGAACAACGATTGAAAAGCTCAATTCCTACGCCAGTATTATCTGGTTCAGGTGTACGGGTTTAGTCATAGACAGTCTCAGCTTATATCAGCTCCCCGGTGAGAATCATTATTATATACTCATGAGACTTCAAGATGCAAAGTCATTAATGCAAATTGTTCAGATATCTTAGCCATAACAATGAAACCGAGTCATTGCACAAAGAGATTTTAGAACGACACAGATTGCCTTACCTCGCTAGGAGATCTCAAAAATAAACGTCACGTTGCAATAAGTACATTATTTTTTGCAAAGAAACCTCACTTGGAGGGTTAATTGCTAGTGTCACTGTAAGCTATTGATTTTACTGTTCTGGAATAGATGCTTTGAGATAAGGAATTGCTTTTGGATGTTGTTTTTTGAGAGTTTAGATCTTTTTTTAGGATGTAACTGGAAGTTACAGGGCAAGAAAATGGTGCGACTACTGAACTCGACTATCTCCCCTATCAAGTTAAAAACAATTAAAACCTAACTCGCAATGTGCCCCTTTGCGCCCTAGAAAACTAAGTCGCAATCGGCCTGAGCGAGTTATAAAACGACAAATTTATGCCAAGAAAGGGGTCACTTATTGTATTGTGACCCTTAACTACTGATGAGATGATTTGATGAACCAACGGGGAATAGACGCCATTTAATAATTGCCTCTAATGCAGTTGCCAAGTTCAAATTCCCTGATATTTTTTAATTGCTTACCTATCTATTGAGCCGACATGTCGGGAATGATTGACTTGTTTTACTCCTCTCCACCTCCTTAGTGTCATTTAAATTTTACAGCGGGCTAAATCTGTTGCAAAATCGCCCGTATATTTACGGCCTAACTTTTCAAGTTCATCTACGCTCATAATAATTGATTTAGGCTCTGTACACCTAGCGCTGTTATTTTGATTAGATGTCGATACTGCTTCTAAATTTTGTTGTACCTTACAAAACTGCCCCATAGAAAAATTGACCGCTCTTAAGTAATCACGAAAAACAGTGGCACTGGTATTTGTATAGCAGTTAACAATTGCTTCAATATCAGGGTTATCTATATTGTCGCTAACCACATTTATTGTCTTTACCATTGCGCCTTTACCATTTGAAAAGCCACCTAACTCGCCTATCGATTGATAAATGATGTGCTGTGCTGTGATGTTCTCGACCTCATTCTTATCTTCTGAGAGAAAATAAACACCCAAAATAAGAACAATTATTAAACAACCAAAAATAAGCAATGCACTGCCAAAAACTTTCATGGTTTTAATGTTTTTCAAGATATATTTACCTCTCTTAATATGCTGTTCTGGATTTTATTATATATCTCTTTAATTTCCTCTTTTTTGCTCACATATACAACCAGCTTTACCTAGAAAACGGCAACAAGTGTGGGGAAAGGGCAGGGTAAACGGGTTTAAATAATACAAGTTAAGTACAGTTAACCAACAATCCAGTGATTTTTCTTGATTGAAGGAGTTAGTCTCTATTTATATAAATGAAAACATGCAGGACTAAAGTCCCACTTCCCAAAAGTAAGCTAATTATTCATCGGAAGTGGGACTTTAGTCCTGCCTTTTGATGCTTGAATTAACAACTGACCAGAAAGCAAACTCATTCTGTTTGTTTTAAACCCGTTTGCCCTGGGGGAAAGGGG
>NZ_ATUO01000196.1 GCF_000420245.1 Psychromonas hadalis ATCC BAA-638 | reverse complement strand
ACCGACAAGAAATTTACATTTTTTAATGATCCTGATGGTCTTCCATTAGAGATATATGAGCAAGTTGCCATATAACAAGCACTTTAAACGGAACATAAACAGTTGGCTATGTTTCGCTTCGCTACACTATATTAGCCAACTATTTCTGTCCGCTTAAGTGAGCGTTAGTTTGCCTTAAAATTTGTGCGTGTTTTTAGTTTCTGAGTAGTGATTTCTAATCTGAATCTAGTTGTTTTATGTTTGTAAGTTGGTGCGTTGTGAGCTTTGTCAGTCTGCTCATTCCGCCAAAATAGGCTGTCGCTAATAGTCGTCTTAGAAAGGGTGCAAACGATACGCGAAGAGATCAGGATGCTCCATTAGTTTCCACTTATTTTATAATGGCGGAATTCTGTTAGTAGTTTTTGCATGTTTAGCTTCGAGTGTGTCATGGTTTTCAATGTTGCTCGTGGTTTTTGATGATAAATAAGTGTAAAGTCACTAATAATCAGTAAGTTATATCTATCTGTAGTGTTGTCCAAAAGGCAACTAACAAGCAATTCAAGCGGAACTAAAACAGTTGCCTAAGTTTCGCTTCGCTACACATTATAGGCAACTGTTTTAGTCCGCTTAATATGGGCGTTAGGCATCATATTATAAGGAGTTTCTATGAATCTTAATTAAGTTACATTAACAGTTAAAAATATCGAAGAGTCAGTGAAATTCTATAAACTTCTCGGCTTTAAACAAATTGTAGGCAATGATCATTACGCCCGTTTTGAATGTCCTGAAGGTGATTCTACATTTTCAGTGTTTTTAGGAAATCCTGAGTCTAAAAACAATAGTGTTATTTACTTTGAGCATGAACAACTGGATGATTTAGTGAATGTATTAAAATCTAAAGGTGTTGAATTTGTACAAGAGCCTAAAGATAAAGATCATTTATGGCGAGAGGCCATGTTGACAGATCCCTCTGGGAATGAAATTAAACTATATTGGGCGGGTGAAAATCGTTTGAATCCACCTTGGCGCATTAAATAAATGCCTAACAAGTCGTTTAAACGGAATAAAAACAGTTGGTTATCGCTACGCGATTTTAACCAACCATTTTTATCCGCTTAACGAGGCGTTATATGTTTATCAATTAAGGTGTCATCAAAATGTCTCACTCAGAAACAAACTGCCTTTGTGGTGCTGTAAAAATCATCGCTGAGGAAATTAATCCTAAGTTTACTGTGTGCCATTGCCAATCATGTAGAACTTGGGGCGGTGCTCCATTCTTTGCTGTGAAGTGCGGTACTAAAGTAAAATTTGAAGGTGAAGATAAAGTAAAATTTGAAGGTGAAGATAAAGTAAAAATGTACGAATCATCATCTTGGGCATCTCGTGGTTTTTGTACCGAATGTGGAACTCATCTGTTTTATAAATTTAAAGCAACAGGTGAATATAATATGCCAGTAGGTATGTTTCCAAACTTGAAAGGATTGGAAATGGATATGCAGTATTTTAGTGACATGCGACCTAGTTATTACTGCTTTTCAAATGAAACAAAAGAAATGACTACAGCTGAGATAATGGCTTATTTTGCAGCTGAAGTGTAACTAAACATATAACAAGTTGCTTAAACGGAAAAATAACAGTTGGCCATCGCTTCGCGATTATAGCCAACCATTATTTTCCGCTTAGCAAGGCGTTATGTTTTTACTCAATCTAGGAGAAAGTTTTGGATTATAATTTGTTGAATAGTTTGATAACACTGCTTGTTGGTGGTGTTGCATTCGCAGTGTATACCTTGAATAAACGTCATGAAAAATCTAGTGCTGCAACGATTATCATTATGGATATCAGACATGCTGAGGGGGTTGTGCAATCAATTTTGGAGCGAAATCAAATCGATATATCAACGAAAGATGTTCTATCTGAAAATAATTGGTCTAAATATAAGCATCTGTTTGCCAAAAATTTTTCTCAGGATGATTTTGTTGCATTTAATCGCTTTTTTGACTCTTGCGTAGAAATGTCTGATGCAAGAAAGAGGCTTAGAGAAGTCTTCTATACATCATTAAATACTAAAGCACAGTTGGTTCAAGAGAAAATTCACAGTATAGCTAATTTAGATACTCCAGAAGGTCAAGTCGAAGCGGAAAAGGTCTTTAAGGAAATATCTAACGGTCATCGTGCTTTTGATCCGAATGAACCCAAAGAAAGAATCATGAAAAATTTGCAAATGATGGGCAAACTATCCAATACACCGTCTTTTGATAAATTAAAGAATTTTAGTGGCTCAAAAACATAACAAGGCAATTAAACGGAACTAAAACAGTGGGTTACGTTCCGCTTCGCTCCACATTTTAACCCACTATTTTAGTCCGCTTATTGCGGCGTTAGCTTCCCTTGAAGTTTCGAGTGTTAGCCCCAATATATCAACTTTAAATTATAAGGAAGTAAAATGTATAAGTTAGGTGATGTGTTATCAATTCAATATCTTGGTTTCAAGCATTATGGTATTTATTCTGGGAATAATACTGTTGTTCATAATTCTAAGAAATTTTTCAAAGTTGAAGAGATCTCGATAGAAGATTTTAAAGACGGCAAAGAGATAATTTTAAGTAGTATAAAATCATTGAATCCAGAATTAGCTATCCAAACAGCTAAAAAGTTTTTAGGCGTTCCATATAACTTGTTCTCTGAAAATTGTGAGCATTTTGTGCGCGTCGCATGTGGCCTTGCAAAAGAAAGCACCCAAGTGCAGAAGTATTTAATCACAGCACTTGGAACAGGCGTTCTTTTAAAGTCTGATAATGTAATTCTTCAGGCTGCAGGTGGAGCAGCTGCGATTGGAGCCTTGCTTACGCCTAGTGAGAAAAGCCCTGTTAAAAATGCGGCTGTTCTTGCTTGCTTAGTTGCAGGAATTGCTTTCATAGCATCGGAAAGCTAACAAGGCAATTAAACGGAACTAAAACAGTGGGTTACGTTCCGCTTCGCTCCACATTATAACCTACTGCTTTAGTCCGCTTATTGCGGCGTTAACTTCCCTTCGTATATTGGAGCCGTTTAATTTGTTCAATAATAAAGTATTCAAATATAGAACATTCAATGAGTTTTCTATAACAGAATTAAATAATAGAACTTGGTGGTTTTCAACAGCTAAGAGCTTTAACGATCCTTTCGAGTTTAAATTCGTGGAAAATATTATTGTTCCAAAAAACAGGAAAGATCTTATTGAATGGCTAACGCATGATGATATTAACCAAAGTGAGATTGATTACCTTGAAAGTGCTTCAATATCTGAGTTACTGGATGGCGTAAATAATTTAGTAAAACACACAAAAGATGAGCACAACTCAATTCTTTCGGATAAAGAAAACACAAGAATTTGCTGCTTATCTCAAGAATGTAAAGACCCATTAATGTGGTCACATTATACTGATGGCATGAAAGGTTTTGTTGTTATTTACAATCAATTCAAAACTCAGAGCGGTGAGTTTCTACCTTGCATTCCTGTTTGTTATGTTAATGAGCCACCAATAATTACTTTCGAAACAATTAAGCTAGAGAATTCCCACGGTGGGTTCGAATTAAATCGTAAGTTAATCGCCACAAAACATAATCGATGGAGTTATGAAAAAGAAGTTAGATTTATTGTATGCCCACGGCATGGAGATAAAATGCTTTCTAGGGTTAAGCTGAGAGATGGCGGTATTTTTGATTTACCCGAAGATGCTATCTTTGGAGTTATTGTGGGCGAATATATGACTAAAGACCACTTTAAAGTAATAGAAACTATATGTAAGTCTAATAATTACAAAATGTATAAAGCTAGCATGAACAGCAGTAAATACGAGATAGATATAGCTGAAACGGGAAGTTAACAAGGCGTTTAAACGGAACTAAAACAGTTGGTTAGGTTTCGCTTCGCTACACATTATAACCAACAATTTTAGTCCGCTTAACGCGGCGTTAGGCATCAGTGTTACCACAATTAGAGAACCGCTTCTATAGTTAGATGACGTCTATATTGAGGTGACTTATGAAAGAAGATCCTAGCAATACCCCTAGTAGTAATAAACGAGATAAGCTCCTTTGGTGGAAAATGTTTTGCGGAATGAATATTTTATTTATGTATACATTGGTATTGTCGGCTTTTAAAGGAAATTGGCCAAATCCATTATATTATGTAGAAATTTTTATAACGTTTTTTGCTGGTATTGTATTGTTCTTATTTGTAAGTTCTAAAGCTGTGCTTGGAGTTGTTTTTTGGCGCTATTTTTTCTATGTTTGTTTGATTGAAACCATAATTCATGAAACATATAAGTTATTAATGGTACTTCCGTTATTAACAAGTTATATAGAGTATTCTACTGGGCTATTGTATTCGATAATGTTAGTTCGGGTTGTATATCTTTATTCATATAAATCTCATTTAATTTGGGATGATAATGCCTAACAAGGCGTTTAAACGGAACAAAAACAGTGGGTTACGTTTCGCTTCGCTACACATTATAACCCACAATTTTTGTCCGCTTAACGCGGCGTTATATGTCGCTACCTTTTAGGTTATGTTTTAGCTTTTCATATACGCTTTGGTTACTGTTTTACCATGCTGTTTGTTGAGGTTTCCTAAAATAGAAAAGATGAATTGTAACCTTGATTGTGCCGTCACTTTCATTGACTAACTTGTAATTCATCAATCTGAAAGTCGTAGTATTTTAGTAGCCTAATTTTGTTTTATTTTCAATTCGTCAGCTAGCTTTTGAGTTTATTAGCGAAATCAGAAAGAGTGCTTTCAAACGTTCGTAAACTGCTTAATTATTAGTTTTGTGTAAATTTCGTAACGTGTTTTCTACGGAGTTCAAAGTTAATAATTAATTGGCTTTAAATCGTGGTGGTTTGCGTTATTATTCCATTTCGTTATGTACTTGTATTATCAGAGGTTTTAAACTGATCGCGAGCATCTAACAAGTAATTTAAACGGAACTAAAACAGTTGGCTAAGTTTCGCTTCGCTACACATTATAGCCAACAATTTTAGTCCGCTTAATGTGGGCGTTATATGGCAAAGGTATCCAATGAGAGTTTTTAAGTATCGTGGAGGTGAGTTTGATAGAGATTTAAATTCACTATCAGAAAATACCTTTTGGGCTCCAACTCGAGATGCACTCAATGATCCTTGCGAGGGGTTATTTACTCAAGATAATATCGATATACAATTTAATTTTATAAATAGAGTACTCGTTCGTGAAAATAAGGAGTCTGATGCAGCTTTTCAAGCTGTTAAAAACTCGCTGGATGAAGTATATAAATTTGTCGATAAGTCAGGAGTCTATTCATTAAGTGAAACTCCGTTAGAGGAATTGTTATGGGCACATTATGGCTGTAGTCATACCGGATTTTGTGTCGAATATGATTTAGATAAACTTATCGAATATGAAAAACATGATTACCAAATAATAAATGTAAAATATAAAAATTCGCCTCAGTCTGTAAATGTAAGCGATATAAGTAAACCTGATCGACTAATAGCAAAAATGTTAGGCATAAAATCTAAAGTTTGGAAATATGAAAAAGAGATTCGAGTTGTAACTTCAATCGCAGGGGCTAACTCTTATGATTACAGAGCTGTAAAAGCAATATATCTTGGTTTAAGAATCTCGGATGCTGATAAAAATAGGTTAATGGAAGCTCTCAAAGGAAGAGGTATCAAATATTTTCAAATTAAGTTGAAATCTTCAAGCTACAAATTTTCGTTTACAGAAATAGAAGATTGCTTTGCTGGTTGCAATGCGTATAAATATTCAATTGCTCCAATATTGGAACATGCTATCAGCCCTGATTACGTTAATGAAAAATATGCCCAATATGTAAGCTATTTATACAAAGCTGCAGAAATTGTTCGAAGAGAGCCGTATTGTAATGAAGTACAAATGGTTGAGTTTAGTCCAGATAAAAGTGACGTTAGTAATCCTGTAATATTCGTGCAATATAAACGAAAAGAAAATAGATATATTAATCATTACTTATCACTCAAAGAAATCGATGAACAATACGTTTTGATTAAAGATCTCGATATAGAAGCCATATAACAAGGCAATTAAACGGAACTAAAACAGT
>NZ_ATUO01000195.1 GCF_000420245.1 Psychromonas hadalis ATCC BAA-638 | reverse complement strand
CATGTACTGACTACCTCCGCACAACAGGAACTGGTAGTGAATTTAAAAGAGAGGAATAGAGTTATTATTGATTGCTTAGGGGCAATATATCAAAAAATTTATTCCTGAAAGCATGATGGTTTATTCCTAAAATGGGTGCGGAATGTCAGTTATAGGTTTTCGAGCAAAGTAATGGATGTAAGCACGTAAAAATTGTGATAATTTCAGTATGAGCAGTTGTTCTTAAAGTATGTTTGTCAGAATTACATATTTTACCAACTGCTCACTTGTTTTTGCTACAAAATAAATCATCTCTCACTTATTAGGCGAAGGTATTATTGATAGCAATGACAGTAAATAGCGGGTCTATTTTTCTGGTTAAAACTAGCGCGGGTAGTGTAATTGGGTACAGTCAACTTAACAGCTCCGCCATTAATTATGTAACCTCAGTTATGGATAAGAAAAACGATACAATACGCTATTTCCGTGAATTTCTGTGTTAAATCATCGACCAATCGCTAGCTCTTGCAACGATGATTTTCCTTGAACTCTGCAAAACTAACGGCACCGTATAATATAAAATTGTAACTTCATGATTATTAAATGTAATAACGCTTCCATTAACCAAAATTGAGGTTCATTACTGACTGAATTTTACATATTTTATCTGATAACGGGTATAAGTCAGCTCAGTAGCTTTTTATGTACTTTAATGACAATTTTCTTGAGGGGTTGGCTGTGGTTAATAAGACAACCCGGTTTATGAGGTTGCCCAGGATAAAACACAACAAACATACGTGGAGTAAGTATTAACTCGCTTCTTTGTTGCATTTCACTGACTAAGTAAAAATCATTCTCAGCATCGTATTCTGTGGCAATAGCATTTTTTTCATTGCT
Organism: Psychromonas hadalis ATCC BAA-638; assembly: GCF_000420245.1. Taxonomy (GTDB): domain Bacteria; phylum Pseudomonadota; class Gammaproteobacteria; order Enterobacterales; family Psychromonadaceae; genus Psychromonas; species Psychromonas hadalis. The sequence continues at coordinate 5,192 of NZ_ATUO01000195.1, read as the reverse complement.
TAGGCTAAATTCAATTTTCTCTTCACCGCTAATTAAACACTGCACATCAATATATTGTTTATGTACTTCTGCTTGTTTCTCACCTGCATGGCCTGTTTCAAAGGCCATGACATTAGCAAACATACTATCTCCATCAAGTTCATGACGACCTAAGTCTAACGCTTGTAAGTCAGTAGTCGTTAAAAAATCAATTGCAACTTGAATTGCTTTAGGTAATAACGGGTAAAGCTGTTTATCTTCAATGTGACCAAAAATCATTTTTTCTCCTATGAGAGCTTACACCCTCATCATTTATAAAGTGGCTTATCAACCTACGGTTAGTGATTCAGACATTTCTTTTTTTCATTTTTGAACAATGGTGACATCCATACTCCGACTATTACGACCATCAAGGTCCTGATTACGCTGTAGAAGAAGAAATTAAAAACGCCATACTCTTTTCACTCAAATTACCACTGAAAGGCTTGCAACAATATCAGTAATTGCACGTTTTTCATTAGCGATACGGAAGAAGATACCGAACATAAACAATTCTGTCATTGGGTCTCTCACAAGACATAATAAGCCATCAAGCGCATTTCAAATCTCACTTTCATTCATCTTCAGCAGATAAGTTGGTATTGACACACCTAATAAGCCAGCAACCCAACCGGGAAGACGGCCATTGTTTTGACAACACGTGAAATAAACACTGACGTCCATAATTACAGCGAATATAAGCCAGTGATACAATATAATTCATTGGACCAAATGCATTGGCTTTCATAGAAAATCTTTCTATGAATTAGTTTCAACTGAATACTGATTATTTGCCCACTGCGCAACACCGACTAAACCAGCATCTGCAGCGCATTGTGCGCTAATAACGTGGCTTTGGTGTGCCATTGGCATTTGAGATAAATATTGCCGCACTATCGCCAAATAACCTGTTGCAAGGCCGACACTGCCACCTAATTTTACCAGTTCAAGGTCAAGACTAATAGTGAGGTCGGCAATCAAGTTAGCAATCACCCGTGCTGACTGATGTATTATTTTTTCAGCTTGCAAGTTGCCTGCTAAGAATTTTTCAAAAACAAACTGTCCCGTACACAAGTCACCCCAAATGTCTTTCCCTGCATTCGCGATGGCAGTACCCGATGCAATACTTTCAACACAGCCTCGACGACCACAGCCACAAACAGGGCCATTTGGATCAGCAAGCATGTGCCCGGCATGACCCGCAACACCTCTAGAACCAATAAGCAATTGATTGTTAATAACTAACCCAGTGCCAACGCCAGTTGAAACTGTAATAAAGGCCATATTACTGATATTGCTTGTATGCTGATATTCGGCCCAAGCAGCCGCCTGAGCATCATTAATCACAAACACAGTAAGCTGGCTAAGATGAGCCACTGTTTGTTGCAGTGGATAAAGGTTCAAGCCTCCTAAATTATCTGGGTTTAATGCCTTTAAAATGCCCTTATCAATAATACCCGTGCTAGCAACCGCAATATAATCTGCTTCACTTAACAATGGCTGTATCATTGATTTTAATGCCTCATCCATGGCACTTGTTTTACTTGAACTCGGTGTTTTCATTTGAGATCGTTTACTCACAACTCCATTACAAATAAGCGCAGCTGCTATTTTTGTGCCACCAATATCAATTGCTAAACAAGTGTTCATGCGGCATCTCCAGATTGATTTTGGCGACCTGAATCTACCGCCGTTTTAAACCAACCACAAATATGTTCAATGCGTGTTATTGCAGAGCCAACGGTGACACAAGATGCACCTGCTTGCATTGCCGCATGTGCTAATTCAGGCGCGTTGTAACGGCCTTCTGCCATCACAAAACAACCATGCTGGTTTAAGCGAGTAACAAGTGCGTAGTCGGGATCTTTTGGTGTACTTTCACCAGTATAACCAGATAACGTAGTACCAATAATCTCTACACCTAAATTATGACAAACTATGCCTTCGTCATAATTAGAGCAATCAGCCATCACTAAACAACCTAGCTCATGAATTTTTTTTACCAATAATTCAACACTGACATGACGAACGCGGTCTGTAGCATCAATTGCAATAATGTCTGCACCTGCTTCTTTAAGCGCAATGACATCATCAATAAAAGGGGTAATACGAACAGCGCTATCTTCAAGATCGCGCTTAAGAATGGCAATGATAGGCACGTCAACTAAAGGCCGTGTTGCCTTTAAGTTTTCAATTCCTTCAATACGTAAAGCAGTAGCGCCACCAGCAATGCATGCTTGCGCCATCGCAGCAACAATCTCAGGTTTGTCCATCGGACCAAAATCTACAGGCTGACAAGAAGCCACAAAACCCTGCTGAAGTGCATCAATGCAAGCTTTCATGTGATTATACATATACGTAAAACTCCACTATTAAGTTAAGAAACAAAGTATAGCTCCATAATTACAGACTGGAGTTTAACTTCAACAAAGCTAGATTAAAAACGAGACAGAGATCCCATTTAATTAATCCACATTGATAAAATAAACTATTTTTGTAATAATCATTGTATTTTTTACTCTTTAATGAGTAGTTTTGATATAAACACAGAAAACACGTTGGAGTCAAACTCCGATACTTTGTAATGTAATCATTACATCTTTCTTATATTTGGAGAAAGTCCCATGCCAGGCAACATAATAGATAACAATAGCCATTTTGCTTTTACACATATCGATATATTTAATGGCGAAGAAATATTAATAGATCAATATTTAGAAATAAAAGATAATTGTATCGTGGCAATAAAAGCAATGCAGGATGTTCAACAACTAACCATTGCACATCAAAATGCACAAGGATTATTAGCCACTGCAGGTTTTATTGATTTGCAGTTAAATGGCTGTGGTGGTGTATTACTCAATAGTGATACTAATCAGAAAACATTAGATATCATGAACCAAACCAACCTAAAATTTGGTACCACACAGTATCTACCTACTCTGATAACAAGTTCCGCAGAACAGATGGTTGAAGCAATCGACTTAATTGCCTCTTTAACTTCCCCTTTAGCGCAAGGAATTTTAGGCTTACACCTTGAAGGCCCCTTTATTAATCAGCAAAAAAAAGGCGCACATCAAGCACATTTCATTCGTCAGTTAGATAAAGAAACAGCATATTATCTGGCACAACATAATGCTTTTATTAAAGTAATTACGATCGCACCCGAATGTGTCACTCAAGAGGTTATTAATATTCTTGCTGAAGCGGGCATTATTGTCTCTATGGGCCATAGCAATGCAACTTATCAACAATTAGAGGAAAAACAAGGCATTCAAATGGCTACTCATTTATATAATGCCATGAGCCCACTAACATCAAGAGAGCCTGGTGTGGTTGGTTATGTGCTTAACCACAAACCACATGCAGGCATTATTGCTGATGGTATTCATGTCGATTACGCAGCACTACGATTAGCACATGACCATTTAGGTGAGAAACTGTTTATGGTCACCGATGCCGTTACGCCTGCAGGTACTAATCTGACACATTTTGATATGGCAGGCACAGAGGCCTTTGTGACTAATGGAAAATGTCATTTTGCAGATGGCACTATTGCGGGAGCCGCTATTACCATGCAACAAGGTCTTAAAAATTTGATAGAGTTTGTGGGTATCAGTCGTGAAGAAGCGTTACGAATGGCCAGCTTGTATCCAGCGAAAGCAATCAATATCGACCATCAATATGGTAAAATAGCGTTAGGATACAAAGCAAATATCACTTTGTTAAATGAGAAAAATGACGTAATTGCAGTCTATCAAATGGGTGTAAAAAAATAACCTGCCAATAATAGCGTGATACATAAAATTTCGATTTAGAACAACTAGGCTTCAATTTTATGCCGAGTATCTCGGCACAATTTACCTTGCTGACTTTGCACGTGAAGCATCATCGGCATACAAACGGAGCGATTAAGTCGCTCTTTTTTATTTTTGTAAAGCTCGTGTCGTTTTTAGTTTATTACCCTGAGCAAAATCAATATCGTGTTTCACTAACGAAGTATATATGAGGTCCAATACAAATAATTGTGAGACCTTAGTACCGATAGAATCCCCTTGTAAATGGCCTTGACGGTTACCATTCACCAAAACATGATCCGCTATTTTTCCCAAATCAGAGCGCGGGTTATGTGTAACCGCAATGGTTAAAGCACCGGATTCTTTGGCGAGTCTAATGGCTTTAGTTGTCTCATCTGAATTACCCGAATGACTGATCCCGATAGCAATATCGCCAGGTTCTAATAATGCTGCTTTCATATACATAAAATGGTTATTCGTTAACGCATCCACATTTAAACCAATACGCATAAACTTGTGTTTAGCACTTTCAGCAACCAAGCCAGATGATCCAACACCAAAAAAGTATAACGCTTTTGCTTTCGTTATCTGCTCAGTCGCATGTTCTAAGGTATCAAAGTCGAGTAAGTTGATTGTTTCTGATAATACATTCTCAATACTTAATTTTAGCTTCTGGCTAATAATTTCTGCGTTGTCTTCAGCGGTAACATCGGTATCAAATATTGATTTCTCTTGCTGATTATTATTTGCAAGCTCAATGGCGAGCTCCATTTTGAATTCTTGAAAACCTTTAAAACCTAAAGTACGACAAAAACGAATAATAGTCGCATCACCCGCATTTACATTTTGTGATAACTCAGCAATTGATTGTTTACTGACTTCACTTGCATGATTTAATACATAATCTGAAATACGCTTAGAGGAAGGAGTCAGGCTATCGTACAAGCTACCAATCGTATCAATAATCTTACCCGCTTTTAATGTAGAGCTCTGAATTGACATAATGCACCTATGTAGAAAATATAAAATGATTATCTATTATGCCACAACTTAGAACAGTTACGAAGTTTCACTCCAAATATTCACTAGTTGCATCAGGGGCGGATTACGCTTTGTATGAATTTCATCCAAAAAGTACTTCAGCCCTAAAATCCTGATCCCAACAAGCTCGTTGCATCTTACCTGCAACACTATCTTTGAAAGAATTATCTTTCACAAGCCCCAGTAAAGCCCTCCTAAAAGTACATAAATTTCGAGCGCCATCATCAGCATAGATTTGACATTCATCTTCTCTGAAAGTGACATCTAATACCCAGTGTTGGCTATTTTCTATTGACCAATATTGACGAATATACCCCGCAACAGATTTTATATCAT
>NZ_ATUO01000194.1 GCF_000420245.1 Psychromonas hadalis ATCC BAA-638 | reverse complement strand
GGTGTCATAGAGAAAAGTGCTTTTGTGATTAGATTAAGCTTACTTACAAATAATTTAGTCTTCATTGCGAGTACCTTTAATCAGTTAAGTCTTATTTATAAGTATAGACAACAATTAGCTACAACAGAGCCTTTGCAATAGACAGTGTCGTGGTACCAGAGTCTAGAATAATTGACTCTCATTCATGAATAAATTTACAGGCTTGTTGGGCAATAATTGATTTTATAGGGGCATTTTGTGTTGGTTTTTCGTTGATACTCAGTTCATTAATACCCAATGCATTTGCAATGGCAAATCCATGTGCCCGTATAAGTAAATTATTTCTTTCTAGCAATTTCAAATCATTTCTAATTGTAATTGCTGACACTGAAAACTTATCAACCAAAAAATCTACACTAATTTTAGTTTTTTGATTAACAATGCCTACTATTTCATACGTCTTTCGGTTGCCGTTTTCATATTGCCTTCTTTCATGTTGTTTCAAAGTGTTATTTTTGTAAATAGGTTGTTTTACGTCACTCGTTTTTAAAATGCAAAAGGATAATTATTTTGGAATTATTCAAATGATACTTTAGCTTAACCGCTACGATGGGTTTTAGTGCAAACTGAAACGCCTAAATCTTAGCTAAAGTCTGCTGACTCAATTATTAAAATAATTATTTGGATCTTTATTAAAATGTGGAACTAAATATTATTTAATGATTTTTCTTCAACTCTCCAGTTTTCATGTTAAAAATATCCTATTTATTATTTCTATCTCCAGATATATACAGGTTTTACTCATATATTTTATATTCTAAAATAAAAATTATCGTACTACTACATGCTAGTTAAAACATGATAAATATAGTTTGTTATCTAGACGAAGTGATATTCAATTTTGTATTTAGTATATGAACCAGTTCAATATGTCATCACTATATTATAGGGGCTTAAAACGACTCTGTCTAAAGATGGGGGGTAGATAAACTAGTGCTTAATAGACAGCGGACTAATTGAATTTTACAAATTAGGGTATTACTTTTTTGGATTAGTTGTCTGTTTAGTTCAAGTGTAAATTGTTATTTATTTGTTAACTCGATCACATAGCGAAAGCAAAGAAAGGCATTCGAAAGCATATGAAGCATATCACCTTGAAAGGTGCGTGGCGGTCGTTTACAATTAGTTGTATAGAAATTACTTATTAGGAGAAAGATAGATGAAATTAATTTTAGATTTAATTAAAAGACATAAGTCAGGAGAGAGCATAGGCATTTATGCTACATGCTCGGCTCACCCGCTTGTCATTGAAGCTGCGCTTCTTCAAGGAAAAAAAGATAACACTTTGGTTTTAATTGAAGCCACGTCAAACCAAGTAAATCAGGATGGTGGTTATACTGGAATGAAACCTGCTGACTATATTGAATTAGTTTACAAAATTGCAGATAAAGTGGGTATTTCGCATGAAAAAATCTTATTAGGCGGAGATCATTTGGGTCCTAATTGCTGGCAATCGCTGGCAAGTGATGAAGCGATGGAAAAATCAAAAGTACTTATTAAAAATTATATTGCAGCAGGGTTTAGAAAAATTCATCTAGATTGTTCAATGTCATGTGCAGGTGATCCGGTGCCATTAAGTGATGAAACCGTTTCACAGCGTGCTGCTATTTTATGTCAAGTTGCGGAGGAAATGTGGAGTGAGGTGGGAGGAGAAGCTCCTGTTTATGTTGTTGGGACTGAAGTTCCAGTTCCTGGTGGTGCACAAGAAGATCTTGAAGAAGAACTTGCTTTAACGACTGACTGTGATGCCAAAAAAACACTTGACATTCATGAGGCCGCATTTGAAGCATTAGGTTTGTCTGATGCATGGGAACGTGTAATTGGTTTAGTGGTTCAGCCTGGTGTTGAGTTTGATCACCATAAAGTGATTCATTATAACAGCAAGAAAGCCACAGCATTGAGCCAATTTATCCAATCAAATCCACACATTATCTATGAAGCGCATTCAACTGATTACCAAAAAGATCAGGCATATATGGATCTCGTTAATGATCATTTTGCAATTCTAAAAGTGGGACCTGCATTAACTTATGCATTACGTGAAGCTGTTTTTGCTTTAGATACCATTGAGCGAGAATGGCTAGGTGAAGAAAAAGCTTCCCAAGTACGTTCAATATTAATGAAAATAATGAATGATAAGCCTATTTATTGGGAAAGTTATTACCATAACAAATTAGATTTAGAGTTTAGTTTTAGTGATCGTTCTCGTTATTACTGGCCAGAAAAAACAGTGGTAGCGGCTCTAGAAATGCTAAATAGTAATTTAATGGAATCACCTGCTCCTCTTACCTTAATTAGCCAATATTTACCTGTTCAATACAAAGCAATTTGTAATGGTGAAATTGGAAATACTGCTAACGAGATTATTCTGCATAAAATAATGGAGGTAAACAGTATTTATAATAAAGCGTGTGGTAGTCAAAAATAAATCTAAATAATTGCCACCTGATTTACTTGATTAAGTGGCTCAACATTAAATTATAAATTATAAAGGAGTTTTATATGCCAAACATAGTGTTAAGTCGTATTGATGAACGACTTGTTCATGGGCAAGTTGGTGTTCAATGGGTAGGTTTTGTGGATGCAAATATTGTTGTGGTTGTTGATGATGAGGTTGCGACGGATAGAACACAACAAGACTTAATGGAAATGGTACTTGCAGAAGGTATTGCTATTCGTTTTTGGTCAGTTCAAAAAACGATTGATAATATTCATAAAGCAAATCCTAAACAAAAGATTTTGTTAGTTTGTAAAAGCCCTGCAATATTTGTAAAAATGGTACAAGGCGGTGTTGATATTAAAAAAGTTAATGTAGGAAATATGCATTTTTCTGAAGGTAAAAATCAAATCTCTAAAACGGTTTCTGTCGATGATGCTGATATTCAAAGTTTTAACATATTAAAAGATTTTAATATCAAAGTAACAGTTCAAGGAATACCAACTGAATCTGAAGTCGACATTTTTAGTTTACTAAATAAATAGGATATACAAATGGAAATTACATTAATACAGTCATTAATGCTGGGTATTTTAGCGTTTTTTGCCGGGTTAGATCTTTTTAACGGTCTCACTCATTTTCACAGACCTGTTGTTTTAGGTCCTCTTGTTGGTTTGATTTTAGGTGATTTTCAAACTGGCATTATCATTGGTGGTTCACTAGAACTTGTATGGATGGGTCTTGCTCCCCTTGCTGGTGCTCAACCGCCAAATGTAATCATCGGTACTATCGTAGGTACTGCATTTGCGATTACAACCGGTGTTGAAGCAACACAAGCAATTGCAGTTGCTGTTCCATTTGCTGTTGCTGTGCAAATGGGCATCACATTCATGTTCTCGCTTTCTTCATTTTTAATGTCGAAAGCAGACAAATATGCTGAAGATGTAAATTGTCGTGGTATCGACATGATCAACTATGGGGCCATGACACTACTCGGTACGTTCTACTTTTTATGGGCATTTCTTCCCATTTATTTTGGTGCCGAGCATGCAAAAGGATTTGTAGAGATGTTACCTGAAGACCTGATGAGTGGTCTGGGTGTTGCAGGTGGCATGATGCCCGCAGTTGGTTTTGCAATACTGATGAAAATAATGATGAAAAACAACTATATCCCTTATTTTATTATTGGTTTTATTGCCGCTGCTTGGTTAGAAATGCCTGTAATAGCTATCGCCGCAGGTGCAACAGCGATTGCGTTAATTGATTTTATGAAAAAACCAGAAGTAGCAGTAAGTACTCAAAAAGAGGAATTTGAAGATGGAATCTAATAAAAATATAGTGGTAGAAAGCGTTGAAGACAGTGTTTATGAAGATCAGAGTATTGGTGTGGAATTAACTAAGAAAGATATCAACATCATGGCATTTAGATCGCTCTTTCTACAAGCATCTTTTAACTATGAACGTATGCAAGGTTGTGGTTGGTTATATGGTTTACTCCCTTCTTTGCAGAAAATTCATACTAATAAAAATGACTTAAGACGTTCAATGAAAGGTCACTTAGGCTTCTTTAATACTCATCCATTCTTGGTCACATTTGTGATGGGTATTATATTAGCGATGGAACGCTCTAAGCAGGATCCAACAAGCATCAATAATACTAAAATCGCAGTGGGTGCACCATTAGGTGGTATCGGTGATGCCATGTTCTGGTTAACATTACTGCCAATTTGTGGTGGTATCGGTGCCAGTATGGCGCTACAAGGCTCTATTATGGGGGCAGTTTTCTTTATCATTTTATTTAACGTTGTACATTTGTCACTACGTTTTGGTCTGGCTCATTTTGCATATAAAATGGGTGTAAATGCCATTCCATTAATAAAATCAAATACTAAGAAAGTGGCGCATGCGGCTTCTATTGTTGGTTTAACTGTTATTGGGGCACTTGTTGCAACTTATGTTCGTCTAGTAACAACGGTTGAAATTACTGCGGGTGAAGCACTTGTTAAAATTCAAGATGATGTCATCGACAAATTAATGCCTGCTTTCTTCCCTCTAATGTATACATTACTTATGTATACATTAGTGAAAAAAGGATGGAGTCCATTAAAACTGATTGCATTCACAATGGTATTTGGGGTTGCAGGTAAATTTGCAGGAATCCTATAAGTTAAAATTTTATAAAGTAACCTAAAAATCTCTCCTAAAGAATTATTTCTTTGCTTTATAAAGTTCCAGGGCATGTATTTAAATATACTTTACACATGCCCTTTTTTATTTTTTAACAAGGTTGAAATGAATATGATAGGCGTAATTGTAACAGGACATGGGCAATTTGCTTACGGTATGCAAAAAGCAGTTGAACGTATTATTGGTGAGCAGGAACATGTTGCCTTTATTGACTTTCCAATTGAGAGCAGTACAGAAATTTTGACAGAGCAATTAAGCAGCGCTATTGACAAAACACAACAAGGTAAAGGTGTCGTCTTTTTTACAGATTTACTGGGGGGAACACCTTTTAGAGCCGCATCACTATTGAGTAACAAGCAAGATGATGTAGAGGTATTAACGGGTATTAACCTACAAATGTTAATTGAAATGTTACTTGAGCGAGATGACCAAGAATTAACCGTTACACAATTTAGAGAGCAAGCTATTGTCTGCGGGCTGCTCGGACTCACAAGTTTATATGATCAACTAGAAAAGAAAAAAAAATCCATTGTAGAAAATAACGATGATGACGGTATTTAACATCGTGTTAGGGAGCAAAATTTACAAAAGTTTCTCCCTAAATTTTAACGACTTATTTAAGGATTAATTATGTATTTTAATATTGAAGATAGAATTTTAGAAAAACTTGGCGCTATTAATACCGCTCGAGAAATTACCCAGCAACCGGAAACTATACTAAAAGTATTAAATAATTTTTAAAAAATAAAAGATACGATTCAAAATTTTACTGGTGCTTTTTTAAAAAAAGAGTGTGCCCGTGTTATTTTAACTGGTGCAGGCACATCTGCTTTTGCAGGTAGTAGTATTGCTCATTTTTTAAAAAATAAAACAAATATACGTTTTGAAGCAATTTCAACAACAGATCTAGTTTCAAACCCTCGCTTATATTTTGAAAAGACAGTGCCAACGCTGTTAGTCTCATTTGCCCGATCTGGGAATTCCCCTGAAAGTGTAGAGGCCACTAAATTAGCTGAGCAGCTCGTTGATGACTGTTACCACTTAGCTGTAACTTGTAATAAAGAGGGGCAACTTTATAACGCATCATTAGCGTGTGATAACTACTTTGCGATGCTAATGCCAGAAGAAAGTAATGATATTGGATTTGCCATGACATCAAGCTTTACTTTGATGATGATATTATAAGAATCACTCATGGTCACAGTAAAGCTCATCGGCCTGATCTTAAGCAAGTTGTACAGGAGATGATTGTAAGTCAAGATGGCTGGATCTCACTTGCTTGTAAAAATTGGGATGGGAACAGCGCTGATACAGCGGTATTCAAAGCACGCTCTAAAGCATTAGTCGAAAGTTTTAAAAACTCAAAATCACCAAGTTATCTAATTGCTGACTGCAAACTTTATCATAAAGCTAATGCTGAGTTTTTATCCCAACTACAGTTTATAACACTTATCCCATCAACAATAAAACGTGAAAAAG
>NZ_ATUO01000193.1 GCF_000420245.1 Psychromonas hadalis ATCC BAA-638 | reverse complement strand
GTTTTTTCTGTTCAGACTGTTTTGCGTCTTGTTCGTTCTGTTTTTTCTGTTCAGACTGTTTTGCGTCTTGTTCGTTCTGTTTTTTCTGTTCAGACGGCTTTGTGTCCTGGTTATCCTGCTCAGCATCTTGTTTTTGTTGATCATCTTGCTGTGAGTCTTGTTGCTCTTTATTTTTACCCTGCTGGTTTTTATCTTGTTGCTTCTCTTGTTCCTGCTGATCTTTTATTTGCTTAACTAAACGTCTGTTTTCAGTTGCTTGTTGCATGCCAGCATCAATTCCCAGTGCTTTATCATACGCCTCAATTGCTTTATCAAATTGTTTGAGTTGTGCGTAGCTATTGCCTTGATTATAAAACGTATTGGCATTATTCGGTTGTTCTATTGTTGCCTTGTTAAATTGTTCAAGCGCTTGCTCATACTGTTTATTTTTATACAGCGCACTGCCTTGATCTAAAGCGGAACCATAAAGCTCACTGGCTGTTTGGTAGTTTTCATCTTGATAGGCTTGGAAGGCATTTTGTTCACTGTTTTTCCAAACAGATGTTTCTGCTGCTTCAAGAGGTGGACTCGTTAATGGCAGATAAACCGCGAGCAGTAATGCAAAGAAAACGCCTTTTCTAAACAACAATAAAAACAGGGGGAGTAGTAAAAAACTTAACCAGTAACCATCATCAATGGAAAATAAATCTGCATTTTTTTGCTCTGATTTATTCTTTCGTGCTTCTTTGTTTTTGAAAAAATGGCCAAGTTGCTCGATATCACTGCTGTTATTTCGACTGGTTAGATACAAGCCGTTAGTGGCACGGGTTATATCATAAAGTGGTTGCGCAATTAATTTAGGAACAACAATCTCACCACTTGCACTTTTAAGCAGTGTGCCATCGGGTAGACGAATAGGCGCACCTTGCTCTGTGGCAACCGCTAATACAGAGACAATCCAATCAGTCTTTTTTAACTGTTCAGTCATGATTTCTGCTTGTGACTCAGTAATACCATCACTAATAAATACTATCTGTCCCTGTGAATAACCCGCATTTTCTAATAACTCAATCGCTTTGTTTAATGCCAAGTCTGCCCGTGAGCCTGTCACTGGCATTATTTCTGGCGAAAGGTGGGGAATATGGCTGATAATTGAGTTGCCATCACGAGTGAGTGGACTGATAGTGAAAGCATCTCCAGCATAAGCGATAAGGGCTTTTTCTCCTTCACTCCACTGTTTAATGAGATCAATCGCTTTAAATTTTGCTTGTGCTAAACGGCTTGGTTTTAGATCGGTAGCAAGCATTGAATAGCTGAGATCAAATACAATGACCTGTGCTTTTTCAATCTCATAAACGGGTAGGTTAACACTTCGCCAAGTAGGCCCTGCTAAGGCGATACAAGTGATAGCCACCATGATATTAAAGACAAATTGGTGCTTCGTTGAGTGAACTGTTTTGCTGACAATATGGGCACTAAGATGGGGGGCGATGAGTGCTTGTTTATCTGTTTTTTTACTGTTTTTATAACTTAGTATTGAAAATAAAAAGACGACAATTAGCCCTAATAGCCAAGCAGGACGTAAAAAATCCAGAGGAAGGGTGGTTATTTCAGGCAACATAACGGCCCCTTAATTTAAAATAGAGAAGCGCAAAAAATAAGATCAAAACGGCCAGTGAAAGTGGCCAGTAAAAAAGGTTTTTTTCAGGACGAAACTCTAAAAAATTGCTATCTATGGGCTCTAACTGGTTTAGTGTTTGATAGATTTGTTGTAACGCCTGTTGGTCTCGTGCGCGAAAATACTGTCCTCCCGTGAGTGTGGCTATCTCAGTTAAGGTTTTTTCATCAAGATCTGCAGAGGGGTTAACACGTTGCTTGCCCCAGAAGCTTTTACGTATCATCTCATCAGCACCAATGCCGATGGTATAGATAGTAATATTATTTTTAGCTGCTTGTTTGGCCGCTTTTATAGGATCCAGCGTATTCGGACTATTGGCTCCATCACTGATTAAGATTAACACTCGTTGCTCATTTTTATTCTCTACAAAACGTTTAATTGCCATTGCAATAGACTCACCAATTGCCGTATATTTTCCAACTAACCCTATTTCAGTTTCACTGACCATTTGCTTAATAGTATTAAGATCAAAAGTGAGTGGGGTTTGTAAATAGGCGTGATCAGCAAACAGAATAAGTCCTAATCGGTCTCCATGGCGTAGTTCAATAAATTCATTTAAGAGGTTTTTTACTAAGGTTAAACGATCCACTGTTTTACCGTTTAAGGGCATATCTACTTCCTGCATACTGCCAGAGAGATCCAGCGATATAATCATGTCGCGACTCTCCTGCTGCAGACGAATTGGCTCAGCAAACCAGATAGGTTTTGCTAATGCACAAAGTAGTAATAACCACACCAACCAAGGAATAACAGTACCAATATGACTGCTTTGAATCTCTGATTGTTGCTTGGTAATACCCTGTGCAAGTGGGATCCAAATTGCTGTATAACTGCGTTTTTGAGTCTTTAAAAAATAACGTGCTAACAGGGGTAAAGGTAGCAGTAAAAAAATCCAAAGAGTGGTGAATTCAAACATCTTTTTTACCTTTTTGACTCTGTTTTTTGATCTGTTTAGGCAGAGTGGTTATCCATTTTTTGGCCGCACGATAATCATCTTTATCAAGCGCTTCAATATCAACTTGATATAACCGTTGCACAAAATGTTGTTTATTACCCAAAAGCGGGGAAGTGCTGTATTTTTGTAAAAAATCAAACCATTGCTCACCGTGCAAAGAGGCCACCTCTTCACGGGGAAAGTAACTTAACGCGGCTGCTTTTAAAAGTTGATTTAAACGAATAAAGTTAGCTTGTTGTTGTTCAAGCTGGTGGAGTTTATTAAGCAATGTTTTTTGTTTTTTCTGGTGCTTTTGATGTTGTTTTAAAAAAGCATAAGTAATAAAAATGAGCGCCATAAAAAAGAGTAATAACCCCCAATAAATAGGCGCGGGTGGAAACCAGCTTGGCGCATTGGGGCCAATAATATCGTTAAGCTGTGCCAGTGGATCTTGATTAGCGAGCGGGGACATGAAATTGCTCCATTAATGGCTGTGAGGCAGACACTTTATAAAGAGGAATACCTAGCTTAACAAAAGTGCTTTCAATATTGCCCTGACGTAAAGTCGCTGCATCTTGATACTCTTTTGAAGCACTCTTTTGGAAGAAACCACTGCCCTGTAAACTGTTGATTTGTAATTGTGTTTTGAGTGCGTTTTTAGGTAAAAGTTGCTCAAGTGGATCGCTTATCTGCCATGCATTTATTTGATTATGACGGTTAATCAAGGTTAAGAGCTTTTGACAACTTTCATCAAGTTGTGAAAAATCGCTGATCAGGTGGATCTGGCTACCCGTTTGCACTAAACGAGACAGGCGTTTTAATTGTAATAATAGTGATTGTGATGTTGCGTTATTTTTAAAGGGTTGCTGGACACAAAGTTGCTGAGATTGGTGTAAAAAAGCCATTAACCCTTTACTGCGCCCGCGTGGTTTTAGCTCGGCAACCTGTTGTTGATTAAAAACAATGCCCCCTAAGCGGTCACCACGATATTTTGTTTGCCAACTAAGTAGGGCTGCGAGGTGACAGGCTTGCACCGATTTAAACACAAATTGGCTGCCAAAAATCATACTGTCAGAAAGATCTAAGAGAATAAAAACAGGGCGCTCTTTCTCTTCATGAAATAGTTTGGTATGTGCTTTACCTGTACGTGCAGTGACTGACCAGTCGATAGTACGTACATCATCACCCGCTTGATAGTGGCGCACCTCCGCAAACTCCATGCCACGGCCTTTAATTTTGGCTAAATAGTTACCGGCTAATTGCTGATAAGTAGCTGTCGCCGAGGGCTGTAGTTTCAACTTTTCTTGTTGTTTATAACTAAGCAATTCAGGAAGTTGTACATCTACTCCTGTTTGATAAGGCGTATTGTCAAACAGGGCAATTGTTGCTTCTTTATTTTTTGCAGCCACCATTATGCAGGTAACGCGACTTGATTGATGATCTCTTTGATCACGCGATTGGCATTAATGCCTTGTGCTTCGGCTTCATAACTTAAAATAAGACGATGACGTAAAACCGGATAAAGGTTTTGAATGATATCATCAGGCATTACATAATCACGGTTATCAAGCCAAGCACGTGCTTTTGATGTGCGCATTAGTGCGAGTGTTGCGCGAGGGCTTGCACCGTAACTGATCCACTCTTTGAGTTGTGAGCCATAACGTGCTGGTTGACGTGTTGCGATAATCAAGTCAATTAGGTATTGCTCCAGATGATCTGCAATATTGATATTCATGATCTCTTTACGAATCGCAAAAATTTGTTCGTTTAACAGTGGTGTTACTGTTGCAACGGTCTCTTTTAAAATCTCTTTGTGATTAAGCGCGAGGATCTGTTTTTCAGTGGCTGCATCTGGGTAATCTAATTCTAAGTGCATAATAAAGCGGTCTAACTGCGCTTCAGGCAGAGGATATGTTCCCTCTTGTTCGAGGGGGTTTTGTGTTGCCATCACTAAAAATAGCTCGGGCAGTTGATAGGTGGTTTTACCGACAGTAATTTGATGTTCGGCCATCGCTTCTAATAAAGCCGATTGCACTTTTGCAGGGGCGCGGTTTATCTCATCTGCTAAAATAAGGTTATGGAATAACGGGCCTTTCTCAAAAATAAACTCGCCCGTTTCTTGGCGAAAAATATCAGTCCCTGTTAAATCAGAGGGTAACAGGTCGGGGGTAAATTGAATACGGTGAAAATCTCCTTCAATACCATCAGAAAGTGCGTTAATAGCACGTGTTTTTGCCAGACCGGGAGGACTTTCGACTAAAATATGACCATCGGCTAAAAGAGCAATTAACAGCCCATCAACCAACTCACTTTGGCCTAAAATCATCTTATTAAGGTAACTACGTAATGCATCAAGTTGTTGTTTTGCCATGAGAATGTTTTCTTCTTCAATATTGATAGTTTGAGGAGTACTGAATAGTAACAGGCAATCTAATTTGAAGAAAGTTCCCGATTTTTTATCAATGAACTTAAATTTTATGATTTCAAACATGTTTTTTTTCTATTCTTTACGTATTATTAACAAATCATTAATTTATTTAACGTTTAAAGGAATATTAACATGAGTGCATTAGAATCAATTATTTGGCACGCATTAGGTTATGCTGCTATGCCAGTGATCTTCTTTGGTGGTTTTTTTGGTGTTTTTGTCGTGGCAGTCGCTATTTTAAAAATGACCGGTAATACCCCTGTCGAAGATTAGTGTAAAAACACTACTGTACCAACAATACCTTAGCCAAAATGGAAAGTAACTCATTTTGGCTAACTTTTCCCTGTAAGCGTTTGATTTATATTGGTGTTAAATTCCATTTTAAGCTTAAATCGAAATTGGCGAAGGTATTGACCAATGAAAATATTGATAAGCTTTCTCGTTAATTTTAGAAAGCTTTTTTATGGCAGGAATAAAAAAAGGGTGCGCAGAGCTTACCCGCTCATGATATTGAACTATCGCTCCCACTTCCGTCAATATGTTAAGGAAAATTATGCAGATATACATCATGCGTCACGGACAAGCTGAAATGATGGCAAACTCTGATTCTGAGCGTGCATTAACAAATATAGGCCGTAGTGAATCAGAAAAAATGGCCAAAAGTTTAGTTGAGCAAAATATCTCATTTGATGCGGTTATTGTAAGTCCTTATTTACGTGCGCAGCAAACGTGGGAATCGGTTCGTCCATTTTTTAAAGAAATATCTAATGTGCAAACCATTAATGCATTAACCCCTAGTGGCAGCGCTCGAAAATCGGTCAATGAGATATTAGCGTTACAAGCGACAGGTGTTGAAAAATTACTGATTATTTCTCATCTACCGTTAGTAGGTTACATTGTTGGTGAATTAGCCCCGGCTGCAGGCGTACCTGCGTTTGCTACCTCATCTGTAGGTCATGTTGAGCTAGACGAAAATGGTTTTGGTTATTTGCATAGTTTGACAAGAGTGTCGCAACTGTAGCAGAGTGTATTCCACTTAAAATATAACCACGAAGTACTATACCCATGATACTTCGAGATGCAAAGTCAGCAAGGAAAGTTGTGCCGATATACTAGGCATAAAATTGAACCTTTCGAGAGATTAATAAAAACACATTAATCCTCTATCGGTATAATTAACATAAAGACGTTAATTATTTAATAGTCATTCTAAGTCGA
>NZ_ATUO01000192.1 GCF_000420245.1 Psychromonas hadalis ATCC BAA-638 | reverse complement strand
ATAGAATCTATATTATAAGTCAAGGTGTGTTCAAAAAATAAACAGTAAGTATTATTTAAAATACACTCGTATTTGAGTGGAATTTACCACTCTTTAAATATCTAAGGAAAATACTATACCCGTTATTATTCAAGGTGCAAAATTCAGCAAACGGTGAGGTGAGCAGGTTCTAGGCAGAAAGTTGAAGGTCTAACTGGTTCAATCGATGCTTTCTAACGAATTGTTAAATGCTGGCATTTAATCAATGTCGATAGAGGGTTAACGTGTTTTTGTTAGTCTCTCGAAAGACAACGAAAATTCTTGCCTCAAAGCTTGCCTTGTGGGTCGCCAGCTCACCTCCTGTTCAACCATGGTAATTCGGCGTTGCAGTATTCGATAAGAGCTAGCCATTAAAGAATGAAAGTCTTTTATTTCATTCTACCGAGAGAGGATTAATGTCTTTTTATTAATCTCTTGTAAGGTCATCATACTGCGCCTTGTCTTAGTGTCCGAGCTGACGACTGAATAAAGCACCTTGATTGGTAACGGGTATTGTGTTCCTTCTACCCTAAAAAACCAAGTCGAAATAGCTCTAAAACGAGCTAACGAATATAAGTTATGGCCAGTATTAATTAATAACAACGCTTTCTCGATCATAACGACCGACCTTATTTAAGGTTCAATGACGATAGAAAAAACACGAACAGTTTTTATTAATCGCTCAAAGGAACACAATCTGTGTGGTTTTTAATGCCCTACACAAACTATATAATGAATAATTACGTCTCCATAAATATAATTAATTTTAGGAACCAACAACATGTACATGATCGTGAAACACACCCATCTAACCATCATTGCGCTGACGTTTATCTTTTTTATGATTAACGTTGTGTTAACCATGAAAGGATCGGACAAGGTTAATCATAAACTACTCAAAATTGGACCACATGTTTTATATGCCCTTTTTATCGGCACCTTTATTTATTTGGTCATAACAAACCCACTTAACTTATACCCTTTCGTTAATGGCTGGGCATCCTCTAAATTAGCTGGTTTCGTCTTCTACGTACTTTCTATTACGCTTACGCTCAAGTGGGCAAAAAAAACAGCGTGGCGTATTGTGGGTTTCATTAGTGCGGTCTTTTGGTTATTCATGACGGCGCGACTTGGTTTTGCTGATCACATTAAAATAAAAGGCACGAGTGAAAATACCAATGCTTTTATTGAGTTAACTCAGAACGCGTTAGTTGCCATTTGCTAGCCTTTCAACTGGAGACACGAAACGTTTTAATATGAGTTAGTTAATAACAACAAATTCTATTTTTAATTTATTGACGTTGAAAAGGAATATCAAGATATGAGTACAGATAAGCCACGTAAATATTCACAAAAAATCGTAGATGGTGTAGCACAAGCCCCGAGTCGCTCTATGTTGAGGGCGGTGGGTTTTGATGATGACGATTTCAAAAAATCTCAGGTAGGCATTGCATCAACCTGGTCAATGGTCACGCCCTGTAACATGCACATCAACATGCTTGCCGAAGAAGTCGGTAAAGGGGTCGACAGCGCGGGCGCTAAAAGCGTTATTTATAATACCATTACAATATCAGACGGCATTTCAATGGGCACCGAAGGCATGAAGTATTCTTTGGTCTCACGTGAAGTGATTTGCGATTCTATCGAGGCGGTCTCGGCAGGAATGGGACATGACGGTATTATCGCAATTGGAGGTTGTGATAAAAACATGCCTGGGTGTTTAATGGGGCTTGCACGTCTCAATCGGCCCTCTATTTTTGTCTATGGTGGCACCATCATGCCCGGTGAAAATCATACCGATATTGTTTCAGTCTTCGAGGCGGTAGGCAGTTATGCAAACGGTGACATTCCTATCACCCAATTAGATCATATTGAAAAAACAGCGATTCCCGGACCGGGCTCTTGCGGAGGCATGTATACGGCCAACACCTTAGCCTCCGCGATTGAAGCGTTAGGCATGAGCATGCCTAATAGCTCTGCGCAAAATGCCATTTCACAGAATAAAAAACAAGACTGTGTGGAGGCAGGAAAAGCGATTGTGCACTTGCTTGAACATGATATTAAACCGTCAGATATTATGACCAAAAAAGCCTTTGAAAATGCCATCACACTGATCATTACCTTAGGAGGCTCAACCAACGCGGTGCTACATTTAATTGCAATGGCAGACACCATTGGGGTGGAAGTGACATTAGATGATTTTGTACGCATTGGTGAAAAAACGCCAGTGCTTGCTGATTTACGTCCAAGTGGTCAATATTTAATGTCTGAGCTAATTGCAATCGGCGGCATTCAGCCTTTGATGAAACGGTTATTAGATGCGGGTATGTTTCATGGCGACTGTATGACCGTAACAGGTAAAACCATGGCCGAAAATTTAGCTGATGTCGCTGATTATCCCGACGGACAGGTTATTATTTTACCTTTTGATAACCCCATTAAAAAAGACAGTCACTTGGTTATACTCAGCGGTAATTTAGCGCCTCAAGGTGCGGTTTCAAAAATTACCGGCAAAGAAGGCTTACGTTTTACCGGGACAGCGAAAGTATATGACTCCGAAGAACAAGGTTTTGCCGCTATTATGGAAGGACAAGTGATCGCGGGTGATGTGGTGGTTATTCGCTACGAAGGACCCCGAGGTGGCCCAGGAATGCGCGAAATGTTAAGTCCTACGGCAGCAATTATGGGTAAAGGTTTAGGTAACGATGTCGCACTCATCACCGATGGGCGATTTTCAGGGGGTAGCAGAGGGTTTGTGGTGGGACATATTACCCCGGAAGCCTATGAAGGAGGTGCTATTGCCTTAATAAAAAATGGCGACAGTATAACCATTGATGCAGAAAATCGTGAAATAACGCTTAATATCAGCGACCAAGAAATGACCCAAAGGCACTCTAATTGGACACAACCCGCACCAAAATATACACGTGGACTACTCGCAAAATACGCAAGAACAGTAAGCTCAGCTTCAACGGGGGCGGTCACCGATAGACCTGAATAAAGTCTTTTTACTGGCATTACCTTCAAAAACTTATTAAACCATTACAGTCTGCATGGGGTCGAGGAATGAATAAGAGCTTAACAAGTATGAATTCCCACGCTGAGCATGGGAACTAGAAATACTCTAAGGCTTTGTTAGGTATTGAATCAATCATGGTGCAATAAATGAAATACCTCGCATCAAGGTTTTTCACTTAGACTCAAATTCGCTCAGCGAAGAGGGGTATCTGGCTACTCTAAGATCAAAAGCCTTTACGCAGCAAGCTGCGGGGTATTAGACCCGAAGATAAAAACAATAAATAGTGCTTTGAGCTGTGTTAGTGAAGGCGCTAAAATTTGCATCTTAAAGTGGAGCAGGTATAATCGCGAAAATTTTTAAGTTAGGTTAAGTTAATTATGGCTAAAGGTTATGCTTGTATCGGATTATTTAATCCAAAAACACCTGAGAATGTCGGTTCTGTGCTTCGTGCTGCGGGTTGTTATGGTGCTCATTCAGTATTTTATACCGGTACGCGTTATGATTTAGCTAAAAAATTTTGTACCGATACTCATAAAAAACACTTAGATATTCCATTAATTGCTGTTGAAGATTTACAAAGCATAGTTCCTCTTGATTGTGTGCCGGTTGCTGTTGAGTTAATTGACGGTGCTAAGTCACTGGTCGATTATAAACATCCGCCCCGAGCTTTTTATATTTTTGGTCCAGAAGATAATACGTTAAAAAAAGCGATTACTGACTTTTGTCGTGAGACGATTTATGTTCCTACTAATGGCTGTATGAATCTAGCCGCTACCGTTAATGTTATTTTGTATGATCGCCTCGCAAAGGGTGATAACTATTCTAATCATTAACTAATACCCGTTCCTAGGTTTGAGCTTTAAAGGCTCAGGTAAAAGGAAACAGCGATGCCCCGGCCATTACGACAGGAATATGGAAAATGCCTGTTACTATGTGATGAATAGTGGTCGACAGAGAAATTTTTATGATGATAACTGTTATATAGCATTGATAGCGTCATTAAAAGAAGCACATGAGAGAGTCTGTTTGGTGATCCACGCTTTTTGTCTTATGCGATTATTTCAGAAAAAGACTTTAATGGTTCTTTCATTTATAGCTAACTCTTGTGATAGAAACTGAGTTGATATTATCTAATAATTTAAAACTAACGAATACAATTAATTATTAAGCTGATCAACGTGTGAATTCATCGAAATAACGGACTCTATGTTTGGCACTTTATTTGATATAAAATGAAATGATTTATCTAATTCCGCCATCAATGCGATATAAATATCTTGATAATGCTCAACAGCATTTTCATTTTTTGAATCCCAAGAAGAACTCCATACCATCTCAGTTATCCCCTCCTTGGTTTCATTTAACTTAATAGTCCCCACGTAATTAGATACATCCTGTTTGGTAATGGGAAACTTCCCATCGTCGACACTATATTTAACCTGATGTTTCACTTCATCAATGGCTAATAAATTTTCATAAAGAGACCCATTTAATCGACGCCTTGCCCCCGGGGCATTACCGGCTAAATGTCCAATTTTGTCGACACGCTCAATCACTGTAGGCGCCCAATCTAAGCGATGGAAATCGTGAATTCGGTTCCAAACGTGATCAACGCTTGCATGAATTATTTTTACTTGGTTCGTTGAAAACATAATAACTCTCCTAGTAAGGCAATCACAAAAAACAGTGATCTACATCCTTTATTGTAGTGCATCTGCGGGTAATTCGTGAGGTAAAGGGATCAAGATTTTATCTAATCTATTTTTCTACTATTTTTAGCTTTAAAGACTCAGGTAAAAGGAAACAGCGATGCCCCGGCCATTACGATTGGAATATGAAAGCGCCTGTTGTCATGTGATGAGTCGTGCTTGACAGAGAATTTTTATGGTGATAACTGTTATATGGCATTGATAGCGTCATTAAAAGAAGCACATAAGAGAGTCGGTTTGGTGACCCACGTTTTTTGTCTTATGCCCAATCACTCTCATCTTTTAGTTCAAACTCCCAGAGCGAATTTAAGTCATTGCATGCGAAACATCAACGGCGGTTAATAAAAAGAGAGGACATATATGGACGCTCACTCGTTGTCAAGACGAACAAATCTAGAACATAAAAATAATCTTATATTCGTAATGACATTAACTCTTAAATCCCCGTACTAACTTGTTTGCGATTACTTGACTCATTGGTTTACTGAAGTAAACCGTCCTGACATATATTCGAGCTATGGACTAAATTCCATGCTCCTGATAAGTTGCGAACCAGACGACCAATGATAAAAAATACAACCAAGCGAGCTATAAGCCCGTGTCCCAAGCTGGTTTCATTCTGGTCGGCGAGAGCCTTTTCTTTTCATCTTACAAACAACGGTTTCGAGAGGTTAATACTTGCTTAATTAAGTACTATCTAGTCGCCTAAACACCCAATCAGGCTCGTGGCCTTTGTCCCGAACAGGCTTAGCTAGAGAGTACAACGGGTTAAAAATCATGCGACAGCCTTTACTACTTGTGGCGTGTAATAGCAGTTTTTTGAAGTAATTTCCACATGATACGGGCGAGTTATGAGCCGTTGCAACGGCGGTGAAATTGAAACTTTTTCTCTCTCTTAATTGGCAAATCCATTGATTTAATGCATCCTGCTTTTTACCCGCATGATTAATCACTGCACGTGTACCATGGATAAGCATTTTGCGCAAATATCTGTCACCACGCTTGCTGATCCCACCCATGACGCTCTTATTACCCGAAGCAAACTGTTTTGGGGTAATGCCTAACCAAACAGCAAACTCTTTAGCAGTCGCAAAAGCTTGTCCATTACCTATTGATGCAATAAAAGCGGATGCATTGAGGCTTGGTATACTCAATAAAATTTTTCCTAATGGGTGATTTTCAATGTCTGTTTTTAACTTTTTTTCAATCTCTTTTATGCGCACATTTAATGATTGATACTCACGATAAACATCGTTGACCAACCACTTCAAAGTACCTGATAATGATTCATCTGAGCATAAATCAACCAGCATCTCTGTAAAACCTTTCTGACCCAGTGGAAAAATAATGCCAAAATCGGTTAATAAACCGCGCAACTGGTTGCTTGTTGCAATGCGAGAGCTTAATAATCTTTCACGCAAACGATGTAGAATTAAGACTTCTTGTTGCGCTATAGTTTTAACAGGCACAAAGCGAATAAAGGGTCGTGTAGAGGCTTCAAAAATAGCTAAGGT
>NZ_ATUO01000191.1 GCF_000420245.1 Psychromonas hadalis ATCC BAA-638 | reverse complement strand
GCCGGAAGTGATCCGTTAGACAGCAGCAGTGTGCCACTGGATACCGATGGCGATTTTATCTCAAACGTTACTGATAGCGATGATGATAATGACGGTGTTACTGATACCGATGATGCTTTTCCGTTAGATAAAAATGAGTCCTTAGATACTGATGGTGACGGCACAGGTAACAATACCGATGCTTTCCCTCTGGATCGTTTTGAACAGTTTGATAGCGATAATGATGGCTGGGGAGATTTTGCATCCAGTGATGATGATGGCGATGGTATTCCTGACAGTCTAGATTTTAGTCCGCTTGGTGATTTAGTGCCTGTTGCTCAGTATACAGAAGCATTTATCTACTATAAACGTGCCGATGCTAATTATACTGACTGGGGCGTGCACCTATGGAATAACGAGTCTTGTAGTGCAGTGGATACAGATACACGATGGGATACGCCTTATATTGTGACAGAAGATGCTGGCGAGCACGGTGTATTATTCCGTATCTCATTAAAGGAAAATCATAGTGACTGTCTGAACTTTGTTATCCATAAAGGAGAAGATCGTGCATTAGGAGCTGACGACCAACGTGTGGCACTACGCCGTGGTAATCGTGTGTATACGTTCGATGGGAATTCAACGCTAAATTATAAAGCGGTTACAAACGCGCCACTACTGGTTGCTGAGCATGATGTGAAAGCACACTGGTTAACATTCGATACGCTAGCTTGGAGTGATTCAAGTGGTGCTGATCATTATGAGTTATGGGCAAACAGTAACGACGTTTCAGATTTAAATCAAGCGCATGAATTTGAACCTATTTCTCTAACAGAAACGGGCACTGTTGATAACCCGCTTTATCCGCATCTTACTGGCAGAACACAATATTCACTTGCTATTGATAGAGGAAAAGCGAAAGAATTTCTTAAAAAACAACTGATTGCTGTTGCGCTTGATGCTGAGAATAACGTAGTTGGCGCAACGCGAGTACAGTTCCCGTTTGCAGTTGATGATCTTTATACCAAAGCTGATAATGATGCCGATGAGGCTGTACTAGGTGCGCAGCTTGTTGATGGACGCACACAGTTTAATTTATGGGCGCCCACTGCACAGAAGGTTGAACTTTACCTTTATGATGCGAATAAAGTGCCACTTGCACAATCGCCAGTAATGATGACAGAAGATTCGCTAACGGGTATCTGGTCTCATCATGGTGAAGCTTCGCTGCTCGGCAGTTTCTATCGTTACCGTTTACAGGTATTCCACCCTAAAACCAATAAGATTGAATGGGTGATGACTACCGACCCGTACTCGGTTTCCTTAAGTACTAACAGTCGTTACTCACAACTAGTTGATTTAAATGATGCAATAACTAAACCTGCGGGTTGGGATGCACAAACGATCCCTACCATTGGTGAGCCTGAAGATAATATTATATATGAACTGCACGTTCGTGATTTTAGCGGATCGGATACACAAGGCACGCCAGCTTATAATGGTAAATATTTAGCCTTTACAGAAGCAGAACGCAGCAGTGTAAAACATCTTCTGGCGCTAAAAGAAGCGGGACTAACCACCATACACTTATTACCTACCTTTGATATTTCATCTGTGAATGAAGATCCTGCTAAACGTATTGATTTAGAAGATGATATCAGTAAGTTATGTGATGCAGAGACGGGTTTGAAACCGGAAGCTGCAATCTGTGCGCAAGCAAGTTCAGGTACCCTTCAAAGTATACTTGAAACGCTTGAGCCAACAAGCAGTGATGCGCAGACTCTGATGGCGGATATCCGTCCGTTAGACGGCTTTAACTGGGGTTATGACCCGTACCACTACAGTGCGCCGGAAGGCAGCTATGCAGATCAAAGTGACGGTATCTCTCGAATTGTTGAATACCGTGAGATGATTAAAACACTGCATGAGATGGGCTTCAGGGTTGTGCAGGATGTGGTATATAACCATATGAGTTCATCTGCTTTATATAACAGTTCCGTACTGGATAAAGTGGTACCAGGATATTACCACAGACGTAATCCGGATAACGGTTACGTTGAAAGCTCGACCTGTTGTGACAATACTGCCTCTGAACATCGCATGTTTGAAAAACTGGTTACAGACAGTTTAGTTTTTTGGGCAAAAGAGTACAAAATTGATGGTTTCCGTTTTGACTTAATGGGCCATTTAATGAAATCAAGTATTGAAAAAGCCTTGGTTGAAGTGAAAAAAGTTGATCCTGATAACTGGTTCTACGGTGAAGGCTGGGACTTCGGTGAAGTTGCAGGCAACGCACGAGGCGTAAATGGAACATCATGGAACATGGCAGGCACTGGCGTTGGTACTTACAATGACAGAATGCGTGATGCAGTGCGTGGGGCCGGCGGTGATACGATGAATACGGCACAGGGTTTTGCCAATGCAGGAGATGGTAACGTTGACAAGATCGATTTAATTCGTCTTGGTATGACCGGTAATCTGCAGGAATATCCGTTACCGACAATCAGTGGTGCAACCGTACTTGGCAGAGATTATGATTTCGGTGGACATGGCGCAGGTTATGCGGCCGATCCGCAGGAAGCGGTCAATTATGTCTCTAAGCATGATAACCAGACGCTGTGGGATATTATTCAATATAAAGCAGCATATGATACTTCTCCTGAAGACAGAGCAAGAATGCAGATCCTTGGTTTAGCACCGGTGATGCTCGGGCAAGGCGTGCCGTTCCTGCATATGGGAACGGAGCTGCTACGCTCTAAGTCGATGGAACGTGATTCTTACGATTCAGGTGACTGGTACAACCGCGTTGATTTCAGTATGCAGAGCAACAACTGGAATGTCGGTTTACCGCGCGAGGATAAAGACGGTCAAAACTGGGCGACCATAAAAGGGATCATTGCTAATGCAAATACTATTGCATCGGCTGAAAATATTCGCTGGACCAATGAGCGTTTTAAAGAGTTTCTGGCCATTAGGTCGCAGAGTAAACTACTTCGTTTAGGCACTTCACAGGAGATCATAGACCGAGTTACTTTCCATAATGTAGGCACCGCTGAGATAAATACCATTGTAATGAGTATTGATGACGGTGTTGAAATGGGCAGTGATCTGGATCCTAATTACCAAGCGATAATCGTAGCAATTAATGCCAGTACTTCGGATAAATGGGTTTCTATACCGGGTGCTAGCAGTTTTGTGCTACATCCAGTGATGGTTGCGGGTGATGATCCGCGTTTAACGGCGGCTCGGGTTGATATTGCAACTGGCAAGTTAGTGATTCCGGGACTTTCAGTTGTTGTCTTTGTGAAACCACAGCAAGGGGATGTTCAGGGAACGGGTATGGATGCACCTGTCGCACCTCTTTACCTGCGCGGTGAATTTAACGACTGGGGAACTGAACATTTATTTGAATATAAAGGACAGGGGATTTATGAACTTGATCTGACTTTAGAGGCATTGGAAACGGTTAACTTCAAGTTGGCTAGCAGCAATTGGGCCAACACCTATTCAGGGGACAATCTGGGTAAAGGTACTGATGATGTAACGCTGAATGACTGGTGGGGAAATGCTGATGACAGTGATGGTAATTCGCAGTTTATCGTGCCAGTAACTGGCTCTTACCACTTTAAATTAGATCTGAGCAATCCGAGCAATGCACTGCTGACAATTGTTCCTCCCGCTGGAGATCTGGGTACGCCGCCACCTTTCAATGTTGAAACACTCTATCTCCGTGGCACATTAACCGACTGGAGTAGCGGTCTTCAGATGCGCTATATTGGTGATGGTAAATACAATACCAACGTTTATCTACGCTCTGGCGAGTATCAGTTCAAGCTTGCATCGGCTGACTGGACGCCTGTGTGGACATATGACAATTTGTCTGCCTCTGCGGGTGGTTTGGCACTGCAAAATGCAAGTTACGATGCGCAAATTACCATCACGGTAACGGCGACTGAACAATATAGCTTTGAACTGGATGCAGTTAACGACACACTAAGCATTACATCAGATGGCACTGGAAGCACAGTTAACGAAACGATGATGCAGTATTTCCACTGGTATAACACCGCAGAAGATAACTTGTGGAGTATGGTTTCTAGCAAAGCGCAAAATCTAGCAGATGTGGGTATCACTGCATTATGGTTACCGCCGGCTTATAAAGCGATGGCGATTACAGATGGCAGTGGCAAGCTGGATGTGGGTTACTCAACTTACGATCTGTATGATCTGGGGGAATTTGATCAACAGGGACAGACTCGTACTAAATACGGTGATAAGACACAATATTTGACAGCGATTTCTGCAGCTCATGATGTGGGTATTAAGATCTACGCTGATATTGTGCTGAATCATAAGATGGGAGCCGAGGCAACAGAGCAGGTTACCGCCGTTCGTGTTGAAGCAGGTGACCGTAATGCTGAGTATGGCAGTGATGTCGAGATAGCCGCTTGGACAAAATTTGATTTCCCTGTGCGTAATAATACCTACTCTCCCTTTAAATGGAACTGGCAGCATTTCGATGGCGTTGATTGGAATCAAACTAACTCAGAGAAGAGTATTTTCAAATTCCGCGGTAAAGCTTGGGATACGCAGGTGAGCAGTGGAAGTGGAAACAATGGCAACTATGACTACTTGATGGGCGCAGATCTCGATATGGGTCATCCTGACGTGGTCGCAGAGCTGAAAATATGGGGTAAATGGTATGTTGAATTTGCAGGCTTAGATGGCTTACGTCTGGATGCGGTGAAACATATTGATACGGGCTTCTTTAACACTTGGCTTGATTCGCTACGCAGTTCGACAAGTAAAGAGTTGTTTACGGTCGGGGAATACTGGGATTATGATCTGGCTTTGCTACAGACCTATTTATCAGATACGGGTTACCGTATGTCGCTGTTTGATGCACCACTGCATTTGAACTTCCATCATGCTTCTACGCAAGGTGGTGGTTACGATATGGGCAGCATCATGAATAACACCTTGATGAAAGAAAATCCTGCTCATGCAGTTACCTTAGTTGAAAACCATGATACTCAGTCGCTGCAGTCATTGGAATCACCCGTTGAGAACTGGTTTAAACCGCTGGCTTACGCGTTTATTCTGCTACGTCAGGAAGGTTACCCAAATGTTTTCTATGCGGATTATTACGGCGCAAATTACACGGATACAGGTACAGACGGGAATTATTACACTATCGATATGCCATCCAATCAAACGATCTTGGATATTTTATTGCAAGCGCGTCGTGATTACGCTTACGGTAAACAGATTAGTTACTTGGATCACTCTGATGTGATCGGTTGGACACGTGAGGGTGACAGCGATCATCTGCAAGGTATGGCGGTGTTAATGACCGATGCAGACGCGGGTACAAAATTGATGGCGATGGGTATCAATAATGCGGATGAGTGTTTTGTTGATATCACCGGAAATTATGCCGATAACGACCGAGTGTGCACAGATGAACAGGGTAACGCTACCTTTAAAGTGAAAGGAGGCAGTGTTTCAGTCTGGGTGGGCGGATATGTTAAGCCAGAGCAACCTCTTGCTAGTAATCTGGACAGTTTTTATTTTCGTGGTACGCCTAATGGCTGGGGTACAACGGCGATGACTTTGGTATCAGATCACATTTGGGAACTGGTTGTCAACTTCACTGGAGCAGGTGATGGTGATGCTCAACGCTTTAAGTTCACCGAATATAACGACTGGAATACAAAGTGGGCTGACTGGAATGGAGATGGTATATTGAACAAAAATGATGATAGTAATATTTACACAGATGTTATCGGCAACTATCTGCTTCGTGTTAACGATCAAAATATGAGTTATACAATTACCGTAGCTCCTTAGTGATGAGAATGTAAGGTAAGAGCAATATAGTCAATAGCCAGTTAATTCAAAGACCAGCCCTCGTGCTGGTCTATTTACTGGACTGTGTACTTATGCTGTTATTTTTTTATACGTATGAAAGGATCTTCAAAAAGGTGATATTCCACCTTTTTTCTTTAACGATGGGTGGCAGCGTAAAATGACATTTTTCCTTGCTAGCAGCAGGTTGTGCCGGAAATTAGCAGTTCCGATATGGTCAGGAAGTTAGACAAAGAGCGCCAGGCACTGCTCAAACACTGGCAAACTATTGGACAATTTAGAAAAGCACACCCTGCAATTGGGGCTGGTCAACATGACGTTATTAAACAAAAAAGTGCTTATGTTTTTACGCGCACATTAGATAACGACAAAGT
>NZ_ATUO01000190.1 GCF_000420245.1 Psychromonas hadalis ATCC BAA-638 | reverse complement strand
TTCACTGGCTCGAATCATTTATCACCGACCACACTTAGAAAAGCCCGCTAGATTTAATTATCTAGCGGGCTTTTTGCTTTTTAGAACCTTTAATATAGAAATCAGGGGCATTCACTGGCTCGAATCATTTATCACAGACCACATTTAGAAAAAACTGCTAGATTTAATTATCTAGTGAGTTTGTTGCTTTAGATACCAAATCTCTGAGCGGAAAAACCTGTAATATTGAAAGATAATACAGGCTTTTTGTTGTGTTGGATGAGGCTTTTATTTGTTTCTATTAATTAAACCTTAAAGGTTTTAATTAGCTCTCTGAGTTGAATGCCCAATTCACTTAAACCATCACTCCCATTGCTGATTTTTGAAGATAGCGCTGTTGACTCTTTAGAAAGACCAGCTATAGCAACCACTCTTTCATCAATTTCTCGTGTTACGGAGGACTGTTCTTCAGCGGCGGTGGCAATGTGATGATTTGCATCTGAAATTGCGATGATAGCCTCTAAAATAGAGTCTAAAGAGAGGCTGGCTTTATTGGCTTGAGCAACAGCATCCTCGGCGATATCACCACTATTCGCAATGGCAGACACCGCTTCATTTGCTTTATTTTGGAGCTGAGCAATGATTGCATTTATTTCTAAAGTCGCCGCTTGTGTTCTGCCTGCTAGCGTTCTTACTTCATCTGCGACCACTGCGAATCCACGACCTTGTTCACCTGCACGAGCAGCTTCAATGGCTGCATTTAAGGCGAGTAAATTGGTTTGCTCTGCAATACCTTTAATGACGGATAAAACAGAATCAATTGAACTACACTCTGCATTTAGTTCACTAATGACATTACTTGCGGTTGCAATCTCAACAGATAAATTTTGCACTGATTGCGCAGAATCATTGACTATACTTTTTCCTATTTGTGTCTCGGTATTAGCTCCCTCTGCTAAGTTTGCTGCTGTTGTTGCACTATGTGCTATTTCATTAATGGTGCTGACCATCTGCGTAGATGCGGTGGCAATTTGCGCTGTTTCTGCATTTTGTAATTCACTGCCTGCTAAGGACTCTTGCGATAAAGTGGATAGATCAATCGATGCATGTTTGACTGCTTTTGCAGATCCTTGCACTGTTTTAATGACACTTTGAATTTTGCCAATAAATTCATTAAATGATAAAGACAATTTTGCTATTTCATCTTTTCCATTAATAGGAAGGCGTTGTGTTAAATCACCCTCTCCTTTCACTAGATCCGCCAATGCTTCCGTTGTTTTATTAATTGGTTCAATAATGCTTTTAGCGATGATGAATGACAGTAATAAAAGGAAAAATGCGATCAGTGTAAAGTTAATAAGCAAGCTATATGCAATGGTCCACATCGATTTATTTATATCGTCGATATAAATACCCGATCCAATTATCCAACCCCAGGGTTTAAACTCTTTAACAAAGGAGATTTTATCTATAGGGGTGTCTGAGCCAGGTTTAGGCCATTGGTAATCAACAATGCCCTGACCTGCATTTTCTTCAACTTTTTGGACAAAAGCTTTGAAGATATATTTGCCATTGGGATCTTTTACTGCGGATAGATCTTTGCCATCTAATGCGGGTTTTATGGGATGCATGATCATTTTAGGGTATTTGTCGTTAATCCAAAAATAGTTTCCTCCTGCATAACGTATCACTTTAATGGTTTTTATCGCATTTTCTTGTGCTTGTATTTCAGTTATGTTGCCGGATTCAAAATCATTATAATATGCGACAATAACACTATGAGCAGTTTCAACTAAATGTTTTACCTGTTGTTTTTTTTCAGAGGATAGCATCTCATTTGTTTGGACTAATGATTGTGTTGCAATGAGCAACATGCCAAATAACCCTAAAGCAACGGATATAATGAGTCTTAATTTGATTGAATAGTGATTAAATATTTTCATTGGTACCTTATTTTTGAGTTTTAACTGCTTTCGTGAAAAAAGGTTCATGATTATAAAGGTAGTGCTAAGTGAGGGAATTACAAATAGGTTTAAAGCGTAATAAACTTTAATATAATCTTAAGTTTTTTATTTATATGTTTTTATTGTTTTTTTTTGTCAGAAAACGTTTATCGTATATTAAATAAATAGTCGCTAAAAAGGTTGCTGTATCATAAACCACATTGCGCTTCCTTCTTCACCAAAAGCCATTTCAAAACGCACGGGGACTTTGGCCGCTAATGCGCGAATACTGAAACCTGCATCGTATTTCATATCTGAAAGTAATAAACCTAAATCATATTTTTCGGCAACACGTCCTGCTTCAATAAACAATACCAACTGAAACCAGTCAATAGGGAGAGGATTCCAAGCGAGATCTGCCATTGGGTTTAAGCGTGGGATAATGCGATATTCTACAGCACCATAAAGTGCTGCTTTGTCATTAAATCGATTACTGTCATAGGCGCGTAGCCTATTCCAGCCTCCTAAACGCGCTCCTTCCCACATCGGTGTTTGATTTTCTTCCAATATACCGCCATCTTGCATGGTTTTTGAGTTATTCCATGAGGGGCTATAAGCGCTCCATAGATTGAATGCAAAAATATTTTGTCTGCTCCATGAAAAATTATCTAACTCAATGTAATGGGCGTAATCTACTTCTAGCGCATTCCAGCTTTGGGTAGAGTTACCTAACCCAAAGTCAGCTGAAATTTTACCACTAAAAGTGTAACCTCGGCTTGGATTACTGGGGTAATCAGTATTATTGTGCTCAAGATATAAGCGTAATCCATTAGTGTTAATTTCTGGAGATTCAATAAATTTCTCAGCGCTCCATTTTGAATAAAACAGCTCGCTCCCTAAAATGGTTTGTCCTGTGGTAAAGGGGCGACCTCCGCCAAATTGATCTCGATTGACAGCAATACCACGTTGTAGTTGAATCTTAGGCAATATCCTGTTTTTGCTTTCTCCCCAAGGTAAAATATAACGTAAATTACCATTGAACCAATTATTATAACCCTGTGTTTGTAATGGTGTGGTTGCATTATTGTTGTTGTTTTCGAGATTTTTAATGGAATCGTTTCCCCCATCGATATAGAGGCGCTGGTTGGGGTAATAACCATAAGCTCCAATAACACTGACAAATAGACGATTTGAAAAATCGGGACGGTAATTATTAATAGCGAGCATTGCCCCTGAGGTTCTTTCGTTTTCAGGCTCTCGTAAGTCATTATGTTGTATCTCTAACTCTTCACCAATAAAAGTGGTGGCCACAATCGACATTTGTGGTTGGATATAACCTGAAAAAATACCAACGGCTCCAACGGTAAGCCCCATACTTTCAGAACTGAATATATAGGGTAATACTACCCATGTTTGTTGTTTGCTCTTATCTCGATTGAGATCTTCGATTAAAAAATCACTGGCGATACTGGACAAAGAGAGGGTAAACAAGCTAATAAATAGGTGACTTTTTTTAAAGTAGTGAAAATACATAATGTTTTGAACTGCAAAGTAAGAGATGCCAGCAAGTATATACCACCGCTGTAAAGGGGGGAAATGGGTTGAGTATTAATTGATAAGTCGATAAACTGCACAAAATTAATAGCGCTAAAATAAAGAGAAAATGATGAAAAAATTATTGATGAGTTTAATTTGTATTGCAGGATTATTCACGCTTCCATCAGCATTGGCGACTAATAAAATCGGCTTAGCATTAGATCAAGGATTTGGTGTTGCTGGACAGTTTAATAATATTAATGCTTTTATTGGTAATGATGGTATCAGTGGCGACTACATCTTTAAGCAGGGTGATTTTGGTTCAGAGTTTCCATTTAACTGGTATGTTGGTGGTGGCGCTTATTATAACTGGGCGGGTAATGATAGCATTGGCGCTCGTGTCCCATTAGGTTTAACCATTCTCTTTGCTCAAAAGTGGGATGTTTATGGTCAGCTTGCACCCGCATTAGATCTTGATTTAGACCATGACAAGCTTAATTTTGAGTTAGATTTTGCAATCGGTATTCGTTACGCATTTTAAACGTTAAACTATCGATAGTTAAATAGTGTAGCTCTTTTTTAGAGCTAAAATTTACAAGATCTAAAATTTTACAAGAGGTTTTTATGCGTTTATTACATACTATGTTGCGTGTGGGTGATTTACAAAAGTCGATCAACTTTTACACCACGATTTTAGAAATGAAACTGCTTCGTCAATCAGAAAACAGAGAATATAAATATACACTGGCCTTTTTAGGTTATGGCAAAGAAACGGAAACAACAGTATTAGAACTTACCCATAATTGGGACTGTTCAGAGTATGACTTAGGCAATGGTTATGGTCATATTGCCATTGAAACTGATGATATCTATGCGACCTGTGAAAAAATTAAAAGCATGGGTGGAGAGATAACCCGTGAAGCAGGACCTGTAAAAGGGGGAACTACGGTGATCGCGTTTGTCAAAGATCCTGATGGATATATGATTGAATTGATCAATAAAAAAGATGCGGGTCAAGGGTTGGGTTAGTCACTGAAAAAGTAAAAGCAATTAACCACAAAGGCATGAAGAAAAAACAGAAAAAATTAATCTGCCTCGCTTCGTGTACTCTGTGCAAGGCAGTCGCTTTCTGGTTAGGTTGCAAATGGTCTCTATTAACCGTAATCGGAGTCTCACTGTAAATGCTTTTATCACTCCTCTGAATGCTCAAAATAGTAGTTCACTCGTGCGCGCGGGTTGAGGTACTCTTGGATATTCTCTGGTAATTTACTGGGGATAATCACCTTCTCTATTTTTAACTCTTTTTCACTTAATGAGATAATAGCAGCATCACTTTTAGGAATAGAGGGATCATAAATCATGACATTGGGTTGCAATATATTCGCTTTACTGACACTCATCACCAGTGCGATTTTTTCATTGCAAAGTTGTACAATGCAACCGGGTGGATAAATGCCTAGCTCTTTAATTAATAATCCCAATACCTCTTTGCTTAACTGTTTTCCTCGGTTTTTATAAAGGTATGATAGAGCATGATAAGGGGTACGAGCAGGATGTTTATCAGTGGGGTTACACATATTGTCATATTCATTAGCAACAGTAACAATTTGAGTGAGCAAGTTAATTTGATCCCCTTTTAATTTTTTAGGGTAACCACTACCATCTAAAAACTCATGATGTTGGCTAACAATTTCTGTTACTGATTCTGGGAAACCTTGGATATTATTGATTTTGTCCATCGCATAACGCACATGCATTTTGTAGTAATTGTTTTCAGCAGAGCTTATTTGGGGTTTATTGTTTAAAATTTGATTAGGTATTTTACTTTTACCAAGATCATGGAACAACGCACCTAAGCCTAAATAAATCAGCTCTTGTTCTGAAAGTGCTAATGCTTTACCTAAAATCATGGCCAAAATAGCGACATGGAAAACATGGCTATGATATTTATCTCCCTCTTTACCCTCTTCCATTAAATGTAAAACAGTGCTGTTATGATTATTTAAGTTGTCGGTAATACTGCTGATAAGCTCTTTGGCATCTGCGAGTGCTTGAGGTGCTTGATTGTCTAATTTAAGGTTAATTGCACGTACCATAGAAAGTGATTTTTTAAATTGATTTTCACATTTTCGTAAGTTACGCAAGTAGGATTTTTGCTCCTCAACACGACGCTCTTTCTCTTGCCATAATGCGCTTAAGTAAGCACTCTCTTGTTCTGCTCCTTTCACTTCTGATTTTTCAACATTGGCGGGCCGTGGGTTCTTATCGCTTTTTTCTGGGATATAGATGACATGGTTGAAGGGCAAAGATTGTAAGACATCAATTTGGTCTTTATCTTGAATTTTAAAACTACTAAAGAGAAAAGGGTGGCCACCCCATGCACAGGGAAGTTGAATATATAAACCAACGGTCAGCCTATCGGTTGATAGTTTTATTTTACTCATCTGTTTCCTCCCTTAAAGTGAATTCTTTGAAATAAGGAATCGTTACACAATAACTTGGCTAAATTGTTTTCGAAAAGCCTGAAGGAACCGTTACAAAATAACTTGCGATAAATTGTTTCCAAAAAGCCTTAAGTGACTGGCTATTTTAAAAACAAAATCGCAAGTAATGTTGAAGCCAATTCTAAATGACGGGTTATTTTGAAAACAAAAGCGCAAGTGATTTTGAAGCCGATACTAAGTGTAATCTGCTTTAAGGGGAATGCGAGTAAATCTATTTAGAAATGAGTGGTTATATCAGCTCAAATTTAAAAGAAAATAATTGCTCGCTGGTTACCTTTTCAATCCCTTTAAGTGCGGGCATAAAGTGCTCTTTTTTAATGAACTCAAGTACTGCGTTATCTAATGTTTTGTGACCACTTGAAC
>NZ_ATUO01000189.1 GCF_000420245.1 Psychromonas hadalis ATCC BAA-638 | reverse complement strand
CAAAATAATCAGTTAGTTAAGATTTTTTGAAATCAATTTAGAGTAAGTTAATTTGTAACGATTCAGGATCGGCTTCAAAATTACTTGATCTTTTGTTTTCAAAATAACCCGTCATTCAAGGTTTTTTGAAAACAATTAGAGCAAGTTATTTAGTCACGATCTCTAAAGGCACAATAAAAAAGACGTTTAACTAAAAAGGTGCCTCGGCACCTTTTTTATTGCCTATTAAAAATTAATGCATATCAATTTATGAGTTAAAAGTGATGCTTTCTTCTTGAATTATAAGAAAAATGTATCAGACTTAAAGGCAGTTAAATTTGTTATGTTCTATAAAGTGAGATTACCCTATGAGCAATAAAAAAATCATTTCCACGGCTAAAGCACCTTCTGCAATTGGTCCCTATTCACAAGCTAATCAAATTGGTAATTTAGTCTTTACCTCTGGGCAGATACCACTTGTTCCTGAGACGATGGAAGTGATTGAAGGCGGTATTACCGAGCAAACCGAGCAAGTGATGCGTAATCTATTTGCAGTGCTACATAAAGCCAAAGCATCAGCCGCTACGATTGTAAAAACAACCTGTTATCTGAAGGATATGAACGATTTTGCCGCTTTTAATGACGTTTATGGTAAATATTTTCCCGATTTTTCACCTGCAAGATCATGTGTAGAGGTCGCTCGTTTACCAAAAGATGTATTAGTTGAAGTTGAAGCGATTGCAGTGACTGCGTTAAAAGAAGATGAATAAACGATTAAAATTTGCAGTTGTTGTCTCCGGTGCCCCTTATGGCGCGCAAGGGGCAAGCAGTGCTTACCAATTTTGTTGTGCCACATTACAAGCAGGTCATAACATTGTTGGGGTGTTTTTTTATCAAGAGGGGGTACTTAATGCCAGCCAACTAGTTAGCCCTGCCAGTGATGAAATTAACCTGCCCGATTTTTGGGCAAAGCTTGCACTGCAATACCAATTCCCGTTGGAGGTTTGTGTTTCCGCTTCACTACGCCGTGGTATTGTTAATGAGCTTGAAGCAAAACAATTAGCATTGAGTCAATTTAACCTTAAAGCCCCCTTTGTGTTGAGTGGCTTAGGGCAACTTGCAGAGCTTAGTGCAAAAGCCGATAGATTGGTGCAATTTTTATGAAGGAAAGGGGAATGATTGAAAAAAAAATAGGCATTATCAACCGGTGCTTACCCCATGGTAGCGCGCAAGGGCGTGAATCGTTGGATCTGACTTTAGCGATGTCCGCTTTTAATGAATCATTGTCGCTATTTTTTATTGGCGATGGTGTTTACCAACTGCTTGATGGGCATGATCCTACCGAGTGTTTACAGAAACATTTTCAACCGCTATTTAAAATGCTTGAACTCTATGATGTAGAAAATATCTATGTCTGCCAGCAATCACTGTTACAACGCGCGATTACAGAAGATCAGTTGATGATAGAGGTCACCTCCGTAGATACACAAACATTAAAAACCAACCTTGCTTTGCAAGATCAACTATTAAGCTTCTAATATGTCGATATTACACACAGTGAACAGCTCACCTTTTCAGACACTCGCATTGCAACAGTGCCTCGCTATATTAGGCGAGCAAGATAGTTTGTTATTAATAGAAGATGGCGTGGTTGCCTGTCAGGCAAAACATGCTGACTTCTTAGCGTTAAGTGAGTTAGCCAAACAAGGTCAATTAATGGTGCTAGAGGCCGATCTGCAAGCGCGTGGTATTAGCGCTCGCATCGGTAAGTCATGCAGTTATTTGCAGTTTGTAGAGCTAGTGGCTGGGCATAAAAGCCAGATGGCGTGGTGAAAATAAAATCAGACCGTTGAGGTTTGTAAGAGTATTCTTATTTTTAACCTATCAGTAATTCACTTCCTATTTTTTCTGTGATCAAAAACACAATTGCTTAATTATTGACTCCTATTTCTAATCAGCGTAAACTCTTGCGACCCTAAATATTAGGGTTTGATTTTTCACACACAAATTAGGAGCTATTTAAAAATGGCAACAATTTCACAATTGGTACGTAAACCGCGTAAGGACAAAGTTGTAAAAACTAAAGTTCCTGCGCTAGAAGCGTGCCCACAAAAACGTGGTGTATGTACTCGTGTATATACAACTACTCCAAAAAAACCTAACTCAGCGATGCGTAAAGTTGCTCGTGTACGTCTAACTAACGGTTATGAAGTAACTTCATACATCGGTGGTGAAGGCCATAACTTGCAAGAACATAGTGTAATCTTGATCCGTGGCGGTCGTGTAAAAGATTTACCGGGTGTTCGTTACCACACAGTTCGTGGTGCACTTGATACTTCAGGTGTTGCGGATCGTCGTCAAGGTCGTTCTAAATACGGTACTAAAAGACCTAAGTCTTAAGTATTTCCGTAAGTAAGGCCAAACAAACACTATTTTAATTTAATATGTTTTGGGTAAATTCCTGAAGCACACGGAGATATAAGATGCCAAGAAGACGCGTCATAGCTACTCGTAAAGTACTTCCAGATCCTAAATTTGGATCAGAAGTACTAACAAAATTCATCAACGTTGTAATGGTTGATGGTAAAAAATCTATTTCAGAAAAAATTGTATATGTTGCATTAGAAGTAGCTTCTAAAAAAACTGAGAAAGATTCATTAGAGCTTTTTGAAAATGCTCTAGAAAACATCCGCCCAAGTGTCGAAGTTAAATCTCGTCGCGTTGGTGGTTCAACATACCAAGTTCCTGTAGAAGTTCGCCCTTCTCGTCGTAATGCGTTAGCAATGCGTTGGTTAGTTGAAGCTTCTCGTAAGCGTGGTGAAAAATCAATGGCATTACGTCTAGCTGGTGAGCTAGTTGATGCAGCAGATAACAAAGGTTCTGCGGTTAAGAAACGTGAAGACGTTCATCGCATGGCTGACGCTAACAAAGCGTTTGCTCACTACCGTTGGTAGAATCTTAACGCAGGCAATGGCTTGCGTTTTTTGCTTTAAAAAAATTATAGTTAGTATTTAAAGGACATCATGGCACGTACAACACCCATTGAGCAGTACCGAAATATCGGTATTATTGCTCATGTAGATGCGGGAAAAACTACAACGACTGAACGTATTTTGTTCTACACAGGAATCTCTCACCGAATGGGTGAGGTGCATGACGGTGCAGCAACAATGGACTGGATGGAGCAGGAGCAGGAGCGTGGTATCACTATCACCGCGGCTGCGACGACAACATTCTGGTCGGGTATGGATGGTCAGTTTACTAAGCACCGCATCAATATCATTGATACACCTGGGCATGTAGACTTCACCATTGAAGTTGAACGCTCGTTGCGTGTACTTGATGGTGCAGTGGTGGTGTTTTGTGCCGCCTCAGGTGTTGAGCCTCAATCAGAAACTGTTTGGCGTCAAGCGAATAAATACCACGTCCCACGACTTGTATTTGTAAACAAGATGGACCGAACAGGGGCTGATTTTGAGGCGGTTGTTGAACAAATTCGTGATCGCTTAGGCGTTATTTGTGTCCCTATTCATTTGAATGTGGGCGTGGAAGAGTCGTTTAGCGGTGTGATTGACCTCATTAAGATGAAGTTAATCAACTGGTCAGAAGCAGATAAAGGCATGACGTTTGAATATCACGATATTCCAGATGAATTGCTTGAACAAGCTGAAATGATGCACGAAGAGCTTGCGGAAGCTGCGGCTGAAGCAAATGATGAACTGATGGAAAAGTACCTTGAAGAGGGAGAACTTTCCATTAAAGAGATCAAACAGGGTTTACGTCAACGTACGTTAAACAATGAAATTGTATTAGCTACTTGCGGTAGTGCTTTTAAAAATAAAGGCGTACAAGCAGTACTTGATGCTGTGATTGATTTCTTACCCTCTCCGACTGAAGTCGAAGCCATTAAAGGCATCGATGACAAAGGAAATGAGATCATATGTCCTGCTGACGATGACGCGCCTTTTGCAGCGCTGGCATTTAAAATTGCTACTGACCCCTTTGTGGGTTCGTTGACATTTATGCGTGTCTATTCTGGTGTGGTTAATTCAGGTGATCATGTTTATAACTCAGTAAAACAGAAGCGTGAACGTTTTGGCCGTATCGTACAGATGCACGCCAATGAGCGTAATGAGATCAAAGAGGTGCGCGCTGGCGATATCGCTGCTGCAATCGGCCTTAAAGATGTCACTACGGGTGATACGTTATGTAGTGCTGATCATAAAGTGATCCTTGAACGTATGGAGTTTCCTGAACCGGTGATTCAGATTGCGGTTGAACCTCGTACTAAGGTTGACCAAGATAAGCTGAATATCGCACTGGAAAAACTGTCAGCAGAAGATCCTTCATTTCGTGTTGAAACAAATGAAGAAACAGGACAAATACTACTCTCTGGCATGGGTGAGCTTCACCTAGATATAATCGTAGATCGTATGCGCCGTGAGTTTAGTGTTAACTGCAACGTGGGTAAACCGCAAGTTGCATACCGTGAAACCATCCGTAAAACGGTTGAGATCGAAGGTAAATTTATTCGTCAAGGCGAAGGGCCGAGCCAATATGGCCACGTCATTCTCAAACTTGAACCGCTTGAAGCGGGTGCAGGTTTTGAATTTGTTAATGAGATAACAGATAAATGTATTCCCAAAGAGTACTTTGCTGCGATTAACAAAGGCTGTAGCGAACAGATGGACCAAGGTGTGTTAGCGGGTTATCCGATGCTTGATATTCGTGTGACACTGCTGGGTGGTTCATACCACGAAACAGATTCGCAAGAGATGTCATTCAAAGTTGCAGCTATGTTAGGTTTCAGAGAGGGCGCATTAAAAGCGGATGCAACCATACTTGAACCTTTAATGAAAGTTGAAGTCACTACGCCAGAAAATTGGATGGGTGATGTTGTGGGCGACCTTAACCGTCGTCGTGGTATGATTGAAGGTATGGACGAGGGCCCAGGTGGCGTTAAAATCGTACATGCCAAAGTACCGCTTGCAGAGATGTTTGGTTATGCAACCTCACTGCGCTCTGCAACGCAAGGACGTGCTTCATATTCAATGGAATTTGTTGAATATGGCGATGCGCCTAAAAAAATAGCTAACGCAATTATTGAAGCGAAATAAAAAATAAACTAAACTATCACCTCCCCATGTGATCGCACGTGGATAGGTATTAACTGAATGAGAAGGTACACACTGTGTCTAAAGAAAAATTTGAACGTAATAAACCGCATGTAAACGTTGGTACAATTGGCCACGTCGATCACGGTAAAACAACTCTAACTGCTGCTATCACGCATGTTCTAGCTAAGAGAAATGGCGGAGAAGCTAAAGATTTCGCATCTATCGATAATGCACCAGAAGAGCGCGAACGTGGTATCACAATCTCAACTTCTCACGTTGAGTACGATACTGATGCACGTCACTATGCACACGTAGATTGTCCTGGACATGCCGATTATGTTAAAAACATGATCACGGGTGCAGCACAAATGGATGGTGGTATTCTTGTTGTTGCTGCAACAGATGGCCCTATGCCTCAAACTCGTGAGCACATCCTACTTGCACGTCAAGTTGGTGTTCCACACTTAATCGTATTCATGAACAAATGTGACATGGTTGACGATGAAGAGCTTCTTGAGCTAGTAGAAATGGAAGTTCGTGAACTTCTTAGCGAATATGACTTCCCAGGTGATGATATCCCTGTTATTCAAGGTTCTGCTCTTAAAGCACTTGAAGGCGATCCAGCATGGGAAGAAAAAATTATGGAACTAGCTGACGCGCTAGATAATTACTTCCCTCTTCCTGTGCGTGATATCGACAAACCATTCATTCTTCCAATCGAAGATGTATTCTCAATCTCAGGCCGTGGTACTGTTGTAACGGGTCGTGTTGAACGTGGCATCGTTAAAATTGGTGAAGAAGTAGAAATCATTGGTCTTAAAGACACGGTTAAATCTACTTGTACTGGTGTTGAAATGTTCCGTAAATTGCTTGACGAAGGTCGTGCTGGCGAAAACGTTGGTGTTCTTTTACGTGGTATTAAACGTGAAGAGATCGAACGTGGTCAAGTTCTTGCTGCACCGGGTTCAATTACTCCGCATAGCAAATTCGAGTCTGAAGTATACATCCTAAGCAAAGATGAGGGTGGTCGTCACACTCCTTTCTTTAAAGGTTACCGTCCACAGTTCTACTTCCGTACAACTGACATCACAGGCGCTGTAGAGCTTCCTGAAGGTGTTGAAATGGTAATGCCTGGTGATAACCTTAAATTCGTTGTTGAGCTAATTGCTCCAATCGCAATGGATGAAGGTCTACGTTTTGCTATCCGTGAAGGTGGCCGTACTGTAGGTGCTGGTGTTGTTTCAACAATCATCGAGTAATATTGCCGCTTT
>NZ_ATUO01000188.1 GCF_000420245.1 Psychromonas hadalis ATCC BAA-638 | reverse complement strand
CTAAAGAGAATATTGACAGCCCTGAAATGCAAGCAGTACTAAACCCATTTGGTAAATAATGAGTAATTAATTACCAAACTATTAAGAGAGATACTTATCGAGAAACATATCTCTCTATTTCATACGATTCAATTACAAGTAATTAACTCAACACGTTATAAATGAGAATCTAAATATGACAAATCTTATTAAAATTGGTATTCGTCCTACTATTGATGGCCGTCAAATGGGTGTTCGTGAGTCGCTAGAAGAGCAGACCATGAATATGGCTAAATCAGCGGCTGCTTTTATTGAAGCTCATATTCGTCACACAAGTGGTGACAAAGTGGAATGTATTATTGCTGATACTTGTATCGGTGGTGTTTCAGAATCTGCTGCATGTGCTGATAAATTTAAGCGTGAAAATGTTGGTGTCGTAATGACAGTGACACCTTGTTGGTGTTATGGCATGGAAACGATTGATATGGACACGCAGACCCCTAAAGCTATTTGGGGATTCAACGGTACAGAGCGTCCTGGTGCTGTTTATTTAGCCGCTGCGATGGCTGCTCACTCACAAGTTGGTTTACCTGCGTTTTCTATCTACGGTGAAGAAGTGCAAGAAGCTGATGATACAAGTATCCCTTCTGACGTTCAGGCTAAAATTTTACGATTCTGTCGTGCAGGTTTAGCAGTGGCATCGATGAAAGGGAAGTCGTACCTGTCTATGGGCTCTGTAT
This sequence comes from Psychromonas hadalis ATCC BAA-638, assembly GCF_000420245.1. Taxonomy (GTDB): domain Bacteria; phylum Pseudomonadota; class Gammaproteobacteria; order Enterobacterales; family Psychromonadaceae; genus Psychromonas; species Psychromonas hadalis. The sequence continues at coordinate 5,677 of NZ_ATUO01000188.1, read as the reverse complement.
CAATGGGGATTGCAGGCTCTGTCGTCAATTCTGAATTTTTCCAAAAATATCTGGGCATGCGTAATGAATATGTCGATATGATTGAGATTAAACGTCGCTTAGACCGCGAAATTTACGATAAAGAAGAATTAGAGCTAGCAATGTCTTGGGTTAAAGAATATTGCAAAGAAGGTAAAGACTATAACGGAGTCCCATTCACTGAAGAGCGCAAAGCAGAGGATTGGAAAACGGTTGTTAAAATGACCATGATCATGCGTGATCTGATGCAAGGTAATCCACGCTTAGCAGAACTTGGCTTTAACGAAGAAGCGCAGGGGCATAATGCTATTGTTGGTGGTTTCCAAGGTCAGCGTCACTGGACTGATCATCTGCCTAATGGCGATTTCTCAGAAGCTATTCTTAACTCATCATTTGATTGGAACGGCATTCGTGAACCACTCTGTATTGCAACAGAAAATGATAGTTTAAACGGCGTTAACATGCTGTTTGGTAAGCTGTTAACTGGTGAAGCGCAAGTGTTTTGTGATGTACGTACTTATTGGTCTGAAAGTGCAGTAGAGCGTGTAACTGGCTTCAAACCTGAGTCTGGCTTGATTCACTTAGTGAACTCAGGCTCCGCTGCTTTAGATGGTTCAGGTAAAGTTAAAAATGCCGAAGGTAAGCCGGTCATTAAGCCACACTGGGACTTAACAGAGAATGACACAAAAGCATGCTTAGATGCGACTCGTTGGTGCCCTGCTATCGAAGAATACTTCCGTGGGGGTGGTTTCTCGTCACAATTCCTAACTGAAGGTGCTATGCCATTTACGATGCATCGTATTAATATTATTGCAGGTCTTGGTCCTGTTCTGCAAATCGCTGAGGGGCATTCTGTTGAGTTACCTGAAGAGGTTCATAACATATTAAATGAACGAACTAATGCCACGTGGCCTACAACTTGGTTTGTGCCTCGTTTAACGGGCAAAGGTTCATTTAAAAATGTATATGATGTGATGGCAAACTGGGGAGCAAACCATTGTGTTATTTCTCATGGTCACATCGGTGCTGATTTAATATCCCTTGCTGCAATGCTCCGTATTCCAGTCTCTATGCACAATGTTGATAGCAAAGATGTTTTCCGTCCTCATACGTGGTCTGCATTTGGTCAAGATATAGAAGGTCAAGATTTCCGTGCATGTCAAAACTTCGGGCCAATTTATAAATAAGACTGATCAATAATAAATACTTGTTTTTTTGGAGCAAGTATTTTAGAGGAAACATTATGTCTATTGTAATTATTCTTGCCTTGGAATTAAAGGAAAATCAGAGTAATCGGGGACAGCCCAAACTTTACCCGTAAATGCGTAAGTGGCTATTGCACTTTTGGGGGGGATGTTTTGCTTGTGGCGAGTAGCGCTTTCAGAACCAAAACGTGTTTTGCAGTCTGAAAGCGCAAGCTTCTTTGAACTGCCAAATAAAACCAAACCAAAAGAAAAGCAGCCCCAACCATTTTTTAATCTAGCACGTCCTGATGGCTTATAACCTACCCGCTCTTTTTTTGCTCTTAAGGTAATTATTTAAGGCATAAAAAAACGATGCTTTAATGGGCATCGTTTTTCTTGATTGGTCGGTATTTTACTTCTTTATCAATTAAGCAGACTTGCTTGTGCAGCCGATGCATTCCTTTCTGCTTGAATTCGCAAATAAATCTCTTCACGATGAACAGAAATCTCTTTCGGAGCATTAATACCAATACGTACTTGGTTACCTTTTACTCCCAAAACTGTCACCGTTATATTGTCATCAATCATCAGTGTTTCACCAATTCTACGCGTTAAAATTAACATAATTATCTCCTAACTTATCCATTGAATGTACTGTTCTATTGAGTCACACATATTCATATTTATTATTAACATGACAACTCAACTTCGTTATTTAATCGCTCTGTTTATGTTGTCATTTCCTTTAGATTCAAGCGACAATTCACTGCTCCCTTGAAGATGTAGCTATTATGCCAAACAGGAAAAATAATGATATGTTATAAAATGAAAACAATGTATTTTTTAATAGGCTAGTAGTAATACAAGCCATTTCTATTTAACTAGATTCATTACATATCATCATTGGCTAACTGCTTTATTAGATCTGCTAAACGTTCAATTTTTTGATTAGATAGTTGCCGGTAATCAAAATAAGGACAAACGAGCAGACGTTTAACCACATCAATTGCAAAGTATTCATCTAACCATAACAGCGAGGTATTTAACTGACCAGCATTGATTAGTTCTTTTGCATAGGTTTTACCACTAATAATATGAATACAGTTATTTTCAGACTCTAGTATAGGCGAGCTAAAAAGTAACGCAGTGGCACTGCCCTGCTGCAATAAAAAATTGTCACGATAAACCTGCCAAGTCGGTGCGTAGTGGGTAAATGCAAACTTGGCTGGATCTAAGGCATACAATAACTTACTGTAAACATTAAACACTTTTCGCCAACCATTGCCACAGACAACACCGATGTGAGCAATTTCTCCGGCGGTCATTGAGTGCATAGCAACACAGCTTTCATATTCAATCATGTTAGGTTTATTGGCGATATAAACAGCAATTGAAAACTGCTTACAACCAAAGCCTAGGTTGGATAAGTTAAGGTTTGTTATCATATTATTTTTCCATGTTATTATTATGGACTTTTCATTATTTCTCAAATAAATAACCACTTTAAATTCAAGCAATACTAAACGGTTTTATCAGCGCGGTTCACTTTGATAACCATTATTCTCGAACTGCAAAACTACGTTTCAGTTTCTCATTGCCGAGAAGCACACTATTTTTTATCGCATCGGCATTTTAATAATAGGCACAAACAGTTCAAATTCAGAACGTGAATCTTTAGCTCCTAAAAAGCGTTTATCATAACGCTCAAAGTTATAAAAACCACCGCGTTGATAACCATTTTTTGGTAGCCATTCATTGAAAATATAACCATATAAAGATCCTATTTTAGGAATAGTAATCTCACCATGATAGGAAAATACAACATAAAGGTTTTTAGGTATCACTCTTGTGGTTAGTTTAATCTTTCTTGTTTCAGCTAAGTTAGAGGGTATTAACATTTCACAGCCTGCAAGATAATGCCATTTTGTCTGAATCTCTTTTTTATAGGATTCAATGCCATAAGTAAAACCTCCTTGACAATTTGCCTCAATCTGATGTTTATCATTACTTACTTTAATCCATGCTGTGGGGTAATCCCCTTTTGCTAAATTGCCATATATTTCAAACCCAGTCACTTCAAACTCAGGTAACTCAATCAACCTTGGTTTCATATCCTCAAATGTAACGAGTGACCTTGGCATAACATAATAAACGACAGATAAAAACACAGTGATAACAAGCACAGAGATTAATGAATATTTGATTTTCATTTTTTATCCCCTCTTAATAAAAATTTTTAAAAGGTGAGTTCCATTCGTAACCCACAAAAGTACAAAGAAGCTTACAGCAATGGAGTATCACAAACAATTAAGCGAAGTAACCGGACTTGAAAATGAGTAGCAACACAGGTTTCTGAGTGATTTAAACGATGCAAATGTTTCTTAATTAACCCCCAGATAAATAAATAAATAAATAACGACTAACTTACTATAAACTCACTGTTTTTCTATTAATCAGATTATTGCTTATGTTTAATAACCTATTATCTTATTTCTCTCCTAGCATGCGTTTTATGCTGCTCTCTGCTTTTGCATTTTCATTAATGACTGCATGTGTAAAATTAGTTGCGACGCACAATATCCCCGTATTTGAAATTATTGCGGCGCGTGCGTTCGTTTCCTTAGTTATTAGTTACCTTGATATCAAACGTAAAAAAATAGCCCTGTGGGGAAACAATAAAAAACTGTTAATGGCGCGTGGCATAATAGGCACGCTAGCATTAATCTGTATCTATTATGCAGTGACCACTCTGCCACTCGCTGAAGCCACGTTATTGCAATATACCTACCCAGTATTTACCGCAGTATTGGCTTTTTTCTTTCTCAAAGAGAAAATTCAGCGATCAACGTTGATCTGTATTATCCTCAGTTTATTGGGGTTAGTGGTGATGGTGATGCCAAACTTATCGACTTCTAGCAACATAGTTTTGCCTTGGTTTAGTGTTTTTGTGGCTTTACTCGGTGCATTAGGCAGCGCGATAGCCTATGTGATCGTCAAACGCTTAAGTCAAAGTGAAGATAGCTCAGTGATCATCTTTTACTTTCCCTTAATTGCACTGCCATTATCGATCATTTTATTAGGTGATGATTTTGTCATGCCAAATGGTGAGGCGTTAATGCTGTTACTGTTTGTGGGTATTTTTACTCAAGTGGGGCAAGTTGGACTTACCAAAGCGATGCAAAGTGAAGTCGCCACAAAAGTGAGTGCATTTTCGTACATACAAGTCGTTTTCTCGATCATCTTTGGTCTTATTATTTTCAATGAAGTACCCTCTGTCTGGACGTTATCTGGTGGCTTATTAATTGTGATTGGTGCATTAATTAATCTGTTTGCGAATCGAAGAGGGTAAATGTCAGTTTGCTATCGCAAACATAAAGCGCACCCATGTTACTTTAAGATACTTTGTCAGGCACAAAATCGAAGTATCATGAGTATATAATTTTGGATTTTTCCTCTGTAAATATCAGGATATAAAGTAAGTATGAATATCATGTTAGCCATGCTGGCAGCTTTTTTATGGGGTACGACCTACGCGGTGACACAATATAGCCTTGAAGGCTGGCCACCTTTATTATTAGGGGCAATTCGCGCATTGCCGGCAGGTTTGTTATTGCTTGCGATTAAACCTAACTTGCCCGAAAGAAAACACTGGTCAGTATTAATACGTTTAGGCGCCATTAATATTGCTCTGTTCTTTAGCCTGTTATTTGTCATGGCACACACCCTACCCTCAGCGATTTCAGGCGTAGGTATGATTTCACTACCTGTTTTTGCGATGTTCTTTTATTGGTTTTTTTATAAAAAGAGCCCAACCAAGATACAAATGTTATCGGGTACGTTGTTAGTATTGCTTGCTTGGTTACTGTTTGACCCAAGCCGTATAACATTAAACCCTGTTGGTTTAATCGCAATGGTTGGTGCTATCAGTTGCATTGTTGTGGGCAGTAACATAACAAAAAACTTAGGTAATAAACTGCATTGGTGGCCAGTATTGTGCTGGCAATTAATTATTGGCGGTACAATATTAACCGTTCTCGCGAGCCTGCAAGCACTACTATCACCCGCACAATATAGCGCAGCTTGGCAGCATTTTAGTTTGTTAAATGGCCTTGGTTTACTGTGGTTAATTCTATTAAATACAGTCGTCGCATATACTTTATATGTTTGGTTATTAAGCCGTATGACGGTCGTCGAATTTTCCTTTGGCAGTATTAGTAATCCTGTTGCAGGTATTTTGATGGGGCTTATTTTAATGAATGAAACGTTTGATAGTTATCAATATACGTTAATGGCTTTTATGATCCTGACCTCATTATTATCACCACTTATTAGTGCTTATTGCAACCGCACCAAAACAGATCATGTTGCACCTTAGCCTTGATACCAATCCACCTAAGTAACTGATCGTTTTTACGGGTTTAAATGACTAATACCGATTACATTAAGTATATGATCTAAATTTTGCGCAGGAAAAA
>NZ_ATUO01000187.1 GCF_000420245.1 Psychromonas hadalis ATCC BAA-638 | reverse complement strand
ACTAATATCTGCGTTGCATTCAATCGCAATAGCCGGCTATTACTCAATCATGCGCCTTGACCTTAGTAATTTACCCTGCGTAAAACCTGATCATTATATTAAGCGGAATGGTATTACATCAGAAAATCCTATCAAATGGGTGCAAATTAGTATCACCTACATCGTACCTTACTTAGTCTCTTTGTTTAGCGCAAAAAGTGCGTCAAAGAAGCTGTGCCATAATGATGAGAGTTTACTATAAAAAATAGTGAACAATTAAATGAAGTGAAAAAAAATTCTCAAGATGCACATATACAGGTTCAAGAGATTGCTAATAATGCAGGCGATGTAAATCTGAGAGTAAAATTACGCGTTAATTGTGTAGATGAAACGCTTGACGAAGTAAAATCGATGGCTAATGAGTCACATTCGGTGGTGGAGTTATCACAAAAATCGTTACTGGGCATTGAAACAGTCAATGTAAGTTTTTCAACATTAGATGAGCAACAAGCCCGATTTATGAATGAGTTCAGAGAGGCAGGGCGTTGGGCGCAGGAACTCTGAGTGAAGACAATGGCCTTCATAGAAGGGTTTAAAAAAATTGAAGAGATGGCAAAAACCATTACTACTATCTCTTCACAAACAAATTTATTGGCTTTGAATGCTTCTATTGAAGCCGCTCGTGCAGAGGAAGCTGGTAGGAGTTTTGCGGTTGTTGCCGATGAAGTTAAAAACTTAGCCAATAAATCAGGGGAACATGCGGGTGATATCAATCAATTAGTCGCTTCACTTTCTGATACGAGTAATCACTTATCTGAAAAAGTGAATAGCTTTTCTGATCAGATGGGTAATCTCTTAAATCTGCAAGACGATGGCCACAAAAAGGTGGTGATGCAATCCATTGAAGCACTATTTGATAATATTAATCAGATGTCAAACAGTGCGACCAGTCAACTTTCTCTGGTCGATGCAATGGTACCAAAAGTAGAGCAGATAGCTGAAGACACTCGTGTGGCCGTAACCGGCTCGCAGCGTAATATGGATTTAAGTGCTGAGATAGCGTTGCAACTTAAGAAAATTGGTTAAGCGCTTGCCCGCTCGATACGAAGTGCGTCGAGCATCTGCTGGGTGGTTTTTATTTTACGCACATGATGCAAAAAATGCAGTGCTTGTGGTTGCTGTAAACGCATAAAAGTAAGCCACTGCTTGATACGATTGGGCAGATATTTCTCTTTATCACCATGTGTCTGCACAAATAGATACGCGATCATCAAATCGAGGGTTTGTGGCCAGCTATAGGGTTCTTCTTTTTCTTTGATCACTTGTGCTAAATTTGGCATTGCCAAGGCGCCACGGCCAATCATTAAAGAATCACAACCGCTTATCTCCATGCAACGTTTGGCATCATCAAGATTAAAAATATCCCCATTTGCCGTGACTGGAATATTGATTGCTTCACGAATTTTTGCAATCCAATGCCAGTGAGCGGGTGGTTTGTAACCCTCCTCTTTAGTACGAGCATGCACAGCAAGGGCATTCGCTCCTGCTTCTGTTATCGCCTGCGCATTTTCAATTGCGAGTGATTTATCCTCATAACCAAGACGTATCTTGGCGCTTAAAACTTGATCGGAGGGCATAAATTCGCGCACCTCTTTGACTATTTTATAAAGTGTGTCGGGTGATTTCAGTAAAATGGCACCCCCTTTACTTTTATTAACCGCTTTTGCGGGGCAACCAAAATTAAGATCAATGCCGTCGGATCCGACGTGTAATGCTTTATTGGCATTTTCAGCAAGGCAACGTGGATTTTGTCCAAGCAGTTGAATCCGCACCGGTGTGCCTGAAAGTGTTTTGCTTCCATTGTGTAATTCAGGACTAATACGGCGAAAGACTTTGGCGGGTAAACGAAGTTCAATAACACGAATAAATTCAGTGACACAAAGATCAATCCCACCTATTGATGTGAGCAACTGGCGCATTTGGTGATCCATTACGCCCTCCATTGGGGCAAGGGTGACTTTCATGGGAATGACTACTCACTTTTCTAAAGAATCAAAAAGAGCGCATTATACCCGTTGCCATTCAAAGTGCAAAACTCAACAAGCTGTGAGGTAAACATCTTCGTTGTCTTTCAAGAAGTTGGTGTTTAGATACTGTTTCACGACGGTCATTAATCAAATTTATACTTTCTATAATAACCCTGATATTAGTAACCCAACCGTTTATGCTGTCATTAAATATTATTAAAAAGCACTTCCAAGCGTAGCGTGAGGCTTGCTTCTGATTCACGTGGTGTTGTTTGCTCTTTATTCCAATTTAGCTCAGGTGTTAGTTCATAATAAAACCACTTCCTAAAAATATTTTGTCGGTAGTTAAGGGATAAATGGTAATTGCTAATGTAATGATTAGGTTTTTCTTGTGCAGTTACACTGGTTTTGTAACTGAAAGCCTGTGTTGTAGAGATGAATTGATAGAGAGTAAAACCACTGCCTAATTCTAATCGATCTTTGGTTTCTATTTTCACAAAATTAGTCCAACGAAATAAAAAATTTTCACTGATAGCAACATCAAAATCTAACAGTGTTGCACTGCCAGTGAGCTTTTTTTTCTGGTATATTTTTTGTGTGATACGCGATATAAAATACTCTGATAATGGGATCGTATAACGATAACGCATCTCGATGCTAGGTTTGATGGTGACTTTAACATTTAAGCTTTGTTGCTCTTTTACAACCCAGTCATAGCGTAAGCCGAGTGAGTTTTCTGCCGGTTCATTTTTATTTGGGAATAGGTTAATGACAGCATCCTCAGCATCGGATTCAAAAACTAGTTTCAACTTATGTGTGACTTTAGGCAAGTGAACACGTGCGGTCAGTTTTGTTTTGTAACGAAAGTTTTTATCCTCATCCAATGAAAAATCATTATACCAACGCACCATTGTGCCTGCTTGGGAGTCTTCGCTAATACGTTCATCAACAAAAAAATCGTCAAACCACAATGCGGGCTGGCAAAAGCTACTATTTAAATAGTGATAGGTTTTATCAATAATGGTTGTTTGTTCACTGTGACTGATGCAACGTTGTTGATGATTGGCAAACAGTGGTGCGTGAGGAGATAGAGTGAGAATAAAGGAGCAGATAAAAAAGGCTAAACGAGGGGATATCACTTTCAAATCCCTTTTAACAGTGATTTGAAAGTAACGCTTTAAATTACTCTTTTTCGAATACTTGTTGTTCTTCTTGCTCATCTTCCTGCTCATCTAAGGCTTCAAAATAAGCTTGTTGTTTCTGTTCATATAATGTTGCTGCAGCTTCTTTTTCAGCTTCTGTTTTTGCAACTAACTCATCACGGGTTGCACGTTTTTCTGCTTTGCGTTTGTTACCCGCTTGTAGGTTTTCAAGAAAACCAGCAAGTTGCTCTTTTGCCCACTCGATTGCTAATGCTTCTGTAGCAAAGCCTTTTTTGCGCTTGGAAATACTTGTTCTGCGTGCGCTAACTCGACGTATTATCTCAGCATTCCACTGTTCACCATCTTGCTTAATAGAGAAGTCGAATTTTTTTTGTTGTGCCATTTTTGTTTTATCCTGATTAATTTTCTTTTACTAAAGTTTAGTACTGATTAATTTTAACATGAAATTAGATTATTTGTTTTTTAATGTTGGCCAATTAAATTCACTTTCACTCTGAGGTGGCATTGCCACGCTACTATTTTTTTGTTCGATAAAATTACGGATCAGTGTTTTTGTTGCTGGGTTATCGCGACAGAATGTTTTTAGATATAAAATCTCAACTTTTTTACGTGCCCATGGGGTTTTGCGCAAAAATTTCAAGCTTGATTTTAACCGTGGATGGTTAATAAAACAGTTAATATTAAGTAACTCTCCCATCTTCTGCCAGCCAAGCTCTTTTTCAAGCTTGACTAAAATATCTTCTAGTTTGACACCGTGAAGTGGATCGTGATTCATATTGGGACCTAATGAAATAAAAGCTGAGTCACATTATACCCTAAAGCCACACCGGGTGGCTTTGTTATTTATTGTGTGGCTATTTTAGATTAATCGTATAAAAAGTAGTGGTGCCACTGACCTCATTTGCCACGATTAAGATGGGGGTTTTGGTGGGACTATCTTCTGCATTTACAAATTTAATCCCCTCTGGGCCAAGATCACCTGCATCAATTTGATACTCTTTAATACCATCACCATTGCTATCAACATTATCATTGGGATCAATGTTGATATCACGATTATTCAGGTATAAAACAAATGTAGCTTGGCTAGGGATACTAATATTATAAACCATGATCCCCCCCATACGTTCAAGACCAATAAATGCGTACGTTTGACCATTTATCATCCCCGTGGTTAACGCTTCAGGCTCAGGCCCTTTGTTGTCACTACGATCTTCATTTTTAAGTTTATTATGACTTTGGTTAAATTTATTACCATATTTTTCAGCAGTAATTCGTTCAAAATCACTGCCAGAGTCAAACACTAATTTTTCAGCATTAATATCCCAAATTGAAAAAGAGCGCCCGCCAAAGGTCATTAAACGATCGATTTTACCATCGCCATTAACATCACCAAATTGTTTGGTGATGGAATGCGAAAATTTTAGTTGCTGTACCGCGTCTTGATAAATGCCCCCCGTTTGGAACTGGCTTAAATCGAGCCTGTTTTGTAAAGGAGCATAAACCTTATTATTAAATGCATTTTTGAGTTTGATATCATCGCGACAGATTTTATCTTCTAAGTGGTAATAGAAATTGGCGGATTCACACTCTGCTTGTGGCAAATCAGTTAACCAATCGCTACGATCATCTCCCTCATTGGCAGTGAGCAGATAATCGATATTATTGAATGTTACCGTTGCAATAGAGTCTGGTTGATATAAGCCGAGTACCGGTTCATTTTTAATGTTTACTTTTTTATCTTTGTTATTACCATCAAGCTCATTACCTTTAATAGCGTGATCTTTAAAACCAAGTGCCACTATTTTTTGTATTGACTTTGTTTGCAGATCAATCACGGCAATGGCATTGTTTTCTTGTAAAGAGACATAAGCTTTATGACTGTGATTATTAATAGCGATATATTCAGGCTCTAAATCTTTTGCAACAGAAGCGTTATAACCATTGAGTACTAACTGTTTTGGTAATTCATGATGGCGTTTTCCTCCTACATTAAAATCACTAAACGTTAAGCGTGTAACCACTGTGCTCAAGGTTGATTTTTGCCAATCTATATCAATAATTGCGACTTCACCTTCGGGATCAATTGCGTAGTTTTTATCACTTGGCTCACCCTCAATCGCGACAATTAATTGTTTTCCATTTTTTGTAAAAGCAAGCATATCGGGTAGAGAACCAACATAAACAGCATCAATAAATAATAAACTTTGACTGTTATAAAAAGCAATCCATCCTGCATCCGTTTTATTTTTGGCTGCCATCGCAATGGCGAGCAATCCATTCGCCACATCGACACTATTGGCTGCACCTGCTTGAACATGGAGGTACTTTTGTAAGTCAGCTTTAATATTAAGCGAAGCGGTCAGGGTGGGCTGGTTAATATCTTGGCTATTTAAAACATCAATTTTCCCAGATTGTGCATTCACCACAAATGTTTGCTGGCTAATTTTATCAAAAGCGATAATTTCAGCCGCGCTTTGATCAAAAATATTACTGTGGTAGCGACCTTGTTCAACGAGTGTTATTGATTTATCAGCATCTATTTTTGCCGAGGAGCATGCGACTAGTACACTTGAAAGTAGTATTGTTATTAAATTGTGTTTCATTATTTATCCCATTTTATTATTTACTTGAAAGGAGTACGTTTTACAGAGCGGTTGTGACAATGATGTGACGTATAAAAAACAATCAATTTAAATTGATGTTGTTGAATAAACAATCACTTAAACTTTTTTATGTAAAAAAATAGCTTCAAGTGCTTGTAGTTGAAGAAAACTTGTATAGAATACTCCTCACTTACTAAGCACCAAGCAATATTAAGTACAATAAGCGAAGTAACTGCCCGGATGGTGGAATCGGTAGACACCCAAGATTTAAAATCTTGTGCATTCTGTGCGTGCGAGTTCAAGTCTCGCTCCGGGCACCACATTAAAACAAAAAGCCAACATATTAGTTGGCTTTTTTGTGTCCAAAATAACGTAAGCGTCTGGGTAATGGCACCTAGCTACGCTTAATATTCCATGGTAGCAACGCATCAATATCATTCGGGTTTTCAGCAATCTGCTGCAAGCAGGTTGCGATATAATCATGAACAATAAGATCATTCGCTTTTGCTGTTTCAACCAAACTATATAAAATTGCACTCGCGTTCGCACCTGTATTGGTGTACGAGAATAGCCAAGCCTTACGACCTATCACAAAGGGCTTCACTGCACGCTCTGCTCGA
>NZ_ATUO01000186.1 GCF_000420245.1 Psychromonas hadalis ATCC BAA-638 | reverse complement strand
AAACAATTTAGCGCAAGTTATTGTGTAACGATTCCTAAGGAAAGCATGATTAAAAATACGGTGTTAATAACGGGTGCAAGCTCTGGATTAGGTGAAGAGTTCGCATGGCAATTAGCTGCGCAAAATTATAACCTACTCCTCGTTGCAAGGCGTACCGATAAACTTGTTTCATTGCAAGAAAAAATAACCCAGAGATATCCATCGCTGTGCTGTTTGATATTTAGCCTTGATCTTAATGAGCCTGATGCGAGTCAACAATTGTTTGATTTTATAAATGAGCAAACCGTTGCGTTAGTGGGTTTGATTAATAATGCAGGTTTTGCTGTGAGAGGGACGTTTTCAGCGTTGACCGCTATCCGACAACAGAAGATGTTACAGGTTAATATCAATGCCTTAATGATGTTTTCACATCGTGCAATGCCACTATTGATCAAAGAGCAGGACAGTTTTATTATCAATGTTGCTTCCATTGCTGCCTTTCAGCAGGGCCTAACTTAGCCGTTTATTAAATATTGCCGTAAAACTCCGTCCTTTAGGTCGGGGATATAAGGCAATGTCAGCGAAGCTGATAAGTCACTTGTGTTTTTGTACCTACCTGATTAAAATAACAGCATGATCATTCGCAAAGCTTACAAATTCCGCTTAAATACCACACCTGACATTAACGCTAAATGGCGCAATATGCGGGTAATTGTCGGTTTTTGTGGAATAAAGCATTAGCGATTAATCTATTTAAATTAGAAAACAAGCAAAAACTTTGTTATTACCAAGAGTTTGATTTCTTTTCAAAGCTTTGGAAAAAAAGCGAGGAATATGGCTTTTTAGCACTCTCACCTGTACAAACTATTCAACAGACGTTAAAACAGCTTGAGCGCGCCTTTAAGGATGCGTTCGACAAAAACCAACCGCTTAAAAGAATGCCTACTTTCAAGAAAAAGAGTGGCAACAACAGTTTTTCTTTTCCGCAAGGCTTCAAAATAGACAACAACGGAAAACGGGTATTTCTGCCTGAAATTGGCTGGGTTAATTTCAGAAAGTCACAAGCAGTTTTAGGCAACGCTAAAAACGTCACTGTCTCACAAAAAGGCAAACACTGGTTTGTCTCAATTCAAGTTGAGCAAGAACGGGAAGAGCCTAAACACCCATCAAATACCATCATTGGCGGTGATTTAGGCGTTAAAAGGCTATTAACCTTGTCGAGCGGCAGTTTCTTTAAGCCCATTAACACCGAAAAACAAACAACCAAAATTAAGCGTTTACAAAAACAATTTGCCAGAAAAGTTAAATTCTCAGCCAACTGGAAAAAATTTAAAGCAAAAATAATAACGCAACATACCAAGGTTGCTAATATTCGCCATGACCGATTATACAAGATCTCAACGCAGTTGAGCAAAAGCCACGCAATCATCGTGCTTGAAGATCTAAAAATCAAAAACATGACAAAAAGTAGCAAAGGGGATAGCGAACAGCACGGTAAAATGGTGAAACAGAAATCAGGACTAAACCGTGTGATTTTAAATCAAGGCTGGGGCATGTTTAAGGCGCTCCTTAAATACAAACAGGTTTGGCGTGGTGGAAAGGTAATTTTTGTTGATCCAAAGTACACCAGCCAAACGTGTCCTTGTTGCCAACACAAGAGCAAAGATAACCGTCTTACACAATCAGATTTTGTTTGTGTTGAATGTGGTTATCAAAACAATGCTGATCATGTTGGTGCATTGAATATTTTAGCGCGAGGACATCGCGTGTTAGCCTGTGGAGAGATTGGCATTAGCCAGCTCAGTGAAGCAGGAACTTGTATTGTGAGCGATCACAATAAACCGATGGTTTTAAACTAATCGGAACCCCCCCCCTTTCCTGAACTTGTTCAGGCGTGTAGCGAGGTGGGGGAGGATGTAATATGCCAGTAAAGCGTTTGTTCTCTCTTTTTCAGAAGCATTACATGAGGAGCTTAAAGGTAAAGTGACCGTGAGTGTATTATGTCCGGGAGCGACTAAAACAGAATTTGCAAAGGTGGCTGATATGGCTAACTCAGTGGTGTTTAAATTACGTGTTATGGAAAAGTTTCCAGTGGTCGCTTATGCTTTACCGAGATAAAGCGATTGTTATCCCGGGTTTGATGAATAAAATAGGGGTGTTTTCCGTTAAGCTACTGCCCCGCTTTATCAGTCGAAAGTTAGCTTATCTTGTTCAAAAATAGCTAGATGATTAGATTATTAATTCCATCGTAGATAAACTGAATTGCCAGCGCTGCTAATATAACGCCTAAAAAGCGTTTCAAAATTTCATCTCCTGTTTTACCAATCACTTTTTTAAGATGCTTAGAGAGTAACATCAAGGCAAATGTCAGTAGCAGGGTACTAATAATGGCAGCTGCAACAGCAAGTGTTCCTGCTGTTGCGGTTGTGTTTGAAAATAATAGCAGTGCAAGTGTTAGCGTTCCAGGGCCCGCAAGCAGTGGAACAGACATTGGGAAAACAGAGATATCAGTTTGCTCTCCTTTGTTGCTAAAACTTAGATCAGAGGTGATCATTTGAAAAGCAGTATAAAACAGTAACAACCCACCTGAGATACGTAGAGAATTAATATTTATACCTAGATGATAAAATAGTGCTTCACCATAATTACCAAATAGAATCAGCGTTAATCCACTGATAATAATCGCTTTAGTCGCCATGATATAACGGTATTTTTTGTCACTATTACCCACTAAAGAGTTAAAAATAAGTGCAGCCCCAATGGGATCAATAATAACGAACAATGCTGTCATAGCATGTAGATAGATAGCTATATCCATGATTTACTTCCTAAAAAATAAGATGTGCAATGCCAGTAATAACCGGCAGTGTCACTAATGTGCGTAAAATAAAGATGACAAACAGTTCTGCAATATTAACGGGAATTTTACTGCCAAGTAACAGGGCGCCCACTTCGCTCATATAAATAAGCTGCGTTACCGACATTGCTGCAATAATAAAACGCGTCATGTCGGATTCAATTGAGGTGGCGAGAATAGAGGGAATAAACATATCTGCAAAGCCGACAACAATAGTTTGTGATGCAGCTTCTGCTTCAGGAATCTGTAATAATTCTAATAGGGGAATAAATGGGTAACCTAAATAGCCAAAAATCGGCGTGTATTCAGCAATGATCAGTGCAATCGTACCCATCGCCATGACCACGGGTAATACACCAAAAACCATGTCGATTACATTTTTTAAACCATCTTTAAAGGTATTCTTAAAGTCGGTACTATTGCTCGCTTTTAATAGTGCTTGCTCAATACCCCATGAAAAAACATTATGCCCTTTGGGTGTTAATTCACTATTTTTGATACGTACGGACCCATCAATATAAATATCTTTTTTTCCACGTAGTGGTGGTAGTTTTGGTACAATAACGGCAGCCACAATACCTGCTAAACAAACTGCAAGATAGAAAGGCAAAAATAGGTGTTCTAATTGTACTTGTGAAATAACCACCAATGAAAAAGTGATAGAAACCGCTGAAAAAGTGGTGCCGATAACAGCGGCTTCACGTTGTGTATAAAATTTAGCTTCATACTGTTTGCTGGTCATCAAAATGCCCACACTACCGTCTCCCAACCATGAGGCCATACAGTCAATTGCACTGCGACCTGGCAAGTTAAAAACAGGGCGCATCACTTTGGTTAACAGTGTGCCAAATAGCTCTAACAGGCCAAAATTAAGTAATAAAGGTAATAACAACCCTGCAAAGATAAACACACAGAAAAGCACGGGTAGTAGGTCATTTAATACCAATGCCCCTGTGTTCCCCGAGAATATCATCTCAGGGCCGATGGTTAAGTAAGTTAATGTAATAAATAGAGCACCCAATAAACGGATAACAAACCAAACAGGGGATATGTCAATTAAGCCATTAAAAAAGGGGCTTTTTTTAATAAAGTTAAATTTAAAAAGTTTATGTAATAGCGTGATAGTTGCAGTAAATACCACAATGCAGGTCACTATCAATGTTAATGAATCGCCGAGTAAACTTTGCAATGCTTTAGCAACAATTGCGATAGGAATGGTGATATTACCCTGAAAGTTAATAGGGGTAATAAACAGCAATAAACCAATTAATGAAGGAACAATAAAGGTTAATATTGTTTGCAGGTTATGTGATTTTTTTATGGACACAGCAATACCTTAAACGCGTAAAATTTTATAGATAAGCATCGGCTTCTCTTTGAACGTGCAGACTACGCATTTTTACATAGGTTGTAAATGAGATGATGAGTGCAAAGATCAATGAATATTCAATAAAAGTTCACAAAGCTATTTTATTCACGCTATGCTAATGACTATCAAAGAATAAAATAGATGTAGGAAATAAGATGAATAGCAAGTTACTTATTCAATCGGCAGAAAACCTTAAAAAAGCAGTGCCTTTGATGATGAAATACAAAGTGCCAACAACACCACTCAATTATGCACTTTGGTATACTTATGTTTCCAACGAACTGCCTACTCTCAATGAAAAGTTAGACCATTTAATCGCCAACAATGATATCTGTCCACCCGTTCAATCGGAGTCTTTGTATCGTGAGTTTGTTGCGGATAAAACGGAGGCGAGTACTTGGGCGTTGAGAAGTGGTATTGATAAAATGCTCATTCAACTTGATCAATCGTTAACCGATACCCATAACGATACCAATACTTTCCGAAAATCATTTGAAAAAACCTTTGTGGATATTAATCGTGTTGAAAATGAGGGATTATCGGTTGAAGAGGTGATTGGTCTCCTAAAAAAACTACAGGGGGATTCAAAAAACATGCACCGCTCAACCTCTTTTTTCTGTAAAAGCTTAGAGAGTGCCAAAGGGGAGATTACTTCACTTAAAACACAGCTAGAAAAAAGTCAAAAACAGGCGTTATATGACTCATTGACGGGGCTACTTAATCGTCACGCATTTGATACTGAACTTTCTGCTTATCTGCAAGTTAAACATCAAGGTTTATGTTTGATACTGGCGGACATTGACCATTTTAAAATGTTTAATGATCAGTGGGGCCATTTGCTCGGTGATCAAGTTTTAAAAGCTGTCGGGCGAAAATTGAATGACAGTATGCGTAATGGCGCAAGTGCTTATCGCTTTGGTGGTGAAGAGTTTGTTATTTTATTACCCAAAAGTAAATTGCGTATAGCGCGTCATTTTGCTGAAACGATGCGCAAAACAATTGAAAAGTTAAGCTTAAAAGATAAACGTACAGGCGAAAAAATAAAAAATATTACTCTCTCTTTTGGTGTGGTGGAGTTTCAAAAAGGGGAAGCATTAAGTGACTTTATTGCCCGTGCAGATCAGTTCTTATATGAAGCAAAACGGTTAGGGCGTAATCGCGTTTTACCTATTTTGTAATTTAGTCTCATCTTTTAATCACTTCTGCCGATAAAAAGTTATATACCATTATTCGCAGGAGTCTCTGTGTTATCAATAAAACAACCGCTAACCCAGCAAGAACGTCGCACTTTTGAGCGATTAAACATCACATCTCTGGTTCATATTACCTATAAAGGTTTCGAACTTAAGGTTGAGTGTAAGGATGTAAATACAGAAGGTATGTCAATTTACATGTTTGATGATTTTTTGAAACTAGATGATGAAATAGCAATACGTTTTGATGATCAGGACTTGCATTTCCCTGCTTTAAATGTTGATGCTGATGTTATTCGTGTACAACCTTTAGAAAAAGGTTTCTTAATTGCTTTAGAGTTTGTCGCTATATACTAAGAGAATAATATGAATAAAATTAATGTGGCTGGAAAATCAATAACGCCCTCTAAAGTAGTTTGCATAGGCCGTAACTATGTTGAACATATCAAAGAGTTAAATAATGAGATGCCCGATCAAGCGGTTATTTTTGTTAAACCCAACTCTGCAATTAGCGATATTATTGTTAGTAATAAAGATGAGCCTATCCATTATGAAGCGGAGATCTCTTTTATTATTGAAGATAAAAAAATTAGCGCCGTTGGTTTTGGATTAGATCTTACTAAGCGAGGTGTACAATCTAAACTAAAAAATAAAGGGCTACCGTGGGAGCGTGCCAAAGCGTTTGATAAATCTGCTGTGTTTAGCCCGTTTGTCGTATTTTCAGGGGATACCGAAAACTTATCGATGCAACTGTTGATCAACGACCAATTGATTCAACATGCAGATTACGCTTTGATGATCCATAAACCAACCGAAATAATGGCAGAGGTTGCAAGTTTCATGAGCTTTTGTGATGGTGATATATTGATGACAGGTACACCTAAAGGAGTGGGCATTGTTCACCAAGGTGATATTTTTATTGGGCGAATTTATCAAGCGAATAAATTGCTACTAGAAAGCAAGTGGGCAGTACAATAAACACCTAATTGTGATGTGAATAACCCTTCTTATTTAGTTGTTTACTCAGAATTGTCATTCCTCTTTTTCGCTGTTTTTTCCTCTTCCTAACAACACCGCACTCGCCTTATCTCTCTGATTTGCGTAACAATAACGGCTCA
>NZ_ATUO01000185.1 GCF_000420245.1 Psychromonas hadalis ATCC BAA-638 | reverse complement strand
GGCTAAGGAGTTGGGTATTGAATTGCACTATTTACCTCCTTAATAGTCCTAATTTAAATCCTATAGAGCGACTGTGGAAGGTGATGAGTGAATATGCAAGAAACAATAAATACTTTACAACAGCAAAAGAATTTCGACAGAGTATGAATGAGTTTTTTAGCCTTACCCTTCCCGAAATTGGTAGTGCTTTAACGAGTAGGATTAATGACAATTTTCAAACCTTCAATTTTGCAGTTTGAAGTGTCATGAGCTAGATGCGAAACAGTATCAAGTCGCTTGGGTATAGGCTTTCTCATATCAATTAGTTACATGCTCAATCTTGTGTCACGGTCTTGAAAATTATCAGCTTGGAAGGCTTAAACACTAAATAAACACAAGTTACTGAAAAACAATAAAAACCATCAAAAACCACAACACCATTTAAGCCTTATTATGATCAAATTAAACGGGGAAATAGAATTTTAGCCACCTTTTGATCACAAAAGGTAACAGTGGTTTTTATTTTATAGTTGAAAATAAACTGAGCTTTAGGGTTGAAAAAATTCAACATCTGAAACTGAATTTACAACTTTTTAAGCTGTGTTAGCATCCCTGAAAATATACTTTCTGATATATTGTTAGGGAAATCCACTGCTAACTTAGCTTGAGTCTCAATAATTATTTACTCAGTGCTAGCTTTAATCTCACTTAGTATACTTTCCATTTTATCAGTTTCAAATCCAACTTGCTTTGCTGTTTCAACGAAGTGTCGAGGGTAAATTTTATTAATATGATACTTTTTACCTTTCGTTGCTTTCAAGCCCATCGCCAGTTTTACTTGGCGAATATTCAACCCTTTTTTATTCGCAACAGGGAAAACTGATAACACATCATAAAACGGTGTTAATTGAAATTGTCCATCAGGTAAAATGAAAATAGAAAAGTTTTTAGCGTGACCATCTGATGCCCCCATCAACCAAAACAGATGGTACAAGTTGGCACCAAGAGTATTTAGATGAAGCGTTCCCAAACCTCAGTATTATTCATATTCCCCCTTATTCACCTGAGCTAAATCCAATTGAACAAATCTGGTCATGGATGAGGCAAAACGAAATTGCAAATCGCTCTTTTAACGGTTACGACGACATTGTAGAAAAGTGTTCCATCGCTTGGAATAATTTTAGAAGTGATACTGATTGAGTCATTTCACTTTGTTCGAGATCATGGATTAATATGACCAGTTAATTAATGGAATTGGTATTACTTCCATTTCAAAGGTCTCCTTATTTAATCCCCTATTTCTTTTTTAGTGCTTTTTACATCAAATGTTATTGATTTATGCTCACCATCACATTTTCCTACATTCGTCATTGAAGTAAAACTCCATTTTGAACTATAGTCTGGTGTATAGATTCATTGAGCTGATAGTTAAGGAACTTATTTGAGTTCACAAGGAAGCATCAGTGATATTTATTTTGTTATACAAGAAGAATGAAATTATTTTTACATAGTTCTATTTAAGCTACAGTTTAATGAAAATTGCATCACTCGTTATTCGATATCAACTAATTAACATATGGAAATAAAGATGAAAAAATTAACGCTAACATTACTATCGCTATCATTTGCTATGGTGGCCCATGCAGAGACAACATTAAAAATGGGGCTCCAAGCAAATGTAGGCTCAGCTGAATATACTTCGGCTAAATTATTATCTGATACTATTGCAGAGTTAAGTGATGGTGAGATGAAACTTCTACTTTATCCTGGTGCTCAGTTGGGTGATGACCGTGCAATGTTGCAACAAGTAACAATGGGCGATCTTGATTTTACTTTTGCTGAATTTGGTCGAATGGGTCTATGGATACCAAGAGCAGAAGCTGTGATGTTACCTTATGTAGTGAAAGATTTTGCTCATAGTAAACGTATATTCAATTCTGATTTTGGTCTAAAGATTCGAGAAGAGATGCTTACTAAGTTTAACTGGCGAGCATTAGATACATGGTATAATGGCACGCGTCAAACTTCGTCAAACCGTCCTCTTAAAAGTATTGAAGATTTTAAAGGGTTAAAATTAAGAGTGCCAAATGCAAAAGCAAACCTTTCCTTTGCTAAGTATTCAGGTGCATCACCGACTCCAATGGCTTTCTCAGAAGTTTATCTTGCACTACAAACAAATGCGGTAGACGGACAAGAGAATCCACTAACTACCTTCAACACAATGAAATTTTATGAAGTTCAACCATACCTAGCAATGACCAATCATATTCTTAATGACCAAATGATTTTAGTTAGCGAAGTTCGATGGTCAAAACTTTCTGACAAACAGAAAGAGATTATTAATAAGGCTGTCAAGTCTACTGGTGAAAAACATACGAGTTTTGTTAATAATCAAGAGAAAGAGCTAATTAGTTACTTCCAAAAAGAAGGTGTAACAATTACTTATCCTGAATTAGCACCTTTCAGAGAAGCAATGAAACCTGTTTATAAAGAGTTTGAGAAAAAACTTGGCCAATTAGTAATTAAGCAAATTACTGAAATTTAATGACACTTTGGCCACTATTACGGTGGCCAGTATAGGACCTGCAATGTTTCGTAAAATCATTGATAATATTGAAGAAATAATTACTATTCCCATGATGGTTGCCTTATTAGGCATTCTCACTTGGCAAATCGTTTCGCGTGGGATACTAGACTCTCCTTCATTGTGGAGTGAAGAGCTTGCGCGTGTGATCTTTTTGCATATGGCTATCATAGGTGCAGCTATTGGTATTAAAAAAGATGAACACGTTAAAATTATCTTTTTTTCTGACAAACTTCCTCGCAATATTCGTTATAGCCTGTTATTCACTTTGGAAGTGCTGGTATTAATAACCATTGGTGCAATGATTCATTATGGTTATGAATATGTACAACGAAATGCTTTTTTTGAACTCATTACATTGGGTATTTCCAGTTCATGGATGAATTATGCATTACCTCTAGGTAGCAGTTTTATGCTTATTAGGCAAATGCAAAAACTTTATTTTGTACAAAAGGCATGGCGCAATACTGAGTCATCTCCTGTATCAACGTGTAACTCTATAGGATAGGGAAATATTATGTTTGGATCTATAGTTGGTTGGTTAGCTCTGTTATTTGCAGGTATGCCGGTTGGTTTTTCATTGATTTTTGTAGGCCTTGTTTTCTTAATCGCGACTGACAGTACGGGTATCAACTTTGCTGCACAGCAAATGGTTGGTGGCCTTAATAATTTTACGTTACTTGCAGTACCATTCTTTGTACTTACTGGCCATTTGATGAATAGCGCAGGTATTACTGAGCGTATTTTTAATTTTGCAAAATCCTTGGTTGGTCATATCACAGGGAGTCTTGGGCATGTAAATATTATGGCAAGCCTGTTATTTTCTGGTATGTCTGGCTCTGCTCTGGCTGATGCGGGTGGGTTAGGTCAGTTGGAAATAAAGTCAATGAGAGATGCTGGTTACGATGATGACTTTGCAGGTGGATTAACCGCCGCTTCATGTATTATTGGGCCATTAGTACCACCTTCGATT
This sequence comes from Psychromonas hadalis ATCC BAA-638, assembly GCF_000420245.1. GTDB lineage: Bacteria > Pseudomonadota > Gammaproteobacteria > Enterobacterales > Psychromonadaceae > Psychromonas > Psychromonas hadalis. The sequence goes on along the minus strand of NZ_ATUO01000185.1, from coordinate 3,099 downwards.
CCTTTGGTTATCTATGGTGTTGTCTCTGGCACCTCAATTGGGGCCTTGTTTCTTGCAGGGGCAATACCGGGATTATTGTGCTGTATTGCGTTATGTATTATGACTTATTTTATCTGTAAAAAACGTGGTTATGCCGTACTGCCTCGTGCAACACGTAAAGAGCGGTTTGTTGCGTTTCAGCGAGCATTTTTATCCTTATTAACACCTATTATTATTATTGGTGGTATTTTTTCAGGTAAATTCACGCCCACTGAAGCGGCAATTGTCTCTTCGCTGTATGCGCTTTTTCTTGGTACTGTTGTTTATCGCACATTGAACGTAAATGAATTAATTAACCTGCTGAAAGAAACTGTGACTACAACATCTGTTGTTGCTTTGATGGTAATGGGGGTGACTGTTTTTGGCTGGATTGTTGCACGTGCACAGCTACCTCAGCAGCTAGCTGAATTATTCCTATCAATTAGTGAAAATCCGTTAGTTATATTATTAATGATTAACTTATTGTTGTTATTTTTGGGTACGTTCATTGAATCCCTTGCTTTACTTTTATTACTTGTTCCATTTTTAGTCCCTGTTGCTGTCTCTGTAGGTATTGACCCGGTGCACTTTGGGGTAATGGCAATTCTTAATTTAATGATCGGCATATTAACCCCCCCTATGGGCATGGCACTTTATGTTGTCTCGAAAGTAGGGAATATTCCATTCCATGTATTAACACGTGGGGTTATCCCATTACTTATTCCATTGTTTATAGTGCTTATATTAATCACTATATTCCCTCAAATTACTTTATTTTTACCTCAGCTAGTACTGGGATATGGATTGTAATCTGCTCTACCCATAACAAACTGACAAGAGTTTCCTTTTTTATTGCTAATCATGGCAATAAAAAGGGAAATAAATATTCCTTATTATCATTGTCAGTGATTACCTTTTTAGATAAATAGCCAAATAATATTGTTTACCTTGCCAATTTTTGCCCTCTGGACGCTAGCCGTCTGTCATTTGTATAAGGAAATTAACATAATGAAGAAACGATATACGCATAAATTTTTTACACCTTTGCTCACTGCTTCGCTAATACTGAGTAGTTCTGTTTTTGCCAATGATCATTGGCCTGATTTACCTATTGCGATGAAGAGCGGTATTAGTGCGCAGGTTGGCGATAAACTTTATGTGGGGTTAGGTTCTGCTGGACAGGGATTTTATATGTTAGACCTTGCTGATATTAAACAAGGATGGCAGAAAAAATCGGACTTTTCTGGGCCAGTACGTAACGGTGCAACAGCAAGTGTTGTAGGCAACGAAATTTATATTTTTGGTGGTGCAGGTAAGCAAAATAAAAATGATGCTGCACCAATCCTTTTTGATACGGTTTACCGCTATGATGTTAACTCCGACTTATGGGGGAAAGTTGATACAATCACTCCTGTTGGTTTACTTGGTTCTGTGTCGTACTCTCCTGATAGTAAGCAAGTGATATTTTTTGGTGGTTATAATAAAAACTACTTTGATCAATACTTGGCAGATATCAACGCGACTAATAAAAAAGAGCAACCTGAGAAATGGCAAAAAATCGTTGATGACTATATGGGCATGAAACCCATTAATTATAAGTGGAATTCAGAAGTACTTAGCTACACACCTAAAACGGGGTTATGGACAGAGGTTGCTAATTCACCTTATTTAGCAAATTGTGGTTCTGCATTGGTTACAGATGGTGCGAAAGCAACGATAATTAGTGGTGAAATCAAGCCGGGTCTGCGTACTGCGGAAGTTAAGCGCTTTGAGTTTGGTGCCGTTCAACCATGGAAAAGTTTACATGACTTACCAAAACCAACGAACCAAAGTGTTCAGGAGGGAGTTGCAGGCGCTTTTGCTGGTAAAAGCAATGGGGTGACGATTGTTGCCGGTGGTGCAAACTTCCACGGTGCTAAAGGTGCATTTGAGCAGGGTAATATGTTTGCTCACAATGGTTTTGGTAAAGCATTTAATCCTGAAACATATGTATTAGAGGATGGTTTATGGTCGCAATCGACCGATTTACCGCATGGTTTAGCGTATGGTGCTTCATTTACTATTGATCAAGGTGTATTAATTATTGGTGGTGAGGATGCGCAACGTGCTGCGCGTAAAGAGGTATATTTACTCTCTTGGGATGGCAAGTCAGTAAAAATAACGGATTAACCAAAATTCGAAATAAGTAACGCTTTCTAAGGCTGCTATCAATAACTTATTTAGAGTGAATAAGTTATTGATAGCAGCCTATTTATTTACGTTGATAATCATAAAATTCAGTAAGTCGTAGGTAATCACAATTGCACTGACTAACTGATCGTCTTTATTTGTTAAAATAAACTATTTCCGCGTTGGGCGTTTTGTAAAGGAAGTCACCATTTTCTGTAACTTCCGTCTTAAACGCGCTCATTTTTCCTACGCAAATTTAGACCATTAAATTACATACCTAACCTGAGTTTGGGATAAGAATTAAAATGAAATACCCCGCACCAAGGTTTTTCGCTTAGGCTAAAATTCGCTCCGCGAAGAGGGGTATCTGGGCTACTCTAAGGTCAAAAGCCTTTACACAGCAAGCTGCGGGGTATTGGACCCGAAGATAAAAATAATAAATTGAACTAAATGCCAGTTCCACGATCTGATCTTTTAACTAGAAAAATCAGATAGGAAAAAGATGGCATGGATAATTTAATTGAACTATTTTGTGATGTAGATGATTTTTGTAACGTTTTTATTCCAGAATGGGAAGCTAGTTTAATAAGCAATGGTGAGATAAAAAGACGAAGAGCTAAACGCATGAGTAACTCTGAAATAATGACCATTATTATTAGCTTTTATCAATCTCATTACAGAGATTTTAAGAATTATTACTTAGGCTATGTAGCAAAATATTTAAAATCATATTTCCCTTCTCTGTTGAGTTATACAAGGTTCATTGAGGTTATGCCATCGGTTATTATCCCTTTAAATACATATCTAACAACCTTATTCGGTAAGCCAACAGGCATTGCTTTTATCGACTCTACCAAAATAGCGGTATGTCATATTATTAGAGCAAAGCGCAACAACGTTTTTAATGGAATT
>NZ_ATUO01000184.1 GCF_000420245.1 Psychromonas hadalis ATCC BAA-638 | reverse complement strand
CTATTTAGTGATCGTTACACAACAACTTGCGCTAAATTGTTTTCAAAAAGCCTGAAATGACGGGTTATGTTGAAAACAAAAGCGCAAGTAATTTTGAAGCCGATCCTTAGTGAGTAATTCAATTCCTACATCTATACCCATGATACTTCAAGATGCAAAGTCAGCAAGGTAATACCAATTACATTAAGTATGTGATCTAAATTTTCCGCAGGGAAAACAGCTTAATTCAAGGCGTAAGTTGACGTAAATGGTTGTTCCTTTTACGAAAATTACAACGCGGAAGTGAGTTGTTTTAACCAGTAAAATAGATCAGCTATTTACTGTTATTGGTACAACATGGGTATAGAATACGGCCAACCTACTGATAGAAAAAATCAAACAAACTGAAACTGTGAATTGTCCCCCTCAAAGCATGAAAAAACGCCACCTTTAACGCCATTTTTGTGAGTAAAAACCGATATGATTATTTTCTAAACAGATTGTTGGAAGAGGTTTTAAGAAATTTAAAGCGTATGCTTCTTTCTTAGATAATAAAACGGTGCTATCACTAGCACCGTTTTTGTAAAGATAAGCTTAATTTAATGGTATCAATTATGGACGATATACTTTTACATTCTCAAAGCCTGCTTCTTTTAAGTACAACGCTTGTAGCTGGCTCATTACACCACGATCACAATAGAGAAGGTAAGTTTTATCCTGTGTTAACGTCTCAAATTGACTCGCAAGTCTAAAGAATGGGATATGTTTAACCTCTACCCCCTCAATTTTCAGAGGAGATTCATCTTCTTCCTCAGGAGAGCGAATATCTAAAATCACTTCATCCTTTGAAAAGTCGGAAACAGACTCAACCTCTGTCACCTCTTCATTCGCCGCCTTACCAATATCACGAATATCTAATATCACCGCATTTTCGACAACTTGATCAATAAGAGAAAGATCAAACTTTGCTTCCTCTTTCTCAATTTTTTTCATTACCGCTTTCACGGTTGGGCGCAGTGAGATAACACCACAATATTCAGGAATAGTTTCTGAAAGTTCAGCTGTACCAATTTTTCGTGCGCAATCGATAATGTCTTGTTTGTCCGTCACAATAAGTGGACGCAAAATCAGCATATCAGTCACTTTGTCGATAACTGAAAGGTTACGCAGTGTTTGGCTAGAAACTTGCCCTAATGCTTCCCCTGTCACTAATGACTCAATGGCCAATTTATCTGCAACAAGTGTCCCCGCGCGCATCATCATACGTTTTAAAACAACGCCCATCTGACCGTTATCTACTTTCTCTAAAATTTCAGCAACCACTGGCTCAAAAGGAACAGAGATAAATTTAACACGATGCGATGCGCCAAAACGTTGCCATAAACGATAGGCAACCTGTTTTACACCAATTTCGTGAGCAGCCCCACCAAGATTAAAGAAACAGTAATGTACACGCGAGCCACGTTTAATAAATTGATAACTAGAAACACCCGAATCAAAACCACCTGAGATAAGTGATAAAACAGACTCTTGTGTGCCTAATGGAAATCCACCCAGTCCTTCATGACGTTTGTCGATAAAAAACAGTGTGTTATTATTAATTTCAAGCTTAACGGTAACATCAGGGCCTTTTAGTTTAACACCCGCGGCTTCTGTATTTTGATTTAATCCACCCCCGATATAACGCTCAGCTTCAATTGAAGTAAAATCATGATGACCCACACGTTTTACACGCACGCAAAATGTTTTGCCTGTTAAGTTATCAGCAACATGTGCTTTTGTTTGCTCGTAAGCATCATGCAAGTCACTAAACTCACTCTCTTTCACCTCTAAAAAATGCGCAATACCCGGTGTGCTTGACAGCATATAAATAAGCTTTGCTTTGTTTTCAGGCGCGTCATTATCGGTGCGTACAATGATTTTATCCCACTCTAAAATCACCTTTACCTCTTCATCATAATTACGAAGCACGTTGCGGATATTACCCTGTAACATTTTACTGAAACGTTTACGAACAGGTTTACTTTTCATCATAATTTCAGGGAAGAGTTTGACAATAAATTTCATGTTAGATCACTGTGTTGGTTGCGTTAAATAAGGGAGCAGATTATAACGATTAATCGGGTTGCTGTAAAACAGTGAGCGTAACTTCACACTCACCCAACTCGGTGGCGATATAACTTGATTCACCAGAAAGTGTAATTGAAAGCTCCATGGTACGTTTAACCAATTTAGTGAGCTGTTGAATTTGGCTAAATTCAAATTGATACACACTTAAATTCCCTAGCTTTTCAAAGTCACTTTTCCCCTGTGACCACCACACATCAGACTTAGTATTAAAACTATAAATACTCACTGCATCTGCTAAACGGCTCGCTTTTTTAATGCGCTCAAAAGCAGGCTCCCCCATATCGACCCATAAAAGAAACTCATCAGATAAACTTTTTGCCCAAATATCAGGATCATCCACATTAGAAAGCCCTTTGGTAAACGCTAAAAACTCTTGTTGTGAAGTAAGGCAAAACGCAAGGACGCGTGCCATCATACGTTCAAGGTTTTCAGAGGGATGCTGAGCAACGGTTAGATTAAAGTTATCATAGATATCATTATTGAGATCAGAACGATTAATCGTCATTTTATAAATTGTTGGTTTCAAAGCCATCTTAAGTATTCCATGGGTTGTTAGGATCATAAACAGGCTCATCATCACTGCTGTTTTGGCGAGTATTATTTTTTTTTGAACCACGCATATCTGAAGCGTGCTCAATCAACGCGTTTGTTTCTGCCATTATTTCACTCGGCGTATCAGCCAGTGGCTCACCCAGTGAAGAGCGATCCCGTGGTGGGATCATTAACTGTTTATCATCAGGCCACGCAAAGTTTTTATAAACATAAAGGTAAAAGTTTTCCACCTTCTCTTTTGCCCACTCATGATTACGTAAAAACTTCATGGTTGATTTTAAGCCAGTATGAAACTGAAAACGTTCAATATTTAATGTTTCACTTAAACACAACCACCCATAATGGTCTGAAATTTCAGTTAATAGTTGATCAAGTTTCAAGCCATAGAGTGGGCTAACCGATTTTTTAGATTGAGGTAATTCAAGATGTGTCAAAATATGTTTTCCATGATTAACTTTTCCAGTAAATTAGAAAGCCAATTCTATACTATTCTTCATCGTTTATAGTAATTTTTAATCGGCTAAAAAAGTGACGATAATAAATATTAAGCGCAGTTAGACTTCACCAAGAAGTGAACTATATGCGATAATGGGCCAACTTTTTTCATTGCAAGCACATTCTTATACCGCCATTAATTTCACATAAACCTCAACACCAAACATTGCATAAAATGATTCTGTAACAGAGGCGTTCTTATTGTGGTTGCATCTGCAACCGTTAGATAGCAAAATATAACGTTATCAGCAGAATATTCCATAAAAGCAAAGGCAAACATATGCAGCAAGACGTGCCCATTACCATCAAGGCGGATGGCCAATTTTCGAGTTCACTTAAACCGTTATTGAACAATCTGGAAATGTGGATCAACTTTCAAGCACTAAAAGCAGATTGGTATGGCAATGAAGATGTCACCTTATGCTTTGATTTTACCCTGATCAGACGATTGGAAGAAAAAACACCCTCTCTTGCAACGGGAAATTGGCACGTAGCATCAGGTTATGCTTACCATTATGAAAGTAGTAACCTAACAACAATTGCTTTTATTGCGCTTGATGATTTACTTCAAAGTAACGTTGGTATTGAACAAGCGATAAAACAAAGACTGATAAATGTAACCAATAGCATTGCGCTTCAACATGGTTTTCAGGCATTGACACTTTGATTTACAGCCTCTTAGGAATCACTGTTTTTATGATATTTCAATCTAATGCAGTTCACTAAATGATAATTTCTAAGTATCCCTCAATATTGAGTTTACCGCAGACAAATCCTGGTGTTACCACCGTGCTAGAATACCTGATCATTAAATTCCCCTACATTGATGCTCAAATTTGGCAGCAACGCATCACCGATGGCAAAGTACACTGCCATAACGGCACACTAATAACAGCGCAATCTCTCTTTAAAGCGCAACAACGGATCTACTATTACAGGGAGGTCGAAAGCGAGCCGAGTATCCCCTTCAAAGAGACAATACTATTTCAGGATCAACATATTTTAGTGGCCTATAAACCCCACTTTCTCGCCGTGATCCCCGGTGGTAAATTTGTTAATGAATGTTTGCAAAATCGTTTACGACAAAGCACTGGTATTGAGTCTCTGCAAGCATTGCATCGTTTAGACAGAGTAACCGCAGGTTTGGTCGTCTTCTCTGTTAACCCAAGCACCCGCCATCATTACCATCATCTCTTTGAAACTCGACAAATAGCTAAAACCTATCAGGCAATTGCCAACGTTCGTAATGGTGCAAACCTTATCGGTCAGACATGGGAAGTGAAGAATCGTATCGTAAAATCCGAACCACAGTTTTGCATGCGTGTAACGGAAGGCAAAGCCAATAGTCACTCTGTCATTCGATGCTTGCAACAATCGAATCAGAAAGCGTTATTTGAGTTAAACCCTGTTACAGGTAAAACCCATCAATTACGTGTGCATATGCAGACATTAGGTTGGCCCATACTCAACGACAAATACTACCCACAATTACAACCACTATCTGATGATAACTATTCAACACCATTGCAGTTATTGGCAAAAGAGCTTCGATTTATTGATCCTGTGACTCAGCAACCAAGGTGCTTTATTTATGACGGTAACTTATCGCTAAAATGAAGAGATACTTACTCTCTCGTTGCTAACATATTAGCTCACACACGCCCTCCATAATGGACAAAGCAGCAGGGTAAACGATAAAATTTTATTGTTTAATATAGAAGAAATAATTTACCATAATTTTGAATGCTATTAGATAAGAGGCATAAATAAAGATTCAACTTTATTCATTACCTCGATAAACATGCGTTTAGTCATCTAAATCACAAACTCGCATGAGATCCAAACATTTCATAATGAATATAATCCGTCTCAACACCCATTGCTTTTAATTTATCATTTACCACTTGCATAAAAGGAACTGGACCACAGAAATAATAATGTGTTTCTGGTTGTAAAATAGATCCTTCTAGACTGTTTAGATCCAGCATGATCATAATCACAACCCAATTTATCTGCCTTTTCAGGTGTTTGGTACCATGTGGTTACTGTTGCATTATTATGCAACTCAGCCAACTGTTTCACATGTGACGAAAAGGCATGATGTTTACCATCTAAACACGCATGCAGATAATGAATAGAACCCTGATGATTATTTTTTACCAGCTGATTAAACATACTCACCATGGGTGTTAACCCTACTCCACCCGACAAAAGCACAACAGGATTTGTCTCTTTTACATCTAAAAAGAAATCTCCAGCGGGTGGGATCAAATATATATACCCTCCTATTTCAACATCATTATGCAGATAATTAGAGACAATACCTGCAATAGGTAATGTCTCTCGTTTTACACTAATGCGGTATGTTTTACCGTTTGGCGAATCTGATAATGAATATTGACGAATCTCTTTGTTATCAGACATTGTTGGGTCAACATGAACACCAATATATTGACCTGATTTATAATCCATGATCGATTTACCATCTGTAGGAGCCAAAATAAAAGAGGTGATCACATCACTTTCAACTTATTTTTTAATAACTGCAAACTGGCTAAGGTCTCGCCAACCACCTATTTGACTTTTATTCGAGGTGTAAATTTTCTCTTCACGTGCAATAAAAACATCTGCTAATTGGCCATAAGCAATAGCCCATGCACTAATAACTTCATCTGTTGCGGCATCACCCGCTAATTCTTTAATTGTTGCGAACAAATGCTCACCAACAATATTAGACTGCTCCTTTGTAATCAAAAAGCTAGTATGTTTTTGTGCAATACGTTCAATCGCACTCGCTAATACTTCAGGACGATCTAAAAACTTAGCAGAAGCAAGTACCGCATTAAACAACGCAGTAGCTTGCTTTCCAGAATGCTGACTCGCCATATTAAACTGATCTTTTAACTCTGGATTATGGGTAAACATACGCTTATAAAAATGCTCTGTTAACGCAGAGTCTACAGACTCAAGTAAGGGTATTGTCGATTGCATTATTGTAATAATTGCTTGTCTAACATGATTTCACCTTTTATTTAAATATACATTTGAAATGTTCATTTAAGTAAAGGTTACCTTTCTAATTGATTTATATCAGCATTTTTATAAAGGAATATACTGTATGCGCCTATCTCAATTTACAGATTTCGGACGCCGAAGTTTAATTTATACCGCCCAATTAGGAAAAGATAAAAAGACAAATGTACGTGAGATTGCCGAATATCATAAAATATCTCGTCGCCATTTAGTGAAAGTAATAAATCAACTGACTCACCTTGGATACAGGGCAAACGGGTTTAAATAATACAAGTTAAGTACAGTTAACCACCAATCTAGTGGTTTTTCTTGATTGAAGGGGTTAGTCTCTATTTATATAAATGAAAACATGCAGGACTAAAGTCCCACTTCCCAAAAGTAAGCTAATTATTCATCGGAAGTGGGACTTTAGTCCTGCCTTTTGATGCTTGAATTAACAACTGACCAGAAAGCAAACTCATTCTGTTTGTTTTAAACCCGTTTGCCCTGCCTTGGATATTTCCAATCTA
>NZ_ATUO01000183.1 GCF_000420245.1 Psychromonas hadalis ATCC BAA-638 | reverse complement strand
AGCTCAGCGTCATTCATTATATGGATCTGTTCGCGCATAAGTTATTCTTATTATTAAGTTATAAAAAAAGGCAGTAAAACTGCCTTTTAGGGTTCTATACCCATGTTACCTCAAGGTGCTTTGTCAGGCACAAGCTCGGTAACCAGAGCAAGACGCAACATGAGCGAATGGTTATTCCCTTTATGATTGTTGCAACGCTGGGCTGGTTTTCGAGCTTGCGCCCCGAAGGGCAAGGCAACTCGCACCAATCTGCGTTGTTATAAAATCTCGACTTAGAATGACTAGGCTTCAATTTTATGCCTAGCACCTTGGCACGATTTTCCTTGCTGACTTTGCACCTTGAAGTATCATGGGTATATAGTCAAAATATAAAAAATTACATCCAACCGCGCTCTTTGTAGTATTTAACCGCGCCATCATGCAGTGGTGCTGAGAGTGCATGAGTGATCATATCTTGCTCTTTTAAGTTTACAAAGGCAGGGTGCAATTTTTTGAAGCGTGCGAAGTTATCAAAAACAGCTTTAACGACTTGGTAAACCGTTTCATTATCGGTATCAGTAGAGCTTACGAAAGTAGCTGCAACACCAAAAGTAGGAACATCATTTGGCGTTCCTTTATACATGCCACCAGGGATGATTGCAGGTGCATAAAAAGGGAAGTCGGCAATGAGTTTATCAATTTCTGGTCCTACAACAGGCACAACTTTTGAATCACAAGACACGCCTGCTTCTTTAATTGCACCCGATGGATGCCCCACAGTATAAGTGATTGCGTCTAAATTATTATCACACAGTGCTGCCGACATTTCTGCGGCTTTAAGCTCTGATTTAAGGCTAAAATCTTTCATGGTAAAGTTTTTAGCTTCCATCACCACCTCCATCGTGCCACGTGTGCCAGAGCCAGGGTTACCGATGTTAACGCGCTTATTTTTTAAATCGTCAAAGCTGTTGATGCCAGAGTCGGCACGCACTACTAGGGTAAAGGGTTCTGGATGAACTGAAAATAGCGCACGTAACTTTTTATTACCTCGACCTTCAAATTGACTGGTGCCATTGTAAGCATGATATTGCCAATCTGATTGTGCAATGCCCATATCTTGTTCGCCTGCACCAATCGCATTGATATTAGCAACGGAGCCACCTGTTGATGGAGCATTACATTTGATATTGTGCGTTTTAATGCCACGGTTGACCAATTTACAAATAGATTGACCAACAACGTAATAAACGCCTGTTTGCCCGCCCGTGCCGATAGTCACGAATTTTTGCTCTGCAGCATGCAGTAACGATGTGGATAATACTAATGCACTCAAAATAGAGTATTTAAAGGTCTTGTTCATAAATAGTTCCTTGTAAAAATGAACAAGCATTATGCGTAAATGATCGCTGTTTTCAATATTTTTAAACTATTTTTGCGAGTGAGATTAAAAAACATAGCTATATCTCAGTAATAATTTGACTTTCTCTTTTTGCTACTTAATCAAACCCACCTCTTTATAATAGCGAAGTGCACCGCTGTGTAAGGGTGCGGTAATTGAGTTTTCTACCATCTCTTGTTTTTTTAACTGTGCAAAAGCGGGGTGTAACTGAATAAATTCCGCATGATTTTCAAATATCGATTTAACCAGTTGATAAGCCACTTCATCAGATAATGCAGAAGTAGTGGTGATCACAGCCCCAACACCAAAAGTAAACGTATCCTCTAAACTGCCTCGGTACATACCACCAGGGATAACCGCTTTTTGATAATAACTGGTTTGTGCGGTTAAATTATCGATTTTATCGCCTGACACATTAACCAACTTTGTTTGACAGGCCCCCGATGCCTCTTTAATCGAACTATTCGGGTGTCCCACAACATAAATAATAGCATCGACTCTGTTGTCACATAATGCTTTAGCTTGCTCATTAGGGGTCAACTCTAATACTGTTTTGAAGTCTTTTTTATGCCACTGGTAAAGTGATAATAGCATTTCCATCGTCGCACGTTGTCCTGAACGAGGGGCACCAATATTAACGCGTTTGCCTTTGAGATCTTCAAAACGGTTAATATTAGAATCTGCACGTGCTAATACCGTAAAAGGTTCTGCGTGTACTGAAAACAGAGAGCGCAATTCAGGAAATGGTCCTATTGTTTTATAACGACTCGACCCCTGATAAGCATGATATTGCCAATCCGACTGCAAAACACCTAAGGTTAACTCGCCAGAGCGAATTCCCTCAATATTATAGATAGAGCCGGGCGTACTTTTTATTTCACAATGATAATTCGCTTCTGCAATTTTATTCGCTAAGTAACAAATAGCCCCCCCCGTAGGATAATAAACGCCTGTTACACCTCCCGTGCCGATGGTTAAGTACTGTATTTTGCTGTGTACAGAAAAAGATAAGATCGCCAATAACAGAATCGAACTTTTTTTCGAGACAAACATAGAGTCGTGTTTCCTTGAACTAACGAATTTTACGCAATAATACTTTAGAGTTACGTTTTAGGTTATACAGTTCTTTCCTTGCAGAGGGTAAATCACTGATATCTGCAAAGTTAAAACCACGCTCTCTAAACCAATGAATACTTTGTGTAGTTAATACAAAGATAGCATCTAGCCCTAGTTCTCGCGCCTTACGCTCAACATGAAGAACCAAGTTATCAGCACGTCCACTGCTGCGATATTTAGGATGGCTAACTAAACAGGCAAGCTCGCCCATCTTTTCATCTTTAAAAGGATAAAGGGCAGCACAACCAATAACCATGCCATCAAGTTCAACAATTTGGAAATGGTGAATTTCATTCTCAAGTAATTCGCGTGAACGCTTTACTAATACACCCTGTTTTTCAAGCGGCTCTATGAGTTCAAGTAAACCACCAATATCATCAATCGTTGCAGTGCGAATACGCTCTGAGCTCTCTTTCACAATTTGTGTTCCACTACCGTCTCGGGTAAACAACTCTTTAAGCAACGCACCTTCTTGATAATAACTAATAAGATGGCTACGCGTAACGCCCGCTTTACAAGCAGCAATAGCAGCACGTAAAAAACGCAATGTGCCAGAGGCTTCTTGGTCTCTTTTTGCCATCACATCAACATGCTGCTGTGCTTGTTCGGGCAGTAGTTCTGAAATCAGTTTTCCTGACTCATCTAACACACCTGTTTTAGAGCAGAAACCAATCAATTTGTCCGCTTGTAGTCCAATCGCCACTTGGGTAGCAACTTCTTCTGCAAGCAGGTTAAAGACTTCACCCGTCACAGAGTAGCCTAAAGGAGAGATAACAGGGATAGCCCCCATATCAAGATGAATTTTTAACCCTTCAACATCAATGCGACGTACTTTTCCTGCATGGCAATAATCAACGCCATCTTTTATACCAATAGGTTGCGCTGTCACCACATTGCTCACCACCGTGCGGATACTTGCACCTTGCATTGGCGAATTAGCGAGGCCCATTGATAAACGAGCTTGCAACTCTATTTGCACCGCACCCACCGCTTGTTTTATTAAAACGAGGCTTTTTTCATCAGTAATACGAATATCATTTTTAAAGGCACTTTTATGACCGTGTTGATCTAACTGTTTTTGAATTTGAGGGCGTACACCATGCACTAAAACAAGTTTTACCCCGAGGCTATTTAATAACGCAATATCATTAATAATATGTTGAAAGTTATCCGTTTCTAAGGCTTCACCGCCTAACATTAATACAAATGTTTTATGACGATGCGCATTGATATAAGGCGCTGAACTACGAAACCAATTAACCAGTTGTGCTGAATCTTGTACCACTTCCATTGTTTGCTCTTTTTTTAACGACTTGTTTAACGAAATATTTCAATTACTTGTATTTTATCAATTAAGTGTGAACTATCCAATCAAAATAACCAGAGAACGCGCAGCCACTAAATATTCTTTATTAACAAAGTGTTTTTTATCACCTTGCACATGGATATTTTGCCCGTCACTCAGGGAAGTATCCACAATACGTTGCCATTTTCCACTTGAAGAGACTGGCAGTTCAAAATTCAAATCTTGCCAATACGCATTAAAAGCCACATAAGCGACATGATCTGAATTAGGTTGCTTGCTTTCCATGGCAATCGCATGAGAGTGTTCCCCCCAGTCTGGATGATTTACTTTTACACCATGCCAGCGCAACGCAGATTGAGCAATAATATCATGCAGAGAAGCACGCCTTGCATCACTGAGATGCACTGCCTCCAAAGTAGTACGTTGCTCAATCAATGCTTTGGTAAAACGAAATAGACCTTTATTTTTTTCTATATTATCCCAATTAAACCAAAAATCGGAATTATCTTGACAATAATCATTATTATTACCTTGCTGACTGTGCGCTATTTCATCCCCCATTAATATCATCGGAGTGCCTAATGAGATAAGGTTAATGGCAATCAAATTTTTTATCTGCTGCAATCTTGATTTTTGTATTTTAGGATCGTCTGTTTCCCCTTCAACACCATGATTCCAACTGTAATTATTTGAGCAACCATCACGATTCTCTTCACCGTTAGCAAGATTATGTTTATCGTTATAACTAACCAGGTCATGCAGGGTAAAACCATCATGACAAGTGATAAAGTTAACCGATTTTTCAGGCTCTAAATTATGAGAGCCATAAACATCGGGGCTACCAATTAAGCGCGATACAAATTTACCCACCAATCCTGAATCACCACGCAAAAAACGGCGCACATCATCACGAAAATAACCGTTCCACTCACGCCAACGTTGCCCTGCTAAACTGCCAACTTGATATAACCCCCCCCGCATCCCATGCTTCTGCAATCAGTTTCACCGGAGAAAGAATAGGATCGGTATCAATGCTCCACAGTGTCGGCGGACTTAACATCGGGCGACCCACTTCATCTCGAGAGAGAATAGAGGCTAAATCAAAACGGAAACCATCAACATGCATCTTTTCCACCCAAAAATGCAAACTATCAAGGATCATACGGCGCACCACAGAATGGGTGCCATTGAGGGTGTTACCACAACCGCTAAAGTTCATATAATGCTTTCTATCTTCCGACATAATGTAATAAACACTGCTATCAAAACCACGAAAAGAGAACGTTGGACCCTTTTCATCGCCCTCTGCGGTATGATTATAAACAACATCTAAAATCACCTCAATATCAGCGGCATGTAACGCTTTCACCATGTCACGAAACTCATTAATCGGCCCTAAAACCGATCTGTCTGAGCTATATTCTCGATGCGTTGAAAAAAGTGATAGTGGGCTATATCCCTAATAATTAACTAAACCGGCATGATGTTCACTGGGGTCAAATTGATGTACAGGCATCAATTCAACTGCTGTGATACCAAGCTCTTTAAGATAGGGGATTTTTCCACAAGACCCGCATAAGTACCCCGCTTATTTTTGGCAATGCCTGAACTTTGATGACGAGTAAAGCCCCCTACATGCATCTCATAAATAACACTGGTTGCGAGCGGATGCCGTGGGTGCTTATTATTACCCCAATCATAATCATCAATATCAACCACCACACTCTTTAGGCATTTATCAATGTTAGAGCCTTCTTTAATGGCGGCTTCACGGCAGAAGTTATCGCCACGTTCAACTAATAATCCATAAGGGTCAAGTAATAATTTATCTGGGTTAAACGCCAGACCTTCGTGTGGACGATAGGGGCCATTAATACGGAATGCGTACAACTGTCCTGCTTTTACTCCTGTAACAAAAATATGCCAATAATAAGCGGTGCGATTATTAATGTCTGAAAGCTTGAATAGTTGGCTCGCAGTCTTGGCATCTTTATGGTCAAAAAATAGCAGTTCAACCGACTCAGCTAAGCACCCATAAACACAAAAGTTAGCTCCTTTTTGAGTGAAAGTCACCCCTAATTTATCAGGTATTCCGGATGAAAAACTGTACATAAAAAACTCCGAGTTATATATTCTATGAATTCGATAATATAGGAAATAAAATCGTGGATTTAAAACATCTGTTAAAAATATTACCGTTGCTACTGTTTAGTGCATTTTCGCAGGCAAAGATGCAACAGCTAGAACCTCAAGTATTGCTCAAATTGATACAAGATCAACAAGCGCCTCTTATTTTAGATGTGCGATCAACGGGTGAATTCCAACAAGGGCATATTCAGGGGGCCATTAATATCTCTTATGATCTATTAGGGGCTAAAAGTGAGTTGTTAAATGACTACAAAAACAGACTCATTGTTGTTTACTGTCGCTCAGGAAGACGCGCACAAGTTGCTTATCAGATCCTGCAGAAAAAAGGCTTTAAACAACTTATAGACCTAAAAGGCCATATGATTTTATGGCAACAGCGCCAATATCCATTAGTGCGTTGACACTATAAAAGAGAGAAAAATAAAACCGCCTTGGTCATTACGATAATAACAAAAAACATTATGAATCAGAGGGTTCTAAGCTCCCTCAGCAACGCATAAAAAATCACACAAAAACAACACTTGCACTATAGAAAAGGCAACCTAAACTTCATCTGAATTCAGCTTTTGATCTAAATCAACAAATCTATTCGAATCAAAAGCCAAGTTCAGGATAACTACGAAGCATCATCGCAGCTGCCAGTCTCCCATAAATAGTGTAAGTAACCCTTTTGATGAACGGACGTTTGATGCATCTTCAATGCCAGTAACTTTATTGAGCCAACCAAATAATGCTTCAATCGGCTGCCTCATAC
>NZ_ATUO01000182.1 GCF_000420245.1 Psychromonas hadalis ATCC BAA-638 | reverse complement strand
GTTTGGTTGAAACAGCAAAAGCGAATGATCTTATTGTTCATGATTATATCGCAACCTGCTTGCAGCAGATTGCTGAAAACCCGAATGATATTGATGCGTTGCTACCATGGAATATTAAGCGTAGCTAGGTGCCATTACCCAGACGCTTACAAACGAGCAACGATAGATTGTAATTTAATTTGAGTATTATTGCTTTCGAGCAATGATTTATTTTGCAGTGATTTAATCACTCGGTCACTGAAAATTGCTTTTTTATTTCCCCCCAAGGTAAGCCTTTTAAAGTTTTCTAAGTCAATACCATCAGGAAAAAGTGATAGTTTTTCAAATGCTTCTTTTTCTGATTCAGAGAGCATTTTGTAGGAATATAAGATCGAACCATATATCGATTTCTTACGATCGATATGAACATCCGTAGCATTATCAAAAAGCTTTAAGTCTTCTTCTGAAATTTTATTAAACAGATCATTCTCTAATTCGTCTATTAATACACTGATATTCTTATTATGCGGAGTGTTGTCAGCGAGTATTTTAATCGCCAGTGGATTCCTATCTAATAACTTATCGATAAGCTCATCACGTACAAGTTTAGTTTCTTCGGTATTAAAATTGCGACTATTCATTCTAGTAGAAAACAAATAAAACGCTTCATCTAAGGTCATCTGCCTTAATGTGTATTCGATTTCGCCATCAAGTTTTAAGAACTCTCTTGATGTAACAACAATCGTTGCAAAATCACACATGAAACTTAACAGTGATATAATTTTTTCTTTATCATCAATATGCAATAAAGTTTCAAAGTTATCTAAAATTATTAAATATGATTTATTGTGAGCTAGTTTATTTAAATGTTCTTCAAGGTCTTGTGCTTGCTCTAAATTAAATATACTCGCGATGCGATATTTAAATTGTTGAAAATCGAGGATGGGTTCACAATCTATAAATTCAATGCCATCTTCATATTTCCCCCTATCTGCAAATGCGATAGTTAGCTGTTTTATGAGTCTAGTCTTACCTAATCCACCAGTACCCTTAATGGTTAAAAAACCATTGTCATCCTCTAAATTAGATATTGTTTGGCTAAGCCTCTCAAGGTCTTCTTTACGCCCGACAAATCCATTGATTGTTCGAGGATCAATTGTTTTAGGTAATTTACTCATATTTTTATGGAGTATGTATTTACTGTTTTTTAATTTAGTATTATTGAAGTCAAAACACTCCTCATTACAACTTATTCCAATATCGTTATAAAACCCTATATTTTGATTTTTAAAAACTTGAAAGTAGAATTTTAGCAGTGTTTTTTTATGCTTATCAAAATCAAGCGCAGGTAATATTAATGTAGGAAGTTTAATGTCTGCTAGCTGATCATCTGTCGGTAATTTGTCAACAAAAATAAAGATACCTTTCCGTTTTTCACGCCCCAAATTCGCTTCTAATTCACAGAATGTATTTTTATCGAAACAGTGAAACTCATCTTCAATCACTAATTTATTTTTGACAACTTTGGTAGCAATAAAAATGTAGTCATATCCGTCCAGAGCATTAAGGTTGTCTTCCGTTAAACTAAACGCATCAATTTCAAAAGGGAGTTTTTTAAAAATAGTAGCTAAAGGTTGATAGTCATAATCAAACCCTAATGGGTTTGCAGAAAGGTAGGCGAATTTTGGTGGTGCCTCGTCAATTTTAACGAGAACACTATCTTTGTAGGGAGTTACTTTAGCTTCTTTTTCTGATGTAACGTGCTTATGCATTTCTGATAATTTATCAAGCATTGGTTGGCCAAAGTTTTCAAAAGTAATCAGTTTAATTTGAGTGCCATTCAGCTTCTGTTCAATCTCAATTTTTTCGGATGCTTTTACCAATGCATAATGTGGTTTAATATTTCCCGCAAACATTTTCTGTTGTTGGTGAATTTTCAAAAGAAGATCCGCATCATCTAAACTGCAACCAATAAATAATAAGCTACGGGTTGTGATCATAATCTTTAATGCTTCTAAAGCTCCTTTATAATCACTCATTACACTATCCCCATCACCATAGAAATTCGCATAACTATCAGGTGTTAAAATTAACTCTGCAGTATTATCAATGTGCCCGTGCAAATGCCAAACAATAGGATCACTCGAGGGTTTAAACATATCAGGTAGGTTTGCTTTTGCCTTATTTGTCAAAGAAGTGACTTCTGATGGTATTGAATGAGACCACTGTAGAATACGATCATAATTAAGGGTAATTATTTGATTACTTAGTTTCCAAATGGCTTTCGGCAATGAGGCACTACTTGCATCTAAGTTGTCTAATTTAGGCTTGAATTGTTCTTCAATAAAAGCCTTCCACAATGGACCTTTTAAACCCGTATACGCATACTTTGCAGCTTCTTTATAATTCTTCATCTCCAGGAATGTAGTAACTAAAGTAGCATTCGGGATGTCGTTTTCCAATTTCAATTTATCGGCAGCTTTTAATAATAGCTCCTCCCAGCTTGGAAATATTCTATTCCCTTGTTTATCTCTAATGGACATAGAAACACCAGCAGCAACAACTGGAATGATTTCATTGTTTTTAAGGGCATCAATTAATGAGCCAGGTAATTTGTCCATTAGCAAACCTATCATTCAGATAAAAAACTACATTATACTTTTATCTACATGAAAATCATAAAGTTATGATAGGAGTGAGTAGTCAATTCATAAGAAAATGTAATTTTATTTTTACTGTGATGTATAAAAAAAGAGACTCAAAGCGTACACACAACCCCCTTCCATTTTTCTTGCTAAGACATGATTGCTTAGCAAGGGTCGACATGGAAGTCGACACTAAGCTCAGTCAGCACAGGGATGTGCTGTTTGAGCTGGTGCGTTAAAGCAATCAAGACGTGCAAGATAAAAAAATGGCAGTGGCAGCCTTTCTTTTGGTTCCGTTTTCTTTGGCTGTTCAAAGAAAATGAACTCGCCGAGAGGCGAAATACCCACAATAAAATACAAGTATTAGTTAGCCTTAAAACAAAATCACATAAAAAACAGGCATTAACAGTGCTGACAAAATAGCACAAACGATCAATGCCAGTGATGAAAATGCGCCCTCTTCTTGGCAATCTTCCAATAGCTTAGCCGTGCCTAATGCGTGTGAAGCACAGCCAATCGCAAGACCAACAGCTTGTTTGTCTTTGACACCAACACGGAGCAAGAATAAACGTCCCACCGTCGCGCCTAATAAACCTGCAAAGGTAACCATCACTGCGGTGAGCGATAATATGCCGCCTAAACTTCGACTCACTTCAACCGCAATCGCAGTGGTAATTGACTGGCCTGCAAGTGAGGCAGAGGTAACCAAGTCTGCACCTAATAATGGCAAGATATAAAACGCCACAGAAAAGGCGATAACCACAGAGAGTAAGCAACTAATTAAAATAATACCCAGTTTCTGCTTGATTAAATGTACCTGCAAAAAGAGGGGTATAGCAAGGGCAACAACAGCGGGTTCAAGCAGTCGGGTTAATATTTTAGTGCCCGATTCATACTGTTGATAATCAAGGTTAAACAGCAGGTGTAAAACAATTAACACACTCACAGAAACTAAAAATGGATGAAAAAGTGGCCAAGGTTTGCGCACAAACAGCGCTTTACAAAGGAAAAAAATAGCGAGGGTGAGTGGTAATGCCAAATAGAAAAACATATTACTTTTTCACCTTTTTATTTAAAAACTGAAAAAGATGACCGACACTAAACATGATTAAAAAGGAGCTGAAGAAAGTAGAGAAAAGGATCACTACCCAATTCTCTAACAACAGATCAAAATAATTAAGTAAGCCAACCGCCAGGGGGATAAATAAGATCACCATATACTTAAGGGTGAAGTTTGCACTGGCGTGTACCCAGTCAATTTTAATCAAACGTGTTGTTAAGCCTAAAAAAAGTAGCATCAAGCCGATAATACTGCCGGGAAAGACAATCGGAAGTTGTGCACTGATCACTTTTCCAACACCAAGAAAGAGAAAAATCAACATAAAACCACGCAGATAGACAATGCAATTTATTAATCGTTTTGGCATCCTCTTCCCCTTTTCATCACCTAAAAAACTCACAGCGGTCTACTCTTGACCTAACTGTCGTCCCCATGTATTACCCGTTAAACTGATATGCACGGTTATCTCTTCTCGGTCATGGTAGAGGTGTTTGGCTTGTAGTTGATACTCAAGCCCTGCCTCTTCCAACAAATCAGTAATAAGTTTTAAGTCTTGAGACGCTTCTTGATAACGTTTTTTCATCGGTAATTTAAGATTAAAAATGGTCTCTTTACACCAGCCTTCAATGAGCCATTTTGCCATTAATTTTGCAACACGTTTAGGTTTCTCAATCATGTCACACACTAACCAATCGATATTTTTACGCTCAGGTTCAAATTTGAAACCGTCTTCCATATAATGCCTGATCTGACCACTTTCCATCAGACTTTCCGCCATTGCACCATTATCAACACAACTGACAAACATGCCACGACGCACTAACTGATAAGTCCAACCACCTGGGCATGCCCCTAAATCAACGGCGCGCATGCCAGAGGTTAAACGTGTTTCTTGCTCTTCAGGGGTTAAAAACACTTGAAAGGCTTCATCTAATTTCAGTGTTGAGCGGCTTGGCGCTTCACTTGGAAAACGTAAACGGGCAATCCCCATATACAACTCACTGCGATTACCCGGAATATCATAACCAATGTAAGCAGATTGATTATCTAAAAAGCACAGGTGCGTACGGCGTTTTGTCGGGTTATCTTTTTTAGTCAAATTGTTCTGTTTACGCAAAGCTTGACGTAGTGGCACAGTAAATTTTCGACAAAAAGTTAATAACGGCTTTGTTTCATCTCCCTCAGGCGTTTCAACATATAACTCGCCACCCATCGGCATTTCACGGGTTATTTCTAAAATTGGACTGATCCGATCGTCCAAAGGTAGGCCATCAACAAACGCTTTAACAACAATCATTTGCCGTGCAAAAATAAGTTGCGAGTAATCTAACTGCGCAGCTAAATTTTCTACTTCATCAGGGTTATAACATTGGTAAAAAACATAACCACTGTGACGCACGGTTTTGATAAAACCAAAAATTTCTAACTCACCGGCTTTATCTTGAAGCTCGTTGGCGCAATCATTCTCAAAACCCGGACGACAATATAATAATATTCCTAACATTTTTTACTCTTTTTAATAAATACAGTTGCTAATAGTAGCCATGCCATTATCAGTGCTAAACCACCTAGTGGGGTGACCATCGCCAAGGCTTTTGTGCCTGTGAAAACATAAAGATATAAACTTCCACTAAAGCAGACAATACCTGTGACAAAGAAAATTTGGCTAGCAAGCAGTAAACGACTACTGACAAACAATGATAAAATACTCACCGCTAACAGAGTGATAGCATGTAAAAGTTGATACAACACGGCTAACTGAAAGTAATCAACTTGAGCAGGGCTTGCCCATTTTGTTAACCCATGAGCGCCATACGCGCCCAGTGCGACACCCGTTGCGCCCAGTAATGAGGCGAGCAATAAAAATAGCCGTGTGTTTCTGTTTTTATTCAGTGTCAATAACATCTAAACTTTTCGCCAGTTCATCCATCTGCTTCATCTGCGTTAGGAAAGGTTTTAATTTATCGAGTGCTAGTGCACAAGGGCCATCACATTTAGCGTTACTTGGATCCGGGTGTGATTCTAAAAATAGACCCGCAATACCTTGAGACATGCCAGCAAGCCCAAGTTGTACCACTTGGCTACGACGACCGTCTGCACTGTCGCTACGTGCACCGGGTTTTTGCAGTGAATGTGTTACATCAAAAATAACTGGGTAACCCGTCTCTTTCATGGTGCTAAAACCAAGCATATCAACCACTAAGTTGTTGTAACCAAAACAGCTACCACGCTCACATAAGATAATCTTGTCGTTACCCGCTTCATTAAATTTACTAATGATATGCGCCATCTCATGGGGTGCTAAAAATTGTGCTTTTTTAACATTAATCACTGCACCTGTTTCTGCCATCGCCTTAACAAGGTCTGTTTGACGACTTAAAAACGCCGGCAGTTGAATCACATCAACCACTTCCGCTACCGCTTTTGCTTGGTAAGGTTCGTGTACATCAGTGATAATTGGCACGTTAAAAGTCTTTTTGATCTCTTCAAAAATACGTAGTCCCTCTTCAAGACCAGGACCTCGGTAACTGTTAATCGATGAACGATTGGCTTTATCAAATGAAGCTTTAAACACATAAGGGATATTAAGTGCGCTGGTTACTTCAACATAATGCTCTACCATCTTCATGGCTAAATCACGCGACTCTAAAACATTCATACCACCAAAAAGAACAAATGGTAGGTTATTTGCGACATCAATGTTGCCGACTTTAATTATTTTTTGTTGTATCATTTTTGCCTCTTTAGGAGTCGTTACACAATAACTTGCGCTAAGGGATCGTTACACAATAACTTGCGCTAAATTGTTTTCAAAAAGCCTAAAATGACTGGTTATTTTGAAAACAAAAGCGCAAGTAATTTTGAAGCCGATCCTTAATTGTTTTCAAAAATTCTTAAGGAATTGTTACAAAATAACTTGCGATAAATTGTTTCCAAAAAGCCTTAAGTGACTGGCTATTTTAAAAACAAAATCGCAAGTAATGTTGAAGCCAATCCTAAATGACGGGTTATTTTAAAAACAAAAGCGCAAGTAATGTTGAAGCCGATCCTTAATGTATTACTTGATTAATAAAGTTCATTTCTTGAATCTGTTTTTGTAAAATATGCACCATTGGATCTTGTGGGTGGTGCTTCATAAAATATTCAAAATCATTACGCGCTA
>NZ_ATUO01000181.1 GCF_000420245.1 Psychromonas hadalis ATCC BAA-638 | reverse complement strand
GGTGTCATAGAGAAAAGTGCTTTTGTGATTAGATTAAGCTTACTTACAAATAATTTAGTCTTCATTGCGAGTACCTTCAATCAGTTAAGTCTTATTTATAAGTATAGACAACAATTAGCTACAACAGAGCCTTTTAATTATAGGTAGCAAAATAGCGCTGCGTACACCGGTTTCTGCTGGGTATATCGAACCTGAGCATCGTGTTTATGTCACCACGTTGAAAATGCGTGAAATAGCCCCTGTTATTCATGGTTTTGGTATTATTAAACCCAAAGTGCAGTGGAGTGGTGTTGCACAGGTGAAAGGTGATATTGTTTATAAATTAGCGACACTGGCGCGTGGTGAATTTATTAAGCAGGGCACGCTGCTTTTAAGGATAGACCAAACGCCTTATCAGTTAGCATTAGCAACGGCTGTTGCTAACAAAGCGAGTGTAGAAACGGAGTTTGAAAAACTTGAGATTGAAAAGCAGAAGCTTCATCTCTCTCTTGAATTAGAAAAGAGTAAATTGTTTTTAGAAGAAACAGAGTATCAGCGTCAAAAATCCTTAGCTAAAAAAGGGACACTCTCTAAATCGCAACTTGAAAAACAGCAACGTGCTTTTATCATTCAGCAGTTAAAGATAAAAGAATTACAATCCGCAATTAAGTTACTTCCTGTCCAGCTAAATGCCATTAAAGCGACCCATTCAGTTGCGAAAAGTCAGATTCAGCAAGCACAATTAGACCTTAACCATACACAAATAAAAATGCCTTTTGATGGGCGTATTGAGCAGGTCAATAGTGAAATGGGAGAGTACGTTTCTCTTGGGCAAGTGCTTTTTACAACACAAGATTACAGTTTGCTGGAAGTGGAAGCTAAAATTCCTGTTCATCAACTTCGACGTTTAAGTGCCACCTTTAAGCAGGGAGCCACTCTACAAAAAGGAGAATTCCCTCAACTTGCCGCATTAAATCTACCCGCATCGGTTACTTTCCAAAGTGCCTTTGTCCATGCGACATGGCAAGGTACATTAAAACGTATTTCTGGGCAAATAGATTTGCGCGTTGGTACGGTGGGCGTTGTGATTGAGATCCCTTTTGATTTTAAAGCGTTTATCAAAGGGGATAGTGAGCAACTGCCGTTGATCAGTGGCATGTTTGTTGAAATTAATATTGAAGGGGCAAAGGCTGCGCAATTAGTTATCCCCAAGAAAGCGTTACACGGCGGCCGATTATATCTTGTTGATAAAGAGAGTCGCTTGAAAATAGTTCCTGTTGAGACATTATTTAGCCGTGATGGCTGGGTGGTAATAAAAGCGGGATATTTTAGTGTTGGTGATCAGATTGTTGTTTCCGATCTGCTGCCCGTTGCAACAGGGCTAAAATTAAAAACAGTTGAATGGGAGAGTGAGCAGTGATTCGTTTTTTCACCTCTCACCCAACCGCTGCCAACCTATTAATGTTGACATTAATGGTGCTTGGCATCTTATCTTTACCACAGATGCAACGTGAAACCTTTCCCAATTTTAAACGGGTAAAAATAGAGATTGCCGTACCTTATCCGGGGGCAAGTCCTGAAAATGTTGAACAAGCACTCTGTTTGCCTATTGAGGATGCCCTAGATGGTATTAATCATCTTCATGAGCTCACTTGTCAAGCAACAGAAGGCATGGCGACCACTATCGCTGAGATGGAGAGAGAAACGGGAGATGTTGGTCGTTTTATCGCAGATATCCGCACCGAGATAGAAGCGATTAATAGTTTTCCTGATCAAGTTGAAAAAACCATTATTAGTCAGCAACGTGTTTATGATGCCGTGGTCAGCGTTGGTATTGCTTCAGACATGGGGAAAGTGGAGCTTAAAGAGTATGTAGAGCAGTTTAAACAGCGTATCAAACGCTTAGAGGGGATTGCGTTAGTTAAAATATCAGGGTTCTCAGAGCCACAGTTGCGTATTGAGCTTAATCTACAAAAATTGCGTCAACTTAATTTAACCGTTGCTGATGTTGCTAAAAGTATTAGTGAGCAAAATATTACCATGCCAAGTGGGCAAATATACAGTGCAGAGCGTACTCTGTTATTGCGTTTTGATGCACAAAAAGAGACACCGCGTGAACTCGCTAACATCACTATTTTTAGTGATGCACAAGGGGCAACCATTAAATTGGGTGATATTGCTACCATCTCACGCCGTTTTGAGCTTGATGAGGAATCAATAGAGATTAACGACCAATCTGCTGCACTGCTTGAAATACAGAAAAAAACCTCAGCGGATGCCATTAATGTTTACAACCGTGTTGTTCAATTTGTTGAACGGGAGCAACATGCGCTACCCGAAGGTGTTCACCTGACATTAACGCGTGATATGGCATCACTGGCGGGCGACCGTATCAATTTACTGGTCAAAAATGGTGCGCAGGGGATATTATTAGTCTTTTTAGTGATGTGGCTATTTTTCCCGTGGCGCTATGCCTTTTGGGTGTCGATGGGATTACCCGTTTCATTTTTAGCTTCACTGTTTGTAATGTCTAAATTTGGGCTGTCATTGAATATGTTAAGTTCAGTGGCACTGTTGATTGCGATTGGTTTAATCATGGATGATGCCATTGTTTTATCGGAGAGTATCGCCACCGAGCTTGAAAAGCAGAAAGATAAATTACAAGCGATAGTGGATGGTGTGGATCGCGTCAAAGTCGGTGTGTTTTCCTCATTTTTAACCACACTGGCTATTTTTGGCTCACTCGCTTTTATTGAGGGCGATATGGGGAAAGTACTCAAAGTCGTACCCATCGTGCTGGTGATCACCCTCGTTGTTTCATTGATTGAAGCGTTCTTTATTCTGCCGCGCCATCTTTACCATGCCAAGCAACTTTCAGACGATAAAGATCATCAGCCGATTGCGTTAAAAAGATACTTTAATAATGGCTTTGAATCACTGCGTGAAAAGCAATTACCTAAATTGGTCGGTTGGATCATTGATCACCGTTACCCTTTTAGTGGTGCGATTATTTTTGCTTTTTTGGCCACTATGGCATTACCAATTAGTGGCATATTAACGTTTTCTCCTTTCCCTGAACTTGAAGGAAATCAGTTACAGATAACTCTATTGATGCCACCTGGTACTCCCTTTGCTGATACACAGAAAATGGTGGAAAAAATAGAAAAAGATCTGAAAACTGTTAACGATTTTTATCAGCCCGATCAACCCCAACAGTTACCCTTAATTGCCAATAAAATTGTGCAATATGGTTTTAATGTAGATGCCAGTGAAAAAGGGGAGCATGCCGCGACTATCTATTTGGACTTACTCGATACGGAGATCCGCCATACCTTAATTGCTGATTTTCAAAATAAATTGATAACTGAGATTGGAGAGCTCACGGGTATTAGCTCCTTTATGATCCGTGTACCTGAAAAAGGCCCCGCTGGGCGAAAAATACAAGTGGAACTAAGTCATCCTGATCTACAAACATTAAAACAAGCTGGGCAAGAGTTTGCTCTCTATCTGAGTCAGTTTGATGGGGTATTTAACCTGTTGCCTGATCTGCGAGATGGTAAACCTGAGATTCTAATGCAGTTACTGCCCGGCGTAGAAAGTTATGGCGTGACAGGGCAAGTTGTGGCGAATCAACTGCGTAGTGCTTTTTTTGGTATTAAAGTGGATGAGTTACAAATTGGAGGGGAAAAAGTCGAGCTAGACCTGCGCATTGATTACCTCAGTCGTAGTCAGTTGGCAACATTGGAAGATTTTCCCATTATATTACCCGATGGACGGCAGATCCCATTAGCAAACTTAGTTTCGATAGATTATCAGCGTGGTGTTAATAAGATATCGCGTGTTGATAACCTGCGTAGATTGACCTTGTTGGGTGATATCGATACACGTATCAACAATACTGCGGTAGTGATGGGCAAAGTGAAAGTTGAATTTATCCCTGAAATACAAAAGCGTTTTCCCGGACTGATTGTCCATTTGGGTGGGGAGGCAGAGTCTTCTGCAGAAACTGGTCGCTCAATGTTAGTGAATTTTTCAATTGGACTGTTTGCTGTATTTGCCATTTTAAGTTATCAATTCCGCAGTTACGTTGAGCCTGTAATTGTGATGATTGCCATTCCACTGTCACTGTTTGGCGTGATCTGGGGGCATTTTTTATTAGGGCATAATCTGACTATGCCATCGATGTTAGGTTTTGCATCACTGTCTGGCATTGTGGTTAACGACTCTATTTTGTTGGTGCAGTTCATCAAAGAAGATCTCAAGATATATGGTGATATTAAACGTTCAGCAATGTTAGCGACACAACAACGTGTACGCGCTATTTTTATCACCAGTGCCACCACCTCAGTGGGTTTATTGCCCTTGCTGTTAGAGCAAAGCTTACAAGCACAAATATTGATTCCACTGGTGATCGCATTGGTATTTGGTTTACTGGCCGCCACCACTCTGATTATTTTGGTATTGCCTGCATTTTATGCGATTTTAGATGATTTCAAATTAACAGAGCGCTTTAACGGTGAGTAAGTTTTAATGTATAGCGGGAGTCGTGACCAAGACCCAAAGCATTTAACCACGAAGGCACGAAGAAATAGGAAGTTAAAACCCAACCCTGTTTTTTGTTTTTGATTTTCTTCGTGTAGCGCAGTGGCTTCGTGGTGAGTTGTTTGTAAGACCAAGACTAAAAACAATTAACCACGAAGGAAAAGGAAGTTAAAACCCAAACCCTATTTTTTTTCGTGTCCTTCGTGTCGTGTAGCAGCTTCGTGGTTATATTTTGTTTTTTGTTTTATGTTTTATGTTTTATTTTTTGGATGGGCGACTTTAGTCAAACTGTTTTTTATTTGTACAAAGTGATTTAAATCACATCTATTCAGCGCTTTGCTGTAAGCTACGCGCTTATTTTTGTGAAACACTTTTATTAGGAAGATATTTATTTATGAGTTTTGACTCCCTTGGTTTACCTGAAGAGCTATTACGTGCGGTTAAAGAGCAGGGTTATACAGAGCCTTCGCCGATTCAAACGCAAGCTATCCCTGTTATATTAGAGGGGAAAGATGTCATGGCGGCTGCGCAAACGGGCACCGGTAAAACAGCGGGATTCACGTTGCCTTTATTAGCAAACCTCATTGATGGAGAATCTGCGAAATCAAACCAAGTACGTGTTTTGATTTTAACACCAACGCGAGAGTTGGCTGCGCAGATACATGAAAGTGTGCAAAATTACGGTAAAAACTTACCCTTAAGAAGTGCGGTCGTTTTTGGTGGCGTGAAAATCAACCCTCAGATGCAATTATTGCGTCGTGGTGTGGATGTATTAGTGGCAACGCCGGGGCGTTTACTGGATTTGTATAATCAAAATGCGGTTCGTTTTAAACAGTTAGAAGTTTTAGTGTTAGATGAAGCAGATAGAATGTTGGATATGGGCTTTATCCACGATATTAAACGTATTATCAGTTTCTTACCTAAACAGCGTCAGAACCTACTTTTCTCCGCAACGTTCTCGAACGATATTCGCAAACTTGCCAAAGGATTGGTCAATAATCCCGTTGAAATTTCTGTTAGCCCACGTAATACCACGGCAGAAAGTGTCACACAGTTTGTTTATGAAGTGGATAAAACCAAAAAATCGATTGTGTTAACAACATTAATTAAACAGGAAAATTGGAAACAGGTATTGGTTTTCTCAAAAACCAAACATGGTGCTAACCGCCTAACAAAACAACTTGAAGCGCGTGGTATTCGTGCGGCTGCCATTCACGGTAATAAAAGCCAAGGTGCGCGTACTAAAGCATTAGCAGCCTTTAAAGCAGGGCAAGTCACCGTGCTTGTCGCAACGGATATTGCTGCCCGTGGTATTGATATTGACCAATTGCCACAAGTAGTGAACTTTGATCTGCCACATGTCAGTGAAGATTACGTGCATCGTATCGGACGTACAGGCCGTGCGGGTAATGTAGGGGAAGCGATCTCTTTAGTGTGTAATGAAGAGTTTAAACTACTTAAAGATATTGAAAAATTAATTAAAAAAGTGATCCCTCGTAAAATATTAGCAGGATTTGAACCGGGTACACCCTTGCCTGTTTCTGTATTAGATACACGCGAATCAAAACCTAGTAAGCCGAAAAAAGCAAGAGTAGGGCATCGTGATGGACAACGTTCAGGCGCAGGGACGGGTAGTCGTCAAAAACAGCGTAGCTCGCGTAATAACTTTGTTGGTTGATCGCTTTATTGGTTGATAATTGGCCACTGAGCTTGTCAGCTCACTAATTTGATAATAAATTTAGCTTAGCCCCAGATAATCACTTTATTTGGGGCTTTTTTATTTTTACTGCTGTTTGACTATGGCATGATGCATTTATCTTAAAAATGCAGTATCAAACTTATGAAAAAAATAGCAATCTTCGCAGATGTACAAAATATCTATTACACCTCACGTCAAGCTTACGGGAAACAGTTTAACTACCGCAAGCTGTGGCAAATAATCAAAGCACAAGGAAAAATAACCCATGCGTTCGCCTATGCGATTGATAAAGGGGATAACCAACAAATAAAATTCCAAGATGTATTGAAACATTTAGGTTTTGAAGTAAAACTAAAACCCTATATTCAGCGCAGTGATGGCAGTGCCAAAGGGGATTGGGATGTGGGCATAACGATTGATATTATGGAAGTTGCGCCGTTGGTTGATACCATTATTCTTCTGTCTGGTGACGGTGATTTTGCTATTTTATTAGAAAAAGTAAAAAATACTTTTTCAGTCACGACCGAAGCGTATGGCGTACCTAAATTAACCGCGAAAGCATTAGTGAATAGTTGTACACACTTTCACCCTATCGACAGTGAGCTGCTACTTTAGTAAAGTAGTTATTTAAACCACTAAGGATCGGCTTCAAAATTATTTGCGC
>NZ_ATUO01000180.1 GCF_000420245.1 Psychromonas hadalis ATCC BAA-638 | reverse complement strand
ATCTTGTTGGTTAAAATAATAAATAGCTACGTTGCATTCAATCGCAATAGCTAGCTATTACTCAATCATGCGCCTTGCTCTTCATCATTTTTCCTTAACAAGCCATGATCACAATATTATGCGGAATGGTATCACTTCCAAAAATAGCTATTTAAACACCCAAAACTTATTCAGTACAAAGATTAAAATAGGGGTCACAAAGGTAAGGAGTGCGAGGTAGTAATAGTGGTGAAGTTGTAAAAACTCCAAAATAATAAATGACCAAAAGAGGTTTACAGCAAAACCAAGCAGTGCTGTTTTAAAAAATTTAACAAAAGCACTGCGTTTATCTGTTAATTGTATCGCTTGCTCTTTAAACGTCCAGTGGAACTGGCCGAGATAGGAGACTAAAAATGCGAGACAAAAACCTAGAATATTAGCAATAAAATGATGAAATTGTAGTTGCTGAAAAACAAGATTAAAAATAACGGCATGGGTTAACGTTGCCCCCACACCAACAATCGAAAATGAGACTAACTGCTGAAAAAGGCGATTAGTCGCTAACTCTCTAAGTAATTTCATCTAGCGGTTAGGTTTGTCATTTTCTTGCTTTTCGTCGCTACTATCGTCACCATAATACCCCTCAATAACATACAGAGGCCTATTTTTCACCTCTTCAAAAATACGCCCGATATATTCGCCTAAAACACCAATACCAATTAGGTTTAAGCTACTAAAAAACAGGATCAAGGTGATCATCGACGCATAACCGGGAACATCAACACCAAAAATAAGGGTTTTGGCAATAACAAAAGTAAGATAAATTAATGATAACAGTCCCACACAGACACCTGCGTAAGTCCAAATACGTAATGGCGCAGTGGAAAATGAGAAGATACCATCGAGGGCAAAGTTCCACAGTTTCCAATAGTTCCACTTGGTTGTACCTGCAACACGCGCAGGACGGCTGTAATAAACATAGTCTTTACTGAATCCTGGAAAAGCAAACAACCCTTTCATGAAACGCGCTTTTTCAGGCATCCGTTGCAAAACATCGACCACTTTTCGGTCGATCAAACGATAATCGCCGGCATTTTGTGGCATGTCTACTTTACTCATACGACCAATGATTTTATAAAAAGCAGTGGCGGTTTTACGCTTAACTAAACTATCATCACTGCGATCTTTACGCACTGCGATCACCGAATCTGCCCCTTCACGCCATTTTTTAACCATCTCAGGGATCAACTCAGGTGGATCTTGCAAATCGACATCCATCGGGATCACCGCTTGCCCTTTGGCGTAATCAAGCCCTGCGGTTAATGCAGTATCTTTACCAAAGTTACGTGATAGGTTAACCAATTTGATATGCAAAGCAGGATCAGCCACACGCTGCTTTATAATCTCAAGTGTACGGTCGGTACTGCCATCGTTAACAAAAATTATTTCGTAAGAGTTGACCGCTTGTTCTATAAAAGGGGTGACTGCATCAAGGAAGAGATCAATGCTCTCCTGTTCATTTAATACACACACTACAATGCTTAATTCGGGGTTAATGACCATAATAATTCCTATTCCTTTAGTTGTTATTGTCTAATATCAGCTTGGTTTTCAAACAGCACTTTACGGGTCCAAATTCCTTTTACGCCTTGATGCTGTGGGCTAAACCGTTGCCATGTATAATCGTGTTTAATTTGCGGGTCAATTAAGGTAAACATTTGTGCATCTTGATGACGCGCTAAAATAACATAATTGACTTTATTTGCTTGTAACCAATCCGCAGAGTTAGCTAATTTACCTTGATAGAATTGACGAATTTCATTGGTCAAATGCCATACTTGCGGCACATCTCCATGCCATGTTCTAAGGTGTGAAGGCCAACCTAGCAATATCGCTTTATTATTAAACAGTGCGTAGATACTGGAGTTCATATATGCGTTATCGGGCACATTTTCCAATAAAATGCCAAATGGCTGTGTTTTTAGATAATTAAACATATCTCGATGGCTAGCATCGCTGGTATACCACTCATGCCCTGCTAATTTTCCAATGGCACCTTTGGTTGAATAGATCCAGTGACGCGCCACATCGTAGGCGTATACATTAACCAGCAAGAAGATGATCACCGTCCCCCAGCGGATCCATTTTTGACTAGAGCCTAAACAGACAGCGCCCAGCGAAACAAGTCCACCCACGTAGATCCAGCCCCACCACTTCATCACACTGTTAGTGCGCAAGTATTTACCTTCAGTTGGATCGTCAATATAGATCATCTCAGAAACAAACAACATAAAGGCAATGGTTAACGCAATCGTGATACTCCATTTACGATATTTTGGCTCAAACAGTCCCATCACAATTAACAGTAATAATGGCCATAACAGCGCTAAGAAACGTGAAATAGGGGTATGATCAAAGCCTGTTACCAATTTAACAGGGGTACTCAGTGAGCCATTAGCAAAGTCAGTGAAGAAAGGATAAATCAGCAAACCCGCAAGTAACCCACCAGCAATCAGCCAATCCCAATTAACCGCTTTTTTATCCCAATAACGATAAGCGACCCAGCCCATCAGCAATAGCCCTTGCATCGGGAACGTCCAGGTATTAGTGATAAGCATCACAGGTACGCTGAACCCTAATAGTGCTTGTAACAGTTTTACGCGCACACCCGACTCAATAGCGGCAAGTAACGCAAGCGTAAATAACAGCAGGAAGAAACCACCGAGTGGCGGGTGGTAATCACCGACAAAAAACTGATAACCAAAATTTTCCATTGGAAGTTCACGAGGCTCCCAACCTTTATTAGGCAACGGCTCTGGTTTTATCTCCGGAAAAATAATACGTGAGAGTGAATTGCTATTATGTAACGCTTCAAGTGTCACATCTTCTCGTGAACCCACAAAACGCGCACTGTAGATAAGCATTTTAAACGCATCATGTGCTTGGCGTTGCTGATAACGTGTTTGTTCCTGTTCGCTATTATTTTTAGCCGGCTCAACACCATCAAAGGCAAGGTGGGCAAGGGGAGAAATGCCCGTACCACCAAACACCATGGTCGCCACTAATAACATTTTCAGCGCTCTACTTTTAATAAACTGGCTGGCGACAGACCACGCAAGGGTAATGGTTAGCGAGGTGATCAGTGCAAAAGCAACATTATAAGTCGTACCCGGTTCAAAACTTAAGAGTCGCCCGACTAATGCTGCTGCGTAATGTTGAAACGCATAATAGAAATCAAAGGCATGGGGAGGGTTCCAGTTATCAATGGGTGGCAAGGTATTACCCGGCAAATAGTTACTGATAAAGTAGAGATCGGTTATACGTTCAGACGAGGGATAGATCGTTGGAAAGCTATAACGCCACGCAAAACAGTAGAAAAATGCGATGCCAAAAATAATCTCTGCACGCCAGAATTGCGACTCTCGCTCAGAGCCTCTATTTTTATAAAGCAGATAAATAGCAAGTGTAGTGGTAAATGGCCATAACCAGTGCAATGTACCAAGGCCAATAAAGTGCTCAATAAAAAACAGCACCAAACACAGCACTATAATGCCCGTTGAGCGCGCTATATGACTATCAGGTAAAAAACGTTGTGTTGCGAGCGTTAACCCTGCAATGTTTAACCACAGCAGACCAAGTGTTAGTGCTAAATAGATCGTTTGCATAATAGTTCCTTATCCCTTCACTTGGTTGTTTTTTAATACCCATAAACCGTATTCATCACGGCCGACTTTTTGAATTGTTATCCAATGATATTGCAGATGAATACGTGAATGAATACGTTGACGAGTGTCCTTATCTTGGGCGCGGTTCAGATCGTCTTTTGACCAGACAATATAGGTGACACGATTTTGCAATAACCATGCAAGGCTGTTATCTAATTGCCCCTGATAAAATGCCCGCGCATCACTGCCACGCTGATTAATAAACGCTGGGTGTCCTCGCCATTGTGACTCGTGAGAATGCCAACCCACCAAGGAAGATTTATTACTGAACAGGGCTAATGTCGATGTTTTACCATAAGCGGCTTTATCAACGCCCTCTAACACCACACCATAAGGTGCAGAGATTAAGTATTCTAAGGTCTGTTTTTTGACTTGATCACGGGTGATAAAATAATCACCCTTTAACTTGCCACTTGAAGGTTTCGCCGTTTTATTAAAGTAATAAGCCAGCTCTAAGGCGTAACTTGAAAGGGCGATCAGTATTAATAAATTAACAGCACGAATAATTCTATTTTTACTTGCCATCAATAACGTTGACAGTGAAACCACCACCGCAACTTGTAACCATGACCACCATTTTAAAGTGGTATTAAAACGCTCATAAATACCGCCCATCGGATCATCAATAAACAGAAGCTCAGACGCGATCAAAAAGATTGAAAAAGTGCTAACAAAGAGCCAGATAACAGGCATTTTTTTGCCAAGATACAAGCCGATTGCTAACAGTAGAAGTTGTGGCCAAAGCAGTAATAAACCTGAAATAAGTGGCGTATGATTTTCATTTCCCACCCATTTTATTGATAACGATAAGGCACTGCGGGTAAACTCATTTAAAAATGGCACCATTAAAAACAGCGGGATCAAACCACCCAGAATAATTGCTTTCCAGTTAAGCTCGGCTTTAATAATCAAACGATAAGCGACCCATGAAAAAATCAGCAATGCTTGCAGAGGCAAAACCCACGTATTGGTTATCCACATCAACGGCCCGGTGGACACTAAAATAGCTTGATAAGCCCCTTTGGTGGGAGGGGCGTTAGCATTCACAGGATAAGCACGTGGTTGTTCAATTAGCAAAATACAAGTGATCGCAATCAACACTAAAAGGAAGCCACCCAGTGGTGGATGAAAATCGCCCTGCATAGTGAGATAACCAATGGTTTCAATGGGCAGATCAGGATTCTGGGTTGCTTCTCCCCCTGCTTCCATGCCCATTAAAGCGCGACCAAAATCAGTATTAACGTTTTTATCGTACATACCAATAAAACGCACACTTGACCATAAACGGCTCAGCGACTCATAACTTTGCCCACCATTGTCAGTCGCTTTTGCCTCATACATGAAAGGTACAAAGGCACTGATACCCGTTCCTCCCATCACCACCGCCGTCACTAATAGAAAACGAGGCAAATGTTTAGACGTCGCCAATGAAGCAATATTCCACACTAAACTAATCATAAAAGCGAGTGTCAGTGCAAACACAATATTATAGGTCATACCGATAGGCAGTGCTAACCAACGCCCAAGCAGTGCGCCACAATAGTGTTGAAATGCGTAATAGAAGTTAAACGTATAAGGAGGAAGCCAATTATCAAGCGCAGGCAACGTATGCCCTGCATAATAGTTACTCAAAAAAGCCAGATCGGTGAGATCTTCCGATTGACCATTGATATCAGGAAATGCCAAGCGCCAAACTAAGCCATAGACAAAACCGATAAAAAAGATCACCTCGGCACTGCTATGCTGTTTTAAAAGCGCTCTATTTTTGGAAAGAACAAACAACGAAGCAATCGTGGTCACAGGCCATAACCAATTAAGATTGCCTAAACCAACAAAGTGTTCAATAAAAAACAATGAAAGACAAATAGATAGCAATCCCGCTATTTTTGCTAACACATAGTTATTGATCCAACGTTTCGCCACCATCGCTAACGCCGAAAAATTAATGGTGATAATCAGTACCATTAAAAAGATAAAAATCAGGTGCATAATACACTCCTTGTATTAGCAAATAACAACATTAATAGTTCCATGTTTTTAACAACAACAAAATACAAACGCCTTATTTTCAAGAATAAAAGTGAAAACACTATAACAACATTTAGGTTTCAACAGAGACAAATTTAACAAGCAAGTTGGTATTCTTTGAGTGATTTAACACTCCTGCACAAAAATCTCCCCTGATAATCGACTGACAAAAAGAGTCGAACAGAAAAACATCAGCTTATGCTTACAAATAAATCTCTTTAAGCGTGTTCTATTTCACAAAATCAGACGGTAGATAGGTTACCTAAATCGCATTTTGTTAAAGAAATTAACGTAATTGAAAAAATTAGCTTACAATACGTTTGCTTTTTTAGGGATGAATATATGTCCTTTATCATTGAAGATATTTTAATTGATAATAGGTAGTAAGAGTAGGCAGATCAACTATTGGTTGATTATGTTATCTACTAGAGCACCCTAAAAAGGTTGATTTAATGAATTTTTATTATTCCATTTTACCCTACCTTTGAGGTTATTTTATTATGAAGTCAAACACTTCAATCTTGCTTTCTATCGCCGTTGCGATTTTAGGTTACATTATTATTGCCGTTGCAGGTTTAACACTCTCTGCTGAAATTTCATTTGCAATTGGCGCTATCGCAACAGGTATTGCGATTCAATTCATCAAAACAGGCAAGTCTACTAGCGCAACAAGCAGTAGTTCATCTGATGATGATTTCGCAACGACGACACTTTATGTGGGTAACTTACCGTACCGCGCAAATGAGATGGCAATCCGCACTCTTTTTGCAGAGCAGGGTAAAGTACTTTCTGTACGTCTGATGAAAGACAAACACACTGGTAAACGCCGTGGTTTTGGTTTTGTTGAGATGCCAGAGAAAGATGCACAAAAAGCGATTAGCGTGCTAAATGAGCAAGAGTTCCAAGACCGTTCATTAAAAGTACGTGAAGCAAATGAACGCGCACCACGTACAGAGCCACAACAAAATGATGAAACTTAACCTTTAAAAAAGGTTAACAAAAAAACGCCTTTCGGGGCGTTTTTTTATGCCTAAAATACACTAAACTAAGTAATACCGATTACATTAAGTATGTGATCTAAATTTTGCGCAGGAAAAATAGCTAAATTTAAGGCATAAGTTGACGTAAATGGTTGTTCCCTTTACAAAACTTACAACGCAGAAGTGAGTTATTTTAACCAGTAAAATAGATTAGCTATTTATTGTAATTG
>NZ_ATUO01000179.1 GCF_000420245.1 Psychromonas hadalis ATCC BAA-638 | reverse complement strand
TTTTTGGCATCTGCTAGCTCTCGTTCAAGTTCTTGAATTCGTCGGGCTTGAGGATCAAGGGCTGTTTTATTTGTAGGTATCTCACCTTTTCTCTCCGCTAAATACTGCTTTTTCCATCGAACTACAGCAGATGAAGAGGCACCTGATAGATCAATTATTTGTTGATTAGAGTAATTATCATCGATCATCAATTTTGCATATTCTAGCTTTTGAGCAGGAGACACTTTTATACGATCTTTTCGAGTTGTATTGGCCATTATTCTTTCCTATTTAATTCATTTAAGAGGCTATCAAACCCTCCAAACTTATTAAACCATTACAATAAGGTCAGAACGAAGGTAAATTAAGTTCATCTGACCCTAACTAACATCAACTAATTAGCTATTACTACCGAGTAATAAGTCTTGGAAAAGTTTAAGAGTTCACTTTCACAGAACAGCCAACACGGCCACTTTCTGAAACACTACGTACTGCTAACAGGTTGGCATTAGGCACTGCATTTTTATCGTAATTCAGCCATTGCGTGCTGTCTAAAGAGTATTGAATGGTCAAACCTGGGAATGATGATTAACCAATAATTTTCCATCTTCTATTTTCTAACACTTCAAAGCTTTTTTCTGGGTGTACAAATTGCACCAACTCTACTTTATCAAACTGATATTGACGGATTAAACCACGCGTATCACGACCGTATGATCAAGGTATGTGTGAAGTGATTTTAATCAGCAGATCGCTTCATCGTAAATTACGTCACGACTCATGTTTGCTAATGGCACTTCAACAGATGGGATCAATGACAGACCTTGACCCTCTTCCGTTGCAGATTTGGTATTAAACAGATCATCACCAAATTTTGGTTATTTTGTTGTGCCATATAAACTTTCAGAATTTACCAAAAGTGGCATATACATCTCAGTGTAACCATGTTCATTGGGTCATAAAACCCTTTCAACATAGTAATTAATATCAGTCTTATATTAATCGGTAATTATTTGTTCGAGAAACTGTTTTAATCTATCGCTTTGAGGGTTTTCAAAAAATTCTTTTGGTGTATTTTCTTCAATGATTTGTCCTTGATCCATAAATATAACGCGATCGGCAACTTTCTTAGCAAACCCCATTTCATGAGTCACACAAACCATGGTTTTTTTCTCTTTGGCTAATTCGATCATTACATCTAATACTTCATTAATCATTTCAGGATCAAGGGCAGAGGTAGGTTCATCAAAAAGCATAATTTTAGGATCTTTGCAAAGACCTCTTGCGATGGCAACACGTTGTTGCTGTCCTCCACTTAATTGATTTGGATATTTATGCGCTTGCTCTGCAATATTGACTCTTTTTAGATACTTCATTGCAGTTTTAGTCGCTTGCGTTTTTGACACACCTTTTACATAGGTTGGCGCTAAGGTTAAGTTTTCCAATATTGAAAGATGAGGGAATAAATTAAAATGTTGAAAAATCATGGTCACATGTTTTCTCAATTCTTTAATTTTTTTTACATCATCTTTTAGTATAATTCCATCAACTGTCACGGTTCCTTGTTGAAATTGCTCAAGATAATTAATACATCTAATGAGTGTTGATTTCCCAGAGCCACTTGGTCCACAAATAACGACTATTTCACCTTCTTTAATCTTTAAATTTATGTTTTTTAGTACGTGAAAATCATCGAACCATTTATTTAACTTCTCGATTTCTATAATATAATTCATTTTATGTTCCATCTTTTATTGCTGTGATTTTATCTGTTTTCAGTATTTAATCTATCTTCTAAAACTTTAGAGTATCTTGATAAACCAGAACAAAATATTAAAAATATAAAACCCACAAATACATATCCTTCCGTTGCAAACCCAGTCCAATGTGAGTCTATGGAGGTCAAACCAACCATGGTAAGCAAATCAAATAAACCGATGATGAGTACAAGAGTAGTATCTTTAAATAAGCCAATAGCATTGCCAACTAAGTTGGGTATTGATACTTTAATGACTTGCGGTAATATAATAATGAGCATTTTCTGCCAATAAGATAATCCTTCAGAATCAGCAGCTTCATATTGTCCTTTGGGGATGGCTTGTAACCCACCTCGGATCACTTCTGCAACATAAGCAGCTTGAAATAAAGTGACAACAATCAGAACTCTTAACAGCTTATCAAAGGTCATACCTTCAGGAAAAAACATAGGTAATATCACCGAACCCATAAATAAAATGGTGATAAGGGGAACTCCCCTGACAAATTCAATATAAACGATACTAAAACTTTTAATGATTGGAAGCTTAGATTGCCTACCAAAAGCGAGTATAATACCAACAGGCATAGCCACTACTATTCCTATTGAAGAGATAATTAAGGTAAGCATTAATCCCCCCCATTTATCTGTTGGCACTTCAACTAAACCAAAACTCCCCCCGGTAATTAAAAAATAGGCAATGATTGGAAATAAACTAAACAGCGCAATTTTTGCCTTAAACGTTTTTCCCGTATATTTAAATAAAAGTAAAAATATAATAGATAATCCAAAGACCCAATTAATTCTATATATTTCACTCTCTGGATAAAAACCATAAATAAAGAAGTCCATTTTATGGATAATAAAGACCCAACAAGCTCCATCTCCAGTACAAGATGCTTTGGTTGTGCCAATAAAATTGGCATCGATGATAGCCCAAGTAATAAAAGGAGGAATTGTTATATATAACAAACCTAATATCAAAAAAGAAAAAATAACATGAGTAGGTGTTGCTACCAGGTTATCTAAAACCCATTTAATTGGCCCCTTGGTATTGGTGGGCGATTTTTGTGATTGCTCTATTTCATATATCGCCATTATCGACCCTTTATTTCCAGTTTTTTATTAACATAATTTAATACCAAAGAGATAATTAAACTAATACATAAATAGACACTCATGGTCATCAGAATAATTTCAATGGCTTGTCCAGTTTGATTTAATGCTGTTCCACTAAAAATGGTGACAAGTTCAGGGTAACCGACGGCAGCAGCTAATGATGAGTTTTTAACCACATTTAAACATTGACTAATAATGGGCGGTAATGCAATTCTTATCGCTTGCGGTAATATAACTAGTTTTAAAGATTGATATGCGCTAAGTCCAAGATCCGATGATGCTTCTTTTTGACCAATATCAACCGCTTCAATACCACTCCTGACAGCTTCTGCTGTAAAAGTTGCCGTATATATAGATAAAGAAAAAGCCAATGCCAGAAACTCTGGCGTGTAGGTCATTCCCCCCTTGTAGTTAAATCCTTGTAATACGGGATCATCAAAACTTAAAGGATTACCAGCAATAACATAGACGAGTAAAGGAATGGAAAATAAAATAAGGATATTCCAAGGAAGAAGAAAAGTATTTACTCCCGTTTTTTCAAATTTTCTTTTTGCGACTTTTGATAAATAGACAACCAATGCGATGGATGCAAAAAATGCGATGATAACAAAGCTAAAACCCTCTTCCATGATAGGACGGGGCACACTAAATCCACGATTATTTAATATCATATCGGCACCCAACTGAATACTTTGCTTAGGGTTTGGAAGTGCCACTAAAACAACGTTGTACCAAAATAATATTTGCAGTAAAAGAGGAGTATTTCTAAAAACCTCAATATAGGTAGAAGCAAGTTTAGACACTAAAAATATTTTAGATAATCTTGCAATACCAATGATGACACCTAAAATGGTTGAAAATACGATACCAAATATTGAGACATAAAGTGTATTAGCAATACCAACTATGAATGAATCTAGAAATGAAGAGTTGGCATTATATGCAATAGGTGATTCTGAAATATCAAAACCAGCTCTTTCATTTAAAAATGAAAATCCGGTTTTGATACCTCTGGCTTCAATATTAATGTATAAATTTGTGAACATAAACCACAAACCTATCACTAAAAGCGTAACAATGACAAATTGAAAAAATATTGCCCTAAATGTTTTATTATAGATAATAGACACACGAAACCTTTGTTATATATTTTAAAAAAGTAATGTTTTGAAAAATAAAAAATTCAAGAGATTAATCTCTTGAATTTAGATTTAGATTTGTATTTGTATCTTTATCTAAATGGTGGAGAATAAAGAATGCCGCCATTAGTCCATAAAGCATTAATACCCCTTTTGATATCAAGAGGAGTATTTACACCTAAATGTTTTTCAAATGATTCAGAGTAATTACCTACTTGGGTAATAATGTTATAAGCCCATTTAGCATCTAAGCCTAACATTTCACCTAAATTTCCATTAACACCAAGCAGTCTTTGAATTTCTGGATTATTTGAATTTTTAGCGAGATCAGCTGCATTTTTAGAAGTAATGCCTAGCTCTTCTGCGGTAATCATTGCGTTTAGAGACCATTTTACAATATTAAACCATCTGTCATCACCTTGTCTTACGACAGGACCTAAGGGTTCTTTTGAGATGATATTTGGTA
This sequence comes from Psychromonas hadalis ATCC BAA-638, assembly GCF_000420245.1. GTDB lineage: Bacteria > Pseudomonadota > Gammaproteobacteria > Enterobacterales > Psychromonadaceae > Psychromonas > Psychromonas hadalis. Next base: position 2,305 of record NZ_ATUO01000179.1, on the reverse strand, counting down.
AAACGATATACTTACTTTTATCCAGTACGGTTAATTTTGAATAAAGTCCTGATTGGTCAGTCGTAATAGCATCACAACGACCCGCTTTAAAACCCGCTATCACTTGTGCATCTGTATCATACGATACTGATTTATATTCCATATTATGTTGTAAAAAGTAATCTGCTAAGTTTAATTCAGTGGTATTTCCTGTTTGTAAACAAAAAGTTGCACCATCTAATTCTCTTGCATCTTTGACACCAAGTGATTTAGCCACTAAAAAACCTTGACCATCATAATAATTAACGCCAGCAAAGTTAAGACCCAGTGATGTATCTCTTGAATAGGTCCAAGTTGTTGATCTTGCAAGCATATCAATTTCACCCGTTTGCAGAGCAATAAACCTTTCTTTAGATGTTAAAGAGTGATTATTCAATTTATTGGCATCTCCAAGTACGGCGGCTGCAACTGCTCTACACATATCTATATCGAAGCCTTTCCAAACTTTATCATCACCCATCTCAGCAAAACCAGCAAAACCAGTCGACATACCACAATGCAGTACACCTTCTTTTTTTACTTTTTCAAAAGTACCTGCGTTTACATTCATTCCTATTACAGCGATTGCAATAAGTGATAATTTTAAAATTTTTTTCATCATTATTCCTAAGGGTTTATCTAAATTAGCATACCTTATTGTGTGTTAAGCTAAAGTTGATGTGGACAAATTTCGTACTGTAATTACACATTAATAATGAAGTAAAACGGTACATTTCCCTTCATTATTCTACGTTGATAACGTTACCGCTTAAATATTACAAAATGATTACAAAGGGAAACTATTCTGATCTAACTGAACAGGACGTTCAGACTGGCACATCAATGTAAGCGTTAAATAATAGTGAAAATATAATCACTGCATTATCTAAAGATGGTCAGTTAAATTTGATTACTGCTGGTAAAACGCTTTGTTTATGGAATAACAAGCAAGTGGAATCGCCATTACACTGTTTAAAAGCAATGAAGCGCAGTTTATGGAATTACTTGATATCAGTGAAAATAATCAATTTTACCTAGTCTCAGCGTTTATATGCTGTGCAGGGCCATAGACCATTGGGTGAGTGGGGAGTATCGAAGGCAATATCATCAATCTCTGCTGATGGCAGCAAAATATTATTAGCTTTTCACAGCGCTAAAGTCAGCATCATTGATGTTAAGGCTAATAAAATCAACACTTTTTAAAAACACCGATTAGATATTAATTCGGTAAGTTTATCAGATGATGGTGCAATGGCTCTTACCGGCTCAAGTGATAAAAAAGCACGTGTTTGGCAAAAATCCACAGGGGAAAATGTTCATGGTTTATCTCATGGCTCAAGAGTAAATCATGTCAGTTTAAGTAGTGATGGCAAGATTGCTTTCACCTTAGATGCGATAATAGATCGCACCTTTTGGGATTTAACTACAGGCGAGGTGATTGCGGAGTTATACCATTCCGCATAATATTGTGATCAGGGCTTGTTGAGGAAAAATGATGAAGAGCAAGGCGCATGATTGAGTAATAGCTAGCTATTTATTATTTTAACCAACAAGATAGATCAGATACTTATGCAGATTGGTATTAGACACTAATTTACGTTTTTTGAATTTAATGATTCAAGTTTCTCGGTAAATAATTCGCTGTGATTAACAGGTTCGCCTAAACAGGTAATCAAACGGTGGCGAGTAGCTGATGGTGCTTTTGCACAGTGGCAGTCACAAATGACACGTGGTCGCTCATCAATACTGAGCGTTGCTTACTAAGAGCAAGATAAAATCGTTACCACTAACAGCGATGGCCTACTTGAGCAATGGCAGTTACAAAAAACTAAAATAAAGAATTAATTCAATTAGTATTCACTATTTAGCCACTTATTAATTTTTATATCATAGTGTCGTCTTAAAAGTGCGCATAAGTGACCGTTACCCCCCTCAAGCAACTACATTTATTAGGCTCTGTTGTAGCTAATTGTTGTCTATACTTATAAATAAGACTTAACTGATTGAAGGTACTCGCAATGAAGACTAAATTATTTGTAAGTAAGCTTAATCTAATCACAAAAGCACTTTTCTCTATGACACCGGCGCAAAGAGAGGTAGTTCACCAGTCAATTCAAGCATTAGACACTGAAATCAGTGCGAATGAGTTAATTCAGCCACTTTTCGATATGCTATCCCAATGTCCACACTGCCATTCTAGCCAGCTAAAAAAATGGGGGATGTCGGGTTCAATACAACGGTATCGTTGTAAAGATTGCTTAAAAACCTTTAATAATAAGACGAGTAC
>NZ_ATUO01000178.1 GCF_000420245.1 Psychromonas hadalis ATCC BAA-638 | reverse complement strand
CATTTTAAGGGTTGGGTTAACGGAAAAATGAAAGGCGTAGCAACAAAGTATTTATCGAATTATCTTGCTTGGTTTAGGGAAAGCAACGCGAAGCTCAATAAACAAGAAATATTAGTCGCTGCCTATGGGTGACAACAGTGTTCTACAACAGAGCCTAACTTTAATACTTTGCTGGTGGTATTAATGTGAATAACGAAATGCTCTTTTTTTGTAACGTGTAAGGGCTTCCTCACTGGTATTATTATCAATAATGGCAAATTCACCAGAGTAGATAAGTGGCACTTGATGTTCTTTACCAGAGATATCAAGCTTTATTACCTCTGCCATTGCTACGCCATTATCGTCATTCATGCGCATCACTGTAACATCAAGTAACCCCTTTTTAAGGGCTTGTAGCTCATTCGCTCCACCGCCCCAACCATTAACTTTAATTGTATCTTTTAAACCCGCATCGCGAACTGCTTGAGAAACGCCCAGTGCAACATCTGTGGAACATGCGTAGATAAATGCAAGTTCATGGTCAGTTGCTAATGCTTTTTGTGTGGCACGATAGGCACTACTTCGTGTTGCGTCTGTATAATGTTCGCTAGAAAGAATAAAATCTGAATTACTTTCTAGGAGGTGAATAAAACTATGCCCTCTTACTTCACTGAGATAACCTGGTGCCCAGTAAATCATTGCATAATGTGATTTTTTATCCATTAGTTTTAGATAATAGTTAGCAAGTAATTGGGTTCCTTTTATGTGATCAAAACCAACATAGAAAAAGGGTTGTTTATCTGCCCATACTTTAAGTGGTGTGGTGATATTTTGTAAAATGAGTTTCGGTGCATTTTGTTGCTGCATGATCGTTTCAATGAGACCTTGGTGCTCTGTGATACTCAAAGTAAAAATAAGGTAGTCGGGATTATACTCTTTGGAGCGAGCCAAGAGGCGTTTTTGCTGGGTAAATGAGAGTGCGACACTCGTATGGTGACTACGTATTTGGTAGTTGATATTAAGCTCTTTTAGCCTCGCTTCAAAGGCGAGAATACTTCTGCGCCAATAATCGGATATCTGCTTGCTAGGGTAAACAATAAAAATCTTAATAGGTTGGTTTTTTTGTTTAAGTGCAACGGCTTCATTTTGTACTATTTCATTAAACTGTTGGGAGAGTTTTTGTTGTGCTGGGTTAAGCTGAAAATATTCATCAATAGTCCAGTAACTCGCCGTTCCATGCGCTTGTAGTGAGCTGATATTAGCAAAACAACATAACAAGAGAAGCAACATCTTTTTGAATAACATGAGTTTCACCCTTTTGATAATTAGCAGAACGACTTCAGTTTAGTCTATTAATTATCAAAAGGTGGCGTTTCTGGTAACTTAAAAAAACTTTTTAAGTTTATCTGTGAGGCGTTCAGTCTCTTTTTTTATCTTTTCTTGTGTTTCTGCATCGAGTTTATCTTGGTGTTTTTTAAGCGCATTATCCATTTTTTCTTGTAAGCGTTGTTGTTCTGCTTGGAACTTCGCTTTGGCCTCTTTTTGTAATATTTTTGCTTTGGCTTTTAGTTGCTCTTTTAAAGCACTATCGGTATCTAATGAGAATTTAGGATCGCTAAAGCTTCCTTTAATAAGCAGTGGAATGGTTAAGCCACCAAGGTCGATATAATGGGTATCAGCTTTACTTTTAGAGAGTGGACTGATGCTCAGTTTGTAATCGAGTGTCTCTTTTAAAATATGTACAAGTCCTGAGCCATCAAGACGCATTACAGGCGATAACATCAATAGTTTTTGATTATTAACCAATCCTTTATTAATAGAGAAATTACCCGTTAACGAGGCAAAGTCTGTTTTTTTAATACTATCGCTGGTGGGCGCTTTTTTACCCGTAAATTTTGCTTTTAAAGTACGTATCTCTTGTGGAATATTAACCCCATACAGTTCGCCATCTAATAGTGTGAAGTTGCCTTTTCCCACTAAGCCCTGTTTGATTTTAGTGGCGCTTAAACCTTGCCCTTTGCCACTGAAATTGAAACTGCTATTACCACTGATAAGATCGATTTCTGCTGCATCAATAAGCAGTTGATGAATCTCTACGCCTTTTAATTTTGTCGATATTTGGTAGTTATTTTTGCCTTTGTTATCACGCACTTCCCCATTCATGGTTAATAAACCTTGGTAGAGCTGCGCCGTTAATGGTTTAAGTTGTGCTTTACCTTTGTTGATAATCAGATGTTTATTGATTTCACCAATCTGAATGTTATCAATTTTTAGCCCTGCAATTTTTAGGTGACCATCAATGTCTAAGCCATTTAAAAAACTCAGATCTGGCTCTGTTTCTATTGCTGGTTCTGTACTTGTAGCAGTGCCAGTATTATTGTCTGTTTTTTCACTCTGATTTTCTTTTGCCATATAAGGGGTTAGATCCCACTTATTGGCCTCTAACTTATAGCGCACCTTAATAAGGCTCGCGGTTTGTACACTAACGTTACCTGCAAGTTCAATTTTATCTACCTTTAGTTTTAGCTGCTTTATTTCAGCTTTTTTACTTTTGAGTTGATAATTTATATTGGCAGTAAATTGTGTGTCTATTTTTTTATTGGGTAGGTTATCACCTGTAATAACGGTGTTGATATCAATATTGCTGATGGTTACTTGTTGGCTATTTGCAAGGTAGGTGATATCAGTTTTAAGCAGACTTTTCAATTGGCCGTTAGGCAGGTCTGGCGTGGTTAATAAACTGTTTAACTGTAATTTGTTCAGTTTGATCGTTGCGAGATCTTGACTCACTAGTAACAAAGCGTGCAGTTTGAACTCTGCTTGTAAGTCATCAATGATCACTTTTGTATTGATAATAAGCTCAGTCTCTTTGCCGAGTGCGAATTCTCCGAACTTAACTTCATTGATACTGATTTTCTGATAGCTACCCGTTTGTAAGTCTTCAAGCTCAATAATGGCATTGTTGATATTAATACCCGCCAGTTGAGTTTTACTGAGATCAAAGAAGGACGTTGTTTTTTCTTCTGTGCTTTTTTGAGTCTGTTTTTTCGTAGGTGCTGTGATGCTCTCTTTTTCTGGTGTTATGCCCATATTATCTAAATTAGAGAGCCCCTTTTTATCGGTTAGCAAGGTCAACTCAAAACCATCAATGGTCAATTCACCAATAGATATTTCACCTTTTAATAGCGGTAAAATATTAATTCCAAGGGAAACTTGTTTGATTTTAATTAAGTGTTTTTTGTTAAAGCCCGCTAAATTATCCAGTTCAATTTCACCACTACTAAAACCAAATTGCGGGAAAAATGTCCAACCAATGTCGCCTTTAATATGTAAATCACGATTAATGCTTTGCTTAACCTGATCTTGAATTTCAACCTTATAATCGTTGGGATCAATAAATATAAGTAACAGTGTAATGGTCAATGATAACAATGCCAGCATTGCGATGGATAATTTTATTAAGAGTTTCATCTGGTTAGTCCTTTTAACTGCCTGCCAATTTGACGTTGTAGCCTTTTTTCTCTAACAATGTTTTGATAAGTTCACGTTGCGCTCCCTGAATCTCAATAACAAAATCTTTTACTGCTCCGCCTGTACCCGTGCGTTTTTTAAGCTCTTTGGCTAATGCTTTGAGTGCTTTCTCATCAAGTTGTAATCCTTTAATCAGTATTACCCCTTTGCCTTTTCTTCCTTTGGTTTCACGATGTAGACGGATAATGCCATCACCATCAGGGGCAACTTTTTTCTGTTTAGGTTTATCTACTTTGCCACCGTCGGTGGAGTAGACAAGGTTTAAATTACCAAAATCCATTATTTATTACCTAGTTACTGAACTGTTAAATGAGCTTAGCAGTTCTATAATGCGCTTGCCATTTAAGATGTAAAATCAATTAAAGAGTTTAATGATAATAGCTATATACCCATGTCACTCCAAGATGCTGACTTTGCATACTCGAAGTATCATGGGTATATATCAATAATGCAGTTAGTTTGATCTAGATTATAGAATATCCCTACTTTCCAGATTACTATGATAATAAGAATGATTAGCAATTAGATTAAAGAAAGGGAAGAGATAAATGCGACTGTCAGATTTAAATGTTGGCCAATCTGCATCAATTATTAACATGCAGGCGATGGAGCCTGTGATGCGTAAGAAATTATTAAATATGGGGTTTCTTCCTAAAGCGAATGTTGAGTTATTACGCATCGCGCCAATGGGTGACCCACTTGCCATTCGCTGTGCCAATAGCTCTATTGCCTTGCGTAAGAGTTTAGCAAAACAGATTCAAGTTGAGGTGGTAAAATGAGTTTAACCATTGCTACAATTGGTAATCCTAATTCAGGAAAAACCACGCTTTTTAATGCCTTAACAGGAACAAATCAGCGTGTGGGTAACTGGAGTGGTGTTACTGTTGAGAAAAAAACAGGTTACTTTACGTTAGCAGATAAGCAACAGGTGCAGGTAATTGATTTACCGGGTATCTATAATATTGATTATGATGCGCAAGGTTCGTCACTGGATGAACGTGTTGCTTTTGATTATGTGATGCAAAATGCGCCCGATATTATTATTAATATCATTGATGCAAGTTGTTTAGAGCGTAGTTTATATTTAACCTTGCAACTCAAAGAGTTGGGTTTACCCGTCGTTGCTGTGCTAAATAAAATTGATGTGGCAGCCAAGAAAAAACTGGTCATCGATGAAAAACAACTTGAAGAGCAACTTGGTTGTCCGGTTATTTGTTTGTCCGCCCATGATAAAAAATCTGTTGAGAAACTGAAATTAAAATTACAGCACTATTCCGCTGAGTTAACGAATAAACCGGTGCTAAGTCTTGATTATGGTAAAAATATAGAGTCAGCACTTGAGGGGATGACCTCTTTACTTTCGGGAGTTGATGGACATTTACAGCATCGTGGCTTAGCGGTTAAGTTATTAGAAAATGATGAGTCTATCTGTCAATTAATGGATGCTGAGCAGTTACAAAAAGTGGATCAATTAAGGTTCGCTATTAATGTGGATATTGATCTGCAAATTGCGGATACACGTTATAGCTTTATCTATCAGTTAACTCAAAAATCGGTACGTACAGAAGGACATTTAGGTCGCTCTCTCACTGATAAAATAGACGCTATCACTTTAAATAAATACACCGGTATTCCTTTCTTTTTGTTTGTGATGTACCTGATGTTTATGTTCTCTATCAATATTGGTAGTGCCTTTATTGATTTCTTTGATATTGCGTCGGGCGCTATTTTTGTAGATGGTTTTGCGCAGTTATTAGAAGCTATTTACGCGCCTGAATGGGTGATTAACGTACTTGCTTTTGGTATGGGTAATGGCATCCAAACCGTCATGACTTTCATTCCTGTTATCGGTTGCTTATATCTATTTTTAGCCTTGTTAGAAAGTTCGGGTTATTTAGCGCGTGCCGCTTTTGTGATTGATAAAGCGATGCAATGGCTAGGGTTACCCGGTAAATCATTTGTACCGATGATTGTTGGTTTTGGTTGTACTGTGCCTGCTGTGATGGCTGCGCGAACACTTGAAAAAGAGCGTGAACGTTTACTCACTGTGGTGATGTCGCCCTTCATGTCGTGTGGTGCGCGTTTACCTGTCTATGCGCTATTTGCCAGTGCATTTTTTCCAGAACAGGGACAAAATATTGTTTTTCTTTTATATCTGATTGGCATTGCCGTGGCGGTGTTAACAGGTTTTGTACTAAGTCGTACTATTCTACCGGGACGCAGTGAAAGCTTGTTTTTAGAACTACCTGATTACGAATTGCCCACCTTAAAAAATACTTTTATTAAAACGTGGCACAAACTAAAAAGTTTTGTATTTGGTGCGGGTAAAACCATTGTAGTGGTGGTAACACTGTTAAATGTAATTAACTCTATCGGGTTAGATGGTAGTTTTGGTCATCAAGACAGTGAGGCATCGTTACTCAGTAAAGGCGCACAAATTATTACACCGCTATTATCACCTTTGGGTATTCAAGAGGATAACTGGCCTGCAACGGTAGGTATTGTGACCGGCTTGTTTGCCAAAGAAGCGGTGGTAGGGACATTGAATAATCTTTATTCCACGCCATCAACTGAAGAAGAGCAAGCGATGTCACTGCTAGATAAACTCACAGAAGCGGTGAAAACTATTCCTGAGAATTTATTGGGGCTCAATATGGGCGATCCGTTAGGTCTTGATGTTGGCGAGGTGGTTGATCTTGAAGCTGCTGCTGATGAACAAGGGGTTGATTTAAGTATCTATAAAAACATTCAAAAAGCATTTGTGACACCAGAAGCCGCTTTTGCTTACTTGTTATTTATTTTGTTATATGCACCTTGTGCAGCTGCAATGGGGGCAATAGTACGTGAAGTGGGTGGACAGTGGGCAAAATTTATTGCCGTTTGGACAACTCTCTGCGCTTACATTATCTCTGTGGGTTATTATCAAATTGCGACTTTTAGTGTTAAACCGATGACCAGCTCAATCTACTTGTTAGTGGCGCTGGTTATTATTTTATCCACTTTGTTATTGTTAAAACGTAAAGGTAATGTTTTAGCGCTGAGCAATAGTTAAGGATCGGCTTCAAAATTACTTGCGCTTTTGTTTTCAAAATAACCAGTCATTTAGAATCGGCTTTAAAATTAATTGCTCTTTTGTTTTCAAAATAACCAATCATTTAAGGTTTTTTAGAAACAATTTAGAGCAAGTTATTTTATAACGATTCCTTCAGGCTTTTTGAAAACAATTTAGCGCAAGTTATTGTGTAACGATTCATAAGGGGGAAATTAATGATTTTACAAGCGATCACTGACTATGTAAAAAGCCAAGGGCGTATTGAAGAGAGTGTGTTATTACAACACTTTCGTTTAACCGAAGAGGGGTTATCACCAATGATGTCGATACTGTTACAGTGTGGTAAATTGCATAAAAGTGTGCATCAGCGTGGTGATAAATTGCCTTTGCA
>NZ_ATUO01000177.1 GCF_000420245.1 Psychromonas hadalis ATCC BAA-638 | reverse complement strand
CTAAAAGTAAATTGGGAGAGGCTATTAGTTATAGCTTAAATCAATTTAAAAAATTCCAGCGTTATCTCGAAGATGGCAGGTTAAGCATTGATAATAATCGAGCAGAGCGTGCAGTGAAGCCCTTTGTGATAGGTCGTAAGGCTTGGCTATTTTCGTACACCAATACAGGTGCGAACGCGAGTGCAATTTTATATAGTTTGGTTGAAACAGCAAAAGCGAATGATCTTATTGTTCATGATTATATCGCAACCTGCTTGCAGCAGATTGCTGAAAACCCGAATGATATTGATGCGTTGCTACCATGGAATATTAAGCGTAGCTAGGTGCCATTACCCAGACGCTTACGATTAAACTTCAATTCTATATTTTTTTATCTTTAATTAACATTTAAATATGAGTGCGCTCACCATCTTCAGTTTTATGAACTAGTAACTGTTGTCCACGTTACAATTTACTTATTAATAGCTTGTAGTTAGTGGTCAAGGTTAGTGTGTGGACTAGTAAATTTGGCCATGTTTCTTTAGGCATCATTAGCAAAGCTAAGGCGGTTTGTGCCCAAACCGAGCTAGGAAGCTAAGTCGCAATCGCCCCGAAGCGCCCTAGAAAGCTAACTTGCAAACGCCCTCCAAGCGAGTTAGAAACTTATAAGTGAGAGGCTAATATTATTACGCCACAACAAAATAGAGCTAAAGCATGAATAAGTACCTCTTTGTGGAAAATGGGATCAAGCCTTGCCTCACAATTAGGCCAGATCAGTTTTAATCATTCAATCTAGGTAAGCCAAATTTCTCTCTTGTCTTTGCTACAGCTTTTTTAATGATTTCCAAGTTTTGATCAATCGATGGATAAACAAATTCTTCATTAATGCCAAACTGTTCACTGAGCACCTGCAGTATTGTTGCTTTCAATCCTTTGGTGATTTTATAGACTCTACGACCATGATAATTAGTCGACGATGATACAGTGTACATAAGTTGATCCATTGGAATTACATCACGGTGGTAAATAAATGCCCCCTTTTGATTGATAATACGCTCACCAAATCGAATATCATCCCCACTAATAATAGGCGTTACGGTTGAAAATCCATCTTTGCTAAGTGTGGTACAGAATTCTTTGAAGCACTGTTCTCGCTCTTCGTTAGTCATATGAGTACCGTCTTTGTTGAGCATATATCCGATAGAAGAACTTGGTCCTTGGCCAGCTAAACTCATCATCTTTTTTACTGTAGCGTATATATCAAACATATAAACACTACAGTCCTTGTCAGGCATCTCACAACAAGCAAAGAACAATGCAATCTTAGGGTCAAAGCTAAAGTCGATGAGATCAGTTGGCAAGCCGTAGTGCTGTGCTAAATATGCCACTGATTCAAAGGAAATCTCTTGCGAGCCAAGTGTTAGAAGGTTGTCGTAGAAATCATCTAGGATGTGGAATGATAGACTTTTGTATTCTTCCATATCAATTTCGGGTAGTTCCACCATTGAATTGAAGCCTACATCAACCTTACTCCAATTTAATTTTCGGCTAGTAATAAAGTAACGATAAAATGTAGATATGCAAACAAAATCATAATTCGCCATCCCACGGTAATAAAAATTATTGCTAAGACTTTCTTGGAAAAATAGTTTTTCAACCTGTTCCATTGAAGTCACATCAGTTTTATACCATTCACGATAATCGAATGTAGGAAATAGCATCTACGCACCAACACAAAGTAATTAAAATTAAAACAGCAATGATACAAGCTTTGGTTTTATATTGTTAAAGTTGAATTTAGATACTAAAACTCACCTAAGACAATAGCAACGTGTAAATTTTATACATATTTAAAGAGTCTGGGGGGACTTCAGGCAACTAATTTAGAGTAAAATTCGCCATTTTTCTAGGGCGCTATGTGCCCCTTTCCGACTTATACATACAAAATTTCATACAATATTAAAGACAAAATTTCATACAATATTAAAGACAAAAAACAGAAGGTATCACTTACAACGAAGTTGAGATAAGGTTTGAGGATCAGAGTAAACACTCGCAACTAACATATGCTCAGCCTCCATTGCATTTGGGTTGTATCTTGAAGGCTCAATAACTTCTGATATCTCTATATCTTGTAGATTTTGAGTGAATGGGTTTGGGTTATCTTCTGATTTTTTATTAGAAGTTGAGGAGTCTTCTTTTAGTGGAAGGTATAGATTTTTATAAGCTTCAACAAAATGTATGTTTTCTAAGCCCCTCCCCTTAATAACAGCGAGTTTAATTGCTTCTGACAAAAAGTGTTTTAACGCTCTATTCTGACCTTTACACACAGCAAAAAGAGCTACAGCAGTATGTTTATTTTCCAATTTAGGAGGAACATCAAAAGGCATATATTGGGCCAACCCCATCAAGTATTGGCGATAATATTTACTGTCTTTTTGCAGGCTAAAGTATTCCAGCTTTCTTCTCCTAACCAAGCGAGATGACCACTGTGGCTCTTCTGCTATCTGTTCCGCCCAAGGCATTCCTACCAAAACAATGGGAACTTGAGCCTCTTCACTAATATACTTAAGTTTATTGGCAATATTTTGGCGTTCCTTCTGACCTTTAAACTCTATGAGTTCCTGAAATTCATTAATAATAAGCAACTCAACCTGAGCACGCTTTAGGTTTTCCACAATTTTTTTAGTTAAATCAGTACTGTAACCTCGTTTTTTTCTTTGACTACTTCCAAACAGCTCTAAGTCTGCCAGCATCTGAATTAATGTTGCATCCACTCCCTTTCCAATTGCGATACGACTTACTAATATAGGGATAGTTTCACGACTGTAGTTCTGGCTAGCTAAAACTCTTTTTTTATAATGATTAATTAAGTGGCTTTTACCAACTCCTGTATCACCCGTTAATAACATACACTGCGGATCGGACTGAAACTTACGGTTTAGCCTTAATTCATCAAAATCGTCAAAAATAACTTTAACCAATGGGTGCATAACAATGCAGTCATTAAATTCTCTCAACTGTTCAATTTGAGCGTCATTTAAGCTGTTCATTCAAATGCCTCTAATTCTTCATCGTCATCCCAATTATCTAGGATAGTGTTCGTATTAGCAGTTTGCTTTTTCAGAGGCTGAGTGTTCTTTTCTCGCTCTTTTACACAAATAGTTCCATTACCTGTATTACTAATATCTGCTAGCTGCGCCTGTTTTTTCATAGCAGAAATTTTGCGCTTACTTTTTGCTGTATTAAGTAACTCTTGTTCCTGTTGTATACGACCATAAATGGCTATTCTGGCTTTAGCCAAACCTAATGGATCTTTACTCTCTCTAATTTCTTCACGGTTAATTTTTTTTATGGTTTTATGTTCGTGCAGGCTTAGTCCGTCAACATACCCTGAAGCATCTGTACAAGGAACTTCAAGGTAGCCCTCCAATTCTTCCAGATACACATGAATCTTGGATATATCATCAGGATCTATTTTAATAAGTTTCTTGATTGTTTGTTTGGTTTGTGGATATTTTTTTCGATAATCAGCAAGTGAGGTTGAGTCATACATCAACTCTTCAAATTTAAAGCCATTTCTAGTTAATGTTCGCTCATCAGTAATGTACATCAACACGTTAAAACGCTTTTCATCTTCAAGACTCAATTTTAACGGAGGGTAAACCTCAAACCCACTTTGCCACTGTTTGATTGGGATTCGTGTTTCACGCGAGTTACTCTCTTGATGATAAACATCAACAATCCAGCGCTGGAACTCTTCAACAAAGGTTGAAAAACGCATGATGGCATCTTTTTCTGGCTTATAATCCTCTTTTTCAAGAATATTTGAGAAGGTCTTCCCTGGCATTTCTGTTAAAAACAACTGGTTAATAACCCCAAAAAAACGTTCCACAAAGGGTTTTAACCAAGGCTTTCTCACTTGATTATATTGAATGTTAATTCCCGCTTCCTTACAGGCATGTTCCAAATTGTTAGACCAAAATTCGGCGCCATTATCAACAACTAAATTTTCTATTTTACCAAAACAGGGCCAATCGTTTTGCAACTTTATGCTCATATTGTCTAGTGATTTAGGCTTGGTTGCATGAACTATTGCTTTGGCGGCTGATACATAGGAAGGAGCTTTATAACTTAAATGGAACCCTAAAACGCAGCCACTAAATACATCAATTAACAATGTTAAATATGGCCGTCCTAGCGGCATTAATAACTCGTCATCTAGTAGGATGAGATCGAGAGGAGTGTGATCTATTTCAACCCGCTCTAAAATTCGAGTTGGCGGCTTATGTGATGAACAGTAAGCGAACCATTGGTCTGCCATAAATTTTCCATGCCGAGCAACTGCAACTTGATAAGGGGGCAGTGACTTTATTCTTTTGTTAAATGCTGTGTAGGAAATAATCGGGATTTTTCCAGCTACTATACTTTCATTCTCTATGATAATTAGGTCTTTATAATATTGATATGCGACACTGACATTCGGCCTTTTGGCATCTAAAAATCGACTCAACGCTTTTTCAAAAAACAGCTCATCACCTTTAATACGCTTGGTTCTATTTCCCATTTTGTGCTGCTTAGCAACAAGGGAGGCAATGTCACCATTGCTTTCAATATAACTCTTTCGCCAACGAACCACTGTGCGCCAATTTGGTCGGTTCTCTGTTCCCAACAGTTTATCTAAAATAGGATCTAAGTTCTTTTGCGTCCAGCCTCCTCTATTTTCTTTTTCAATTAAGCTTATCAATTTGTATTTATCAATCGCTTTCTCTTTCAAAAACTCAGGGAAGGTATCTAAATCTCTCTTAGCTAGCTTCGCATCATCTAACCTTACAAATTGGCTAGGTGTTTCCGGTTTTATGGGGATAATAGAACTATCAAACTCATCAATAAAATCCATCATTGCGGACTCCATAATGTTGGATTGCTTGTTAAATCCTCATTACTCAAATCAGCGATTAAATGCCCTTTATGGATTAAGTTATAAATAAGCGCACGGGACTCTCCAAGGCTTAAGCTAAATTGTTGAGCTATATCATTAAGCTTTACCTTCCCTAATAGTTGAATAGCATGTAACAGTTCAAACTGAATACTATTTACCTCGTAAACGCCTGAGTAACGATGTAACAGCTTAAGATTGTTCAAAATAGGGTTAATACGAATTTGCTTATCCGTTACCAATATAAGCTCAATACCTTGCTGTAGAGCAGCCTCTTTTCTGGCAGTAAACTTAGCGCGGAATAACGGTGAAGAAAGTGCATTGTACGGTTTATATTCGTGGAGTCTTTCTGATTTATCAATATAACGAACGAGGGTGTCTGGCGTGTATGGCAAGCTCTTGCCGTTAAAGTTATATTTATACCCTTCTGGCTGACTGCCGTAGCTTTCTATGGCGTCATTATATTCATTATGGAAGCAAGCATCGAACTCTAGTGCACTTTCACACATAATAGCTTCACCAACTTTTGCACTGGCAAACTTAAAGACATTTTTATTTGGTGAAGGCTTTCGTAAATCTCGTATATACATAGGATAAACCAAATTATTTGCTTGTATTGAGTGTAGTTCACACTAAAAATAATTCAATTTGTCACTGTATGGTTGTAATTTCACGCTAATTAATTGAATAAAAAAGAGAAGGCATTTTGTAAGTAAATTACAAAATGCCTTTTATGTCAGAATATGGTTTTAATTTGTCAGGGTATGGTTACTTTATGTCAGGCTATGGTTTCAGCGACAAAAACAATAAATTATAGTTTAAAATATCATTTTTCAGATGGTGGAATCGCTTGTTTTATATAAACATCAAAACGGTTTTTCTTGGTTTTAATGCTCATACTGGGTTTTTTATCATCAAGAAACGGCGCATAATCAGGGCGTTTAACCACCACACGATAACGGGCAGATTGTAAGGCAACATCCAATAAATTGTCAGCATCTAAATCTGCTCCAACAACCCCTTGAAAAATACGCATCTCTTTTTTGACTAGAGCTGATTTTTTTTTATGTGGAAACATCGGGTCAAGATACACCACATCGGTTTGATGTTTTTTTAGGTACTCAATGCTTGAACCAAAGTGTAGTAGCATCCGTTGTTGCATCCACTCTCCAATCTCCAAATTCAGGTAAGCGCGCTGCAGGCCATCATCAAGTAGTGCAGCTGCCACAGGTGATCGCTCAACTAAGGTGACATTGCATCCCAATGAGGCTAATACAAAAGCATCACGACCAAGACCCGCAGTGGCATCAATTACATCAATCTGCACACCCGCTTTTAGACCTATCGCTTTAGCAATCGCCTGACCTTTACCACCACCAAATTTACGGCGATGTGCCGTCGCACCAGACACAAAATCGACAAAAACCAACCCCTGCTTGGGATCGTCAACCTGCTCTAGTGCTAAATGCTCGGGGAGAAGGTGCAACCGAAAGTTTTCACTTTGCTGACGCACAAATCCCCACTTTTCTCGGAGTTTTTTAGCCGTAGCACTGAGCGCACTATCATTACAAACAAGTGGTATATTCATTATACTATTTACTCTGCACCTCTTAAAATTTGAGGTGTTTTATATAAAATAGAGTGTAAATGCTCAGGGCTAAGCCATTTATATCTAGTTCAAGGCGAAAAAACGGAGTTTAGTCGTTTAAATACTATTTATACCAATTACAGTAAATAGCTAATCTATTTTACTGGTTAAAATAACTCACTTCTGGGTTGTAAGTTTTGCAAAGGGAACAACCATTTACGTCAACTTACGCCTTAAATTTAGCTATTTTTCCTGCGCAAAATTTAGATCACATACTTAATGTAATCGGTATTACATCCTGTACTGCGCCCTACGGGTCACCCTATCGGTGCTCAAATTCATTCTCGATGAATTTGTGAGTATTTTCAACGAAGAAGTAGACTTAAATAGCAACGGCCTGAGTAGTTACCATTATTAATCCATACTATCAGAAAGTAGTGCCATCATGTCAATGGGCACAGGTTTTCCAAGATGATACCCCTGTGCGTAATCTACGCCAATCTCTTTTAATTTTTC
>NZ_ATUO01000176.1 GCF_000420245.1 Psychromonas hadalis ATCC BAA-638 | reverse complement strand
CTAAGGTAGCCCTCAGAACCACCATTATCCGATGTTATTTTTTGACTGGTGACATAATCATTTAAATGTCGAGTAATACTTGTTTTGTGTTTTCGTAGCGCCTGAGATATTAACTCCTCAGACCAACCTTCAGCAGATAATAAAATCGCTTTTATTCTATCGCACTCGCGCTTATCCCTGCTCATTTTATGGCGAGATTCTAAAATCTTTTTTTGCTGATAGGATAATGATATTTGCATATAGACAGTTTGATCTTTTAAATTTAAATTTCAACTTAATTTTCCTAAATGAGAAGTCTTTTCAAAGATCATGGGTATAGACAGTTTGATCTTTTAAATTTAAATTTCAACTTAATTTTCCTAAATGAGAAGTCTTTTCAAAGATCATGGGTATAGGTAGAATAAACAGCCTTTTTCTTAATATCTAAAATATGCTTACCTCAAATTTCCACATTTGCCTCTTTTTTCAGTGCTATGAGGGAGTGAAATACTGACATTTATCGCCTATTATTCAACTCTTTTAAAAAATTACAGGTAAAAATGCAAGTCCTTCCCACTGTTGTCTAAAGCAGCTGCTTCTGTTTATGATGAACTTGCCTTTATTCAAACAAACTCATCTGAGCAGGGGCTCGACTTTCCGGCGGTAAGCTCTTTACTATTTTCATTCTTTTTAAGAAGGTGACTGAGTATCTTTTCTATCACAACTGGAGTTCATTAGACACATCCCTGTGTCTAACCCCTGCGGGGCAGCATTCGCTGTGCAAATCAGCTTTCCTGCCGATTTGTCAATGCTTGCAATGATCTTAATCACAGCACCGCATTGATGACAGGTTTCTATCTTTATGCCAAAGACCCGTTTGAGCCTGTCGACCAGGTCTTTTATTTACGTTTTTCACTGTTTTTTAGGGATTAGTACCATCGGATTTTGATGTGCCCCCTGCTTTCTTTGTCTAGCCTTATTGGGGGAGATCTCTGCTCTGTTTTTGCTATTTGGCGCAAAAACACCATGACCAATTCATCGGGAATGAATTAGGACAACCGCAGGTTGCCTGGAAAGGGATGAACAAGGATGTTCATCATCTAAACACGTTTTTCCATCGTTATCTTCGACATACACACCATCGAGAAATAGCATGTAAAATTTTTATTATCAGCTAAGATAAGTATTAATGACAGCATGGGGCGAAATATGAAAAACATCCTATTTATCACCGCAGATCAATGGCGAGCAGATTGCTTGTCCTCGATGAATCACCCCTGTATCAAAACCCCAAATTTGGACAAGCTTGCAGAAGATGGTGTGCTCTTTAAGAATCACTACGCTCAAGCAGCACCGTGTGGCCCCGCAAGAGCCAGTCTTTATACGGGTATGTATTTACAGAATCACCGGATTGTTCAAAACGGAACCCCCTTAGATGCCAGGCATACCAATATCGCTTTAGAAGCCCGAAAAGCCGGCTACGACCCACTGCTGTTTGGTTATACCGACATGAGTCCCGATCCTCGAACCCGTGCGCCAGGGGATCCCGATTTAAGGCAGGATATGGGCGTTTTACCGGGGATGACGGCAGCGGTTTTACTCAATAGGGAGGCGGTCCCTTGGCTTATCTATCTTAAGGGAAAAGGTTATGAAACCCCGCTGGGCCCTTGGGAAGTCCATCGACCAGTAGAAAACTATGCGGACGCCAAAAATCGGGGGCCATCTTTCGCTCCGTCTCGCTATAAGGCCGAGGACAGTATCACCGCATTTCTGACCGATGAAGTGCTCAAATATCTATCCATCAAACAGGATAATTCCTGGTTTATTCATTTGTCCTATCTACACCCACACCCTCCGTTCGTCGCCCCCGAACCTTATCACGATATGTATAATCTCCAGGATATTCCTGCGACGGTAAAAGCCGAAACGGCAGAGATCGAAGGCCAACAACATCCTTGGCTATCGCATTATATTAATAATCAGACACAGGATCTCTGGTATGGCCACGATGCCAAAACCAATGTCACCCTGGATGGTGCCGAGGTGGATCAAATCCGCGCTACCTACTATGGTTTAGTGTCTGAAGTCGATCACCAGATAGGCCGTCTAATCAATTTTCTCAAGGAAAATAATCTGTATGACAAGACCCTGATTGTTTTTACCACCGACCATGGCGAGCAGTTAGGCGATCATTGGCTGTTTGGTAAATCCGGTTATTTTGATCAGTCCTTTCACATCCCACTGATTATTCGCGACCCAGAAAACGATGCTAAAGCAGGACAGAAGATTGAGGATTTTACCGAATCGATTGATGTATTCCCAACTATTTTAGATTGGATAGGCTTAGAGGCACCTTCGCAATGTGACGGCTGGTCGCTACTGTCATTTTGCAAGGGGCAGCAACCCAGTGTCATCAAAAAAGAAGTCCATTGGGGATATGATTTTCGTGACACGGAAGGTCGAAATGTGCAAAAAAACTTAGGTCTGAGAATAGATCAATGTACGTTAAATGTGATACGCGATAAGAAGTTTAAATATGTTCACTTTACGGCGCTACCTCCGCTGTTATTTGACCTTGAGAAAGATCCGGATGAATTGGTTAATTGTGTCGATGATCCTGCCTATATTACCGTGGTGACAAAATATGCCCAAATGTTGCTGTCTTGGCGAATGCGCCACGACGATAGAATACTCTCGAATACCTGGATAGGTCCAAAAGGACCATTAGAAAAGAAAGACCCTAAACCCTCACACACAGAAGATAAGAATAATTCTATGCTGAAAAAAATTGTAGAAGATAAGTAGCAGGCCTGTAGAAAGTTGGTAACGTGCTCAAAATTACTCCAGGTTGTTGGATTTCACGCCAATTATTATACTTCAAATGTACGCCTTTTGTGTCAGAACAATTGATTTCAGCTAGTGATATTCAATTGCCAATACGTTTTTAGTACTTTGAAGTAATACCAATACAATTACGTGAACGACCAATTTGGTGTGTTGCCTGTTAGAATAAAGGGCTCTGTTGTAGAACCCGGTTGTCACCCATAAGCCGCGACTAATATTTCCTGTTTATTGAGCTTTGCGTTGTCTTCCCTAAACCGGTGATCAAACACGTACAGTGATTCGGCGATAAGGCTGAAATATTTGGCTTAATCGTTGAGAAATAAGGCACCATACGGCAAACCATCATCGAAAAAACCTTGTTGCAAAAAGGGTGTTTTTCAAGTGTACGATAGGGTGATAGTATTTTATTGACTTGAGGTTGATTCATTTGATGCACATGAAGACGTTAACTCTATTGGGTTATGATTAAGTACAGTCAGGAGGATATAAGTTATATTCGTAAAAAAAGCTTAGCTTACCGAGGGGTATTAATCATTATAAACTTAGCGAAAAAAGCCAATACTAGGTACTCAGGTGCATTCACGGTACAATGGGTTATTGATGGGCGTTTACAGGAAAGTGAATGCCTTGGTTTGTCCGTCAAACCCCTTAGCCAAATAACCTTGAACACTAGCCTTTTAAATACAACCAGAAGAGTTAACCATTTAATGAAACCCTATACCAATACAGCTGAATTAATTGCCACATTTGAGTCGGAGATCAAAACGCTTACAGACAACATAACCACGTTAAAATCCGAGCCACAGAGTATTAATGAACAAATACTTTTAAAGTATATTGATACCGCAAGCACAGGTAAAACAAAAGATTTTGTGCGTTCGTTAGACATTAAGTCAGAACGCGGTTCGTTTTTTTCATCGGGCGATGTGAGCAAGTTGATAAAAAATGGCGCTGAGGATATTTCCCCTAACTTATTGGCTATCGCGCGCACAGTGGTGAGCATGAAAAATAAAAATGGTAAACATCGTTAGGCAACCAGCACCAACTTAAATTTTAACGGCAACAAAAAGTGCGTACATGGAATATAGGTTGAATAAACAGCCTTTTTCTTAATACCTAAATATGCTTACCTCTTTTTCATTACTTTGAGAGAGTGAAATACTGACATTTATCGCCTATTATTCAACTCCTTACAAAATCACAGGTAAAAATTCAAGTCCCTCCCGCTGGTGTCTAAGCCAGCTATGCCACTTCAATGTATATTGGCAAAGTTAATTTGGACATATTTTTGGAGGCATCAGAAAAAATCTAAGGCACTTTGTGCCCCTTTATGCGAGCTAGAAATAAACTTACACCTATATAAATTCAAGATTAAAGACCTGGCACCATCGCTTTTGGGAATCTTAATTTATAAGGAGTGACCATATATACCCGTTATCATTCAAGGTGTAAAATTCAGCAAGCGGTGAGGTGAGCAGGTTCTAGGCAGAAAGTTGAAGGTCTAACGAGTTCAATCGATGCTTTCTAACGAATTGTTAAATACTGGCATTTAATCAATGTCGATAGTGGATTAACGTCTTTTTGTTAATCTCTCGAAAGACAACGAAGATGCTTGCCTTGTGGGTCGCCAGCTCGTCTCTTGTGCAACCATGGTAATTCGGCGTTGCAGTATTCTTTAAGAGCTAGCCCTTAAAGAATGAAAATATTTTATTTCATTCTACCGAGAGAGGATTAATGTCTTTTTATTAATCTCTCGTAAGTCATCATACTATGCCTTGTCTTAATGTCCGAGCTGACGACTGAATAAAGCACTTTGATTGGTAACGGGTATACGTGCTGTCTTTTTTACTTTCTTGCCATAAAACGTCTATATCAATAAAAAACTAATTTCTGTGATTGACGTCACACTTTTTACTGTTAATATACAATCCATGAGATGAGGAACTCCTTTCTCATAGTTTTTAAAAATTAATTTATTTCAAAATCAATGAGGTTCAATATGTTTTCAACTATCAAAAAAGCACTTACTTTCGGTAACACTAATGCATCAGCAAATTACGGCATTTATTCTCTACGCTCTCTATCATCAGTTACTCCAACCACTTACAGATATTACTAATATAATTGGGCGTTATCAGTTGCCTATTCACGCGAAGCGTGACGCTAATTAGTTGTGCAACTGCCCCATTATTAGATTCCTTTTCTTATCCGGTTTTCAATTCCCCCCTTCACATCATTTACTTTTTTAAAAAACCATCATGTAAATTACCGTGTAGGTAACACAAAACGTCAGACAGCATCATAGAAAAAGGCCGAGATTCAGGTCTTTAATCTTGAATTTTCATAAAGTGTCAATTGATTTTCTAGGGCGTCCATATTGTGACTAAGTAATTTTGGCCACTAATTTACAGTGAAAACACAGCCCTGCAACATTTCTTATCTCGCTTTGTACCCTCGTTGCAATCTAGAAAACTAAGTTGAAATCGGCCTCTAACCGTATCAGAAAACTATAATTTGGTGTTTTTTACATGGTCACTTTAGATATTTACTTATTTAGGACATTGTTGCTAAATAAAGTAACCGCAACGCATGGTGATTTTCAAAGTAACCACTTATTGAATAACTTGCATTTTTACAATATTTATAAAAAACTGCACTATTGAGTATCGCGGTCTAAGCTTTGCTTTAAACATTATAACGAAGTACTCCAACGAGGTAGATATGCAATTTTCAACATTAGGTTCAAGTGATTTATCGGTTTCACGTATCTGCTTAGGCAGTATGACATGGGGGTTACAAAACAATCAGATCGACGCGAATGAGCAGATAGAATACGCACTGTCGCAGGGTATTAACTTTATTGATACCGCCGAGATGTATGCCGTTCCCCCCTCTCCTGATACCTACGGCAAAACAGAAACCATTATAGGCAACTGGTTAGGTAAAAACCCAGCGCGTCGTAAAGAGATTATTCTTGCCACTAAAATTGCAGGTGCAGGTCTGCCTTGGGTACGTGATGGTGGGCCAATTACAGGTGATGCCATTGTTGCAGCGGTTGATGCTTCTTTAAAACGTTTACAAACAGACTACATCGACCTGTTTCAATTGCACTGGCCAAATCGTACCTCCCCACATTTTAGCAAACATTGGCCCAATCAATTTAAATTTACCGAGGTTAATGCAGCTGATCACAGCGCACAAATGTTAGATATTCTACAAGGGTTAGATCGCTGTATTAAAGCGGGAAAAATTCGTTTTTGTGGCTTATCGGATGACACACCTTGGGGTATAAACACTTACTTAAAACTCAGCGAAAAACATAACTTGCCACGCATGGTGTCAATTCAAAATGAGTTTAGTTTGTTACATGCTAAAGACTGGCCTTACTTAATTGAAAACTGTGTACATGAAGATATCGCTTACCTACCTTGGTCACCTTTGGCAGGTGGTATGCTCAGCGGAAAATATCTTAATGGCGCACGCCCAGAGGGAAGTCGCTGGACATTAATACAACGAAATGGGCTGTTTAGAGACACAATAGCAGCACAAAAAGCAATCACAGGTTACGCTGAAATTGCCCAGCAACATAACATGAGTGCTGCGCAACTTGCTCTGGCATGGTGTAACCAAGTTGATGGCGTGACTTCAACCATTATTGGAGCAACCAAAATGACACAACTAAAAGAGGATATTAACGCCTTTTCAACAGCACTTAATGAGCAAGCATTATCCGATATTGATGCGCTGTTTAAATTGTATCCAGTGCCCTTTTAAAGGGTTTAAGGAAAACACATTATCAATATGATGAAACGCCTTTTAATCGATTTATTAAGTGTAAAAAAAGTTAACCACGAAGACACAAAGAAGAAAAATCTATTTATAAACCTTCTTTGTGTTCTCTGTGTAACCTATACCCATGTTACTTCAAGATGCTTTGTCAGGCACAAGCTCGATAATCAGAGCAAGGCACAACACGAGGTAACGTAGGGCTAATTTTCGAGCTTGCGCCCCGTAGGGCAAGGCAACTTGTACCAATCTACGTCGTTATGAAATGTCGACTTAGAATGACTATTAAATAATTAACGTCTTTATGTTAATTATACCGATAGAGGATTAATGTGTTTTTATTAATCTCTCGAAAGGTTCAATTTTATGCCTAGTATATCGGCACAACTTTCCTTGCTGACTTTGCATCTCGAAGT
>NZ_ATUO01000175.1 GCF_000420245.1 Psychromonas hadalis ATCC BAA-638 | reverse complement strand
TTTTAAAGCTCATATTTACCTCGTTTATTAAGGCTTATATTTTACTAAATTAACGATCGTTTAGCTGCTTATATTTTAAATGGAAATTATCGGAATTTGACCTAATCAATGTGTGTGATAAGTATAGACAACAATACTCTGGAACAGAGCCTGAGCGATCTCCACGAATATTAACAGCATGCTTGAGGCTCTGTAATTAATTGCTTTAATGCCTTTATTGCTTCAAGCCAATGTTTGTAATGGTCAAGGGATCACTAAAAAGATGCAAAAAAGAATGTTCACCCCTTTTGTAACGACACTACGCGCTTCGGGTAGAAAAGGATTAGGTTTAAATGTCGCCGTTAACTTGGTGCATTTTTTATTAAAAGGCAACCTAACCTATTTTGACTCTGCCCTAGGTGGCGCAGGTTTTTTAATTAGTTGCCCAATACCGTTACCTGAATAGGTTTATACGAGTGGCGCAAGATCTGCAGGGCGATAATAAACAGATTTTAATACCTTACCTTGGCGTACGATTTTACCCTGCATCTGTACGTCTTTAGCACATTTAGCAATCACAAAATTACCTTTAATACTATCGACTAGCTCTACACCCTGCTTCGCGTAAAATGCTTGCGTCTCTACGTATTCAGCTTGGTTGCGACACACTTTACTCATATTACTCGAATGTACCTCATCCCAACAAGGTAAGAAGTTAATGTTACGATGCTTGGCGACATTTAAAAACAGATCAATCAGGTAACTAATAGCGATATTATCGGACACTTTGTTATTGCCAAGATGTACTAAACGCCCCATCAAAACATACACGCTATCAACAATCGCATCCGCTTGCTCAATCTTACAAGGTGCTTCTGCAAGCTCCGTTAACTCTTCAATAATCAGAGAGCTATGTAGCATATCTGCTTTTTCATCGAGTGAACCCGCATCATCACAAGGTAAATCAAAGGTTTCACGAAATTGTTTAATGTCGCTATAAAGATGGTCAAAAATAGATTGAGTTAGCAGTGAAAGTTGCATGAAAAGCCTTTTATTAAAAAGAAAAAACAGAAACGTTAAGTTAACAAAATTAAGCAACAAAAAACACTTACTTTTTATACTGCCAAATCAATTGGTTAATTATATACTAAGGGTAAGGAGGGCTAATTTGCGTAAATTTATAGTCAAACAACAGGAAAAGTTAGCGATAAAACTAACTCACCAAATTAAACGAGGGCAATCCAGACGTATTGATCTGTACTTCTCTTTGCCTAAAGAGATGGGCATCAATAAAAACACCCTGTCTGAAACTGAATATTTTAATGCTGCGATAAAAGGTCGGCGTGCCTATTTTACCGAGGGTTTACATCTTCCCTTATTACACACTCGTTTCGCAAGTCGTATGAAACGCTCCCCTGAAGAGTACAAAAGTAACCTGAACCTGTTTGCTTACCAATATATTGTTGCCCTCGATACCGATACCCAAGAAACCCTTAATATTGATGATAGCGAAGGATTGCGTGATTTTTATCATGCGGCCATTGATGTCACTGAACAATGTTTAACTATTTTAAAAAAGCATCGTGCTCATATTCCTAACGATACCAAACTACTCGCTATTTTTGAGAATGTAGATAACTACCTCTCTTGGTATACCGAACAGTCTATTCTGCGTATGTTGGCAAAAAAACCACGTCATTCAGAGTTTTCAGAAACGCGCCTGGCGCTACTGACTATCTGCGAAGAGGAAAATAACTACCGTAAAAGTAAAGCGTATAATACGAGCGCGACACTCAGTGATCCTAATCGCATCTCCAATAAAATGCGCTTATTACGACGTTTAATTGAATATGGGGTGATCTTTAAAAGTGATACGCACGAACTAGGCAAGATCACCCGAAAAATTGTCACAGGCGTTGCCACTGCTCTGATTATGAGCGTGGTGCTGATATTGATCATTAAAACCCAAGGTGCTTTTAGTAAATTAAGTTCATTAATGATCTTTATTTTGGCCATTATTTATGGCGTACGAGAGGTCTTTAAAGACGATTTTAAGAATATGCTGTGGCGCTGGATCCGCAAAGGAAAACCAAAATGGTCACGTGTTTTAACCGACTCCACCAGTCAGAATGAGCTAGCGACACAAAAAGTTTGGCTCGATTATATCAAAGCAAAAAAATTACCCGAACAAGCCGTTGAACTGCTTGCACAACGTCATACGCAAAATAAACAAAGTGCAGAATTTTTACATTACCGCATTGAAACTAAAGTGAACAAACAGGGTTTTCAAGCAGGTTATGACAGCGTTGAGGAGACAATTCTATTTAGCTTGCGTCCCTTTGCACGCTATTTAGAACGAGGCACAGGTAAAGTGTATGAACAAAATGATCCAGAATCTAATCGAGAAAAAATTCAAAGTATCTCTATTGAGCGCCGTTATCAGATAAATATTGTGGTTGCATTTGATCAAGGGCAATACGTTGAAGAATTTGAACGCTATAAAATAACCCTCAATCGATCTGGTATTATTGATATAGAAAAATCGGGTGAAGTGGTTAAAAAAGATAAAAGTAAATATGACCGCTACTCAAAATTAAAATCACTTTTACACTTTAAAAAAACAAAAAAGACCAACCATAATGAAAAAAACAGTAACAAATAAAAAAACTTACACGTTTTCCATTAAACGTTACCTAATGAGCCTACTTTACCTGCTGTTATTAACGGTCAGTATCTCAGTGTTTATTGATGATATTCCGCAAATAACCCTGTTGCAGATATTCTTCTTTATGGCGATGATAACGCTCGTAGTGCAATCGTTTATCGGCTTGATTGCTAATCGTAAGCAGCGTAATAAAAAATAATACGCTTATTTAGCTGGTTCACTCTTTGTTAAAATTTTAAAGGCACTACCACAGAGGTACAGAAGCACAACACGAGAAAAATAGTTTTATGTTTTCCCTCCTTCGCTCTGTGTTCTCTGTGGTTTATTATTTTTATTTTTTCTTGAGTGAAGCACTAAACATAAAAATAAAAATAATTATTCCGCGACTAAGGTTTCAATACGGTAAAAGCCTTTATCATCTTTAGCGAGGTTTTTAGCCAGAAAGGGTAACGAAGCCTGCATCTCTTTTTTTAATGTCCACGGTGGGTTGATCACAATCATACCACTCGACGTCATGCCCATTTCACCCGAATCAGCTTCAATACCTAACTCAAAAAGTTGAATATTTTTAATGCCTGAGTTCATCAACTCACGCTCCATCCTTTTAATAGTAATACGATTTACCACAGGATACCAAAGCGCATAGGTACCCGTTGCAAACCGTTTTACGGCTTGAATAAGGGTTTCAACTACCTCTTGGTATTCAGTTTTTATCTCATAAGAGGGATCAATTAACACGTAACCACGGCGCTCTTTAGGTGGCATATTAGCAATCAGTCCTTGCAAACCATCACTTTTAGCCATCTTAATCTGCCTATCCCCTGAAAAATTTTCACGCATATTGGTGAACTCATTAGGGTGCAACTCGAACAAAAACATGCGATCATCTTCACGCAACATTTGTCGTGCAATGCTCGGCGAACCAGGGTAATGCTTCAACTGACTTTGTGCATTAAACTCAACCACCTGTTCAAGATAATTGGCAACAGGAAGAGGAAGATCTTTACGCCCCCATAAACGCATAATACCGTTATTAAACTCTTTGGTTTTAAGCGCCTGTTCTGAGCTCAACGAATAAGCACCACAACCAGAATGGGTGTCTAAATAACAGAAAGGTTTATCTTTTTTAAGCATGTGATTTAAAATCGCAACCGAAACAGTGTGTTTTAATACATCGGCAAAATTACCCGCATGGAAAGAGTGGCGATAGCTAAGCATAGTGAGGTTCCAAATAAACAAAAGAATGATGTCGCAGTATAATGATTTTTTTAAAATAGTGCTAAGCATGCTATTATCTTTGCCCAAATTATTTTTACTCTTTTTTTAAATATGCTTTTTATACTATGGATCTGCCATGCAAGTTGATGCCCTTAATCCTCTCGAAAAACGCACCGCAATCTCTCTTTCTTTAGTCTTTGCTCTGCGCATGCTAGGCCTATTTATGATCATGCCCGTGTTTGCAATTTACGGGCAAGATTTAGTGGGTTATTCACCCATGTGGGTCGGCCTTGCGATTGGTGCATACGGGTTAACACAAGCGTTATTACAGATTCCAGCGGGTATGCTTTCCGACAAGTTTGGTCGTCGCCCTGTTATCTATTTTGGCCTGTTTATTTTTGCAATGGGTAGTTTAGTGGCGGGATTTTCTGAGAGTGTTTATGGCGTCACCGCAGGCCGTGCGTTACAAGGTGCAGGGGCCATTGCTAGCGCCGTTTTAGCGTTAGCTGCCGATGTTACCCGTGAAGAGCAACGCCCCAAAGTGATGGGCATGATAGGAGTTAGCATTGGACTCGCCTTTGCCGTTTCGATGGTAGCAGGCCCTATGTTAGCGCCTATTATTGGCTTACAAGGACTATTTTTTATCACCGCATTAGGGGCATTAGCAGGTATTGCAATTGTTCACTTTATGGTGCCACATATTGTTAGCAAAGCACCCCGTGGTGAAACCGTTGCCATTCCAGCACTGCTTGGCGCGCTTGCCAAAGACCCGCAGCTACTGCGCTTAAATTTAGGTATTTTTATTCTACACATGGCATTAACCGCGATGTTTATTGCCTTGCCCTTGCAATTACAAACGATGCAACTTGCGCCTGAAATTCACTGGCACCTTTACCTGCCCGCACTGCTATTCTCATTTTTATTGATGGTCCCAATGTTGATTATTGCAGCTAAAAAAGAGTTAAACCGTCAATTTTATCTATTTTCTATTCTGTTAATGGCAGTTAGTTTATTAGCAATGGCACTGACAGAGCATTCTCTTCTTATTATGTTTTTCTGTGTATTGTTATATTTTACCGCTTTTAATTTTTTGGAAGCATCGCTGCCCGCATTTATCTCCATGCTATCTCCCGCAGGCGCAAAAGGCAGTGCAATGGGAATTTACAGCACATATCAATTTCTCGGCGCATTTAGTGGTGGTATTCTAGGGGGACTTTCCTATAAACTACTGGGCAATAGTGGCCTATTTATATTTTTAGCCTGCTTAATGTTAATCTGGTTTTTTATCTCGTGGGGAATGCAAAACCCGAGTAAAATTCGCACTCACACATTAACAGCAAGCATTGACGATGAACCTCATGCCACGCAATTAACTGAGCAGTTAATTACACTGGATGGCGTCTTAGAAGTCGTGATTATCATTGAAGAGCAGACTGTTTATATCAAGGTAGATAACAAAATATTTACTTTGCAAACAGCCAAACAAATTTTAGCAATATCGTAATATTCTTATTAATAGAAGCGGAGAGAAAAGATGTTTAACCGTAGCATAAACAAAGTAATTTTAGTGGGTAACCTAGGTAAAGATCCAGAGATGCGTTACATGCCAAATGGCAATGCGGTAGCAAATTTTTCAATCGCAACCACTGAAAGCTGGAAAAACAAGCAAACAGGCGAATATGAAAACCAAACAGAGTGGCACAACCTAACTGTGTTTGGAAAGTTTGGCGAAATGTGTGGTCAGTACCTTAAAAAAGGTGCAAAGGTCTATGTTGAAGGCAAAATTAAAACAGAAAAATGGCAGGATAAAACCTCAGGCCAAGATCGCTACTCAACAAAAGTAATTGTTTCTGAGCTACAGATGTTAGACGCGCGTAACGATGGTCAAGGTGGACAACCGTTCCAAAGCCAAGGTCAAGGCAGTCAGCAGCCTCAAAGCAATGCACCTGCGCAACAATCATGGGGTAACGCACCACAACAAGCGGCACCTGCACCACAGCAACAGGCTGCGCCACAAATGGCACCTGCTTATCAAGCGCCGGCTCCGCAACAACAAGCAACACAAGCGCCTGATCCACAACAGCAAGCGCCAAAATCTCCTGCGCCACAGCAAAAAGCAACACCTCAAGCACCTGCTCAATATAATGAGCCATCAATGGACTTTGATGATGACATTCCGTTTTAGGGGCTACCTGAGATAAGTTATTGTTAAGTTAAAGAGCGGAAAATTCTAGCGCTTAATCATAAAAAAACCAGCAATCTTGCTGGTTTTTTAATTTATAATTTGTCGCTTCTGCATCACTCTACATTTTGCAACTCGACCATATCAGCAAGTAGATCAATTAACTCACTGCTGGCATCTTCAGCAATGCTCATCTGTTTAATAATTTCATCTTCATCAGGGGGAGTCTGACTTGCCTCGTGATAACCAAGCGCAACAGATTGATGCACCAATGCGTGAGGTGCTTTTATCTGCTGATAAGCACTATTTTTACTGTTCAACGAGGCGGTATCTGTTTGTTCGTACCACTGCCCAAATCGACATTGATGCTGATCTTTTTTAATGCTTTCAATCGACTCGGTAAATTTGCTATTACCTAATGCACGATAAGCATGTTGCTTATAAATAATATGATCAAGTTTAATCAATGATGCATAAATATGGTTTTCGGTATATTTTATCTGCCTTTCAGAGTCAATGGATAGCTTTTCTACAATACCCACAGAGCTTTTAACTTGCTCAATACTCTCCACAATACGGATACTTGATTGGTTTACATCTTTTATTGCACCACTAACATGTAACATCGATTTACTAAAACCTTGCAGGTTTTTACTAACTTACTGATGTTACGCAGTAAATCAGAAGATTATAGCGAGAATTGATAAAGTATCATCATGAATAAAAACAAACAAATATTTGACCTGTACATTGATTACCTTGTCACCTCATTCAGTTACACAACAGCAACAGGTCTATCTCACCTTTTAGATGGAGAAATAAGTCATGATCAAATTACTCGTTTTCTATCACATCAGCAGTTTAGTTCAGCAGACTTGTGGAAAAATGTAAGAAAAGAGGTGCGTGAAATAGAATCTGATGAGGCCGTTTTAATCTTTGATGATACTGTTCAAGAAAAGCCTTATTCCAGTGAAAATGAACTTATTAAC
>NZ_ATUO01000174.1 GCF_000420245.1 Psychromonas hadalis ATCC BAA-638 | reverse complement strand
TGATTGAGTAATAGCTAGCTATTGCGATTGAATGCAACGTAGCTATTTATTATTTTAACCAACAAGATAGATCAGATACTTATGCGGATTGGTATGAGGCTTTAGCCTTGCGTGTTTTGACTTTATTTTTGATGTTCAGGCCAACAGAAAACAAGGCAGGGACTGAAGTCCCGCTTCCTAAAATTTACGGAAACAACTGCATCGCAAATTTTAACCATGCCAGTAAGCCTGATAACGCGATGAAATAATCGAGTTGAAACTATTCTAATGATTTTTTCTGCGCTTTCATAAAAATTAGTAAAAACACCATGCATTAGGGAAAATGTAATATCTGTGTTCAATCAGTGGGTGTAATATCAGTACCATTAGCGAGGGAAAATACAAAATATAGGCGGATGGACGTGATAGCTTGAGTACAAATGCACTGATCACCGTGGCAAAAATAGGGACTATCCAAGTTAGTTTAAGAGCAAGGCTAGTGTTAAAATAGTTAGGCACTACGTTGTGTATAAAACCCGGTACAAAATTATAAGGGTAAACAGCAGCAAAAAGAGTACAAACATGGTCAGTGCTATCATCCACGTATAAATAGGGATACGGTAACGTTTGCGTTGAATGTGAATGCTGACAATGGCATTTTGTTTCATTTTACTGATATAACGTGGAAAATTCATCACAATCAGCGGTAAAAAAATAATGGTGAAAGAGAACATATAAAAGTATAAATTGCCCACCGTCAGCCCTATCGGATGACTTTGTGCATCTCCAATAGCACCCCCCCCATTTTTAATAATAAAAATCTGTCTGGTCCCTCACGGGTATACCCCTCAACCGCGAGTTTCATATAATGTACTGAATCCCAATGAAGCCCAGTATCGGTAAACGCATCATATATACCCATGTTACCTCAAGATGCCTTGTCAGGCACAAGCTCGACAATCAGAACAAGGCGCAATACGAGGTCATCTATCGAACGGTTAACTGCGTTAACCTTCTAGCGATAGGATTAAATAAAAGACTTTAATCCTTTAATGTCATTCACTTTTTGAATGTTGCAACGCTGAGCTGGTTTTCGAGCTTGCGCCCCGCAGGGCAACTTGCACCAATCTACGTCGTTATAAAATTTCGACTTAGAATGACTATTAAATAATTAACGTCTTTATGTTAATTATACCGATAGAGGATTAATGTGTTTTTATTAATTTCTCGAAAGGTTCAATTTTATGCCTAGTATATCGGCACAATTTGCCTTGCTGACTTTGCATGTTGAAGTATCAAGGGTATAAACTGTGTTTACTGTCGTTAATCACAAAGTAGGCAAGTTCTGTGATATAAAAAAGCGCTAAATGGCGGGTAATAACCACCAACGCGATGTGCAGTAAAAGACGGGTGTTTTCAGAAAGGGTAACGTTTTTCCAATCGTTGTGTGCGCCAAAAGGGTTTTCTGGTTGATAAGGTAGCCAGTTTAGGTTGGAGTAGGCAATAAAAATTGCGTAGAGTAATCCCGCGCTGAGGGTGGCCATACTCAGCCATTCAATAACATGTAATTCCATTTACAAGTATCTTATTGATTAAATTGTGATGCGCACAATACGCACTTCTATTATAAAGATATTTATATTTTCACTGTTTTTTTAAAGATGGTGATCTGAGTGCAAATTCGCTAGAATGCCGAGTCATTGTATACCCAAGCTTCTTGGCGCTCTATTTGTTGTTTTAGGTGGCTTAGGTATAACTCAACGTACTCTATTTAAGGTATTAACCGTTTAATGAAAAATATTCGTAACTTCTCAATTATCGCTCATATCGACCACGGTAAATCGACATTATCAGATCGTTTAATCAGCACTTGTGGTGGGTTAAGTGAGCGTGAAATGGAATCTCAAGTGCTTGATTCAATGGACATCGAGCGTGAACGTGGTATCACTATCAAAGCGCAAAGCGTTACCCTTGATTATAAAGCTAACGATGGAGAAACTTACCAGCTTAACTTTATCGATACGCCCGGACACGTTGATTTCTCTTACGAAGTATCGCGTTCATTAGCCGCTTGTGAAGGGGCGTTATTGGTGGTTGATGCCGGTCAAGGGGTAGAAGCACAAACACTTGCCAACTGTTATACCGCACTTGATATGGACTTAGAAGTTGTGCCAATCTTAAATAAGATTGACCTGCCCGCAGCAGAGCCTGAGCGTGTTGCTGAAGAAATTGAAAATATTATCGGTATTGATGCAAGTGAAGCGGTACGTTGCTCCGCTAAAACAGGCGTGGGTATTGATTTAGTATTAGAAGAGATTGTACGCTGTATTCCACCACCAGTGGGCGATCTTGACGGGCCATTACAAGCGCTCATTATTGATTCTTGGTTTGATAGTTACCAAGGTGTTGTTTCATTAGTACGTATAAAAAATGGCCAAATTAAAGTCGGCGATAAGATGAAAGTGATGTCTACTGAAGGTGTTCATCTGGTCAGTAAAGTGGGCTACTTCACGCCGAAGCAATTGGAAACTGGTATTTTAAAAGCGGGTGAAGTGGGGTACGTGATTGCTGGCATTAAAGATATTCTAGGTGCACCCGTTGGTGATACATTAACCACCGCAGCCAATCCAGCTACAGAAGCGTTAGCTGGATTTAAACGTGTTACCCCGCAAGTTTACGCGGGCCTTTTCCCTGTTAGCTCTGATGACTACGAAAGTTTCCGTGATGCCTTAGCAAAATTAAGCATTAATGACGCATCTCTTTTTTATGAGCCAGAAAACTCATCGGCATTAGGTTTTGGCTTCCGCTGTGGTTTCCTTGGTCTATTACACATGGAAATCATTCAAGAGCGTTTAGAGCGTGAATACGACATTGATTTAATCACCACTGCGCCAACGGTAATTTATGAAGTTGAAAAAAATGATGGTGAAGTTCTGTACGTTGATAGCCCTGCAAAATTACCCGCTGTGAATGATATCCTTGAAATTCGCGAGCCAATCGCTGAGTGTAATATGCTCGTACCACAAGAGTACTTAGGTAATGTTATTACCCTGTGTATCCTAAAACGTGGTGTGCAGGTAAGCATGGTCTATCACGGTAACCAAGTCGCACTGACGTACCATATTCCAATGGGTGAAGTAGTGATGGACTTCTTTGATCGCCTCAAATCAACCAGTCGTGGTTATGCGTCACTGGAATATAACTTTGTTAAATTCCAACCTTCAGACATGGTACGTGTTGATGTACTGATTAATGGCGATCGTGTTGATGCACTCGCATTAATTACCCATCGTGCCAATTCAGAAACATACGGACGTCAGCTTGTTGAAAAAATGAAAGAGCTCATTCCTAGACAGATGTTCAATATTGCAATACAAGCGGCCATTGGAGGTAAAATCATTGCCCGTTCAACGGTTAAGCAGTTGACTAAAAATGTATTAGCAAAATGTTACGGTGGTGATATTAGCCGTAAGAAAAAGCTACTCAAGAAACAGAAAGAGGGTAAAAAACGCATGAAGTCGGTGGGTAATGTCGACATTCCACAAGAAGCGTTTTTAGCCGTGTTACATATCGGTAAAGATAAATAGATCTCTTTTGAAGTGGGACTTTAGTCCCGCCTATTTTGTAAGCAATGCGTTGATCATTTATCAACGCATTTTGTGTTTTAAACAGGAACAAAAAAATGGCAAATACGTTTGCACTAATTTTAGTTATTTTAACCTTTTCAACAGGCATTGTTTGGGTGATCGACAAACTCAAATGGGGGCCTGCTCGTAAAGCGGCGCGTCAAGCAGCACAAGATCAAGCATCGGTTGGACTTGATGAAAAGGTGCTCGCCACTATCCACCCAGAAAATATTATCATTGAAAACGCACGTTCACTGTTTCCAGTGATTGCTGTGGTCTTTGTATTACGCTCATTTTTATATGAACCGTTTCAAATTCCATCAGGTTCGATGATGCCAACGCTGTTGATTGGCGATTTTATTTTGGTTGAGAAGTTCTCTTATGGCGTGAAAGAGCCTATTTGGCAGAATACTTTAATTCCAGTTGGTTTACCCAAACGTGGTGATGTGGCGGTATTTAAATACCCAGAAGATCAACGTGTTGATTTTATCAAACGGATTGTTGGTTTGCCGGGCGATCGTATCGTTTATAAAGAGAAACAACTCTACATCGTAGCCGCCTGTGACGCGGATGATTGTGGTAACTACAAAGCATTAGACATGCAATCGTTAGGAGAGCAGAAGTTTAAAGATGAAGCAGCTATTATGGATGTTTATACTGAGATTCTAGGCGAAGTGGCTCATAAAGTGATTATGAACCCCAATAGACGTGATGCAGTTGGCTATTATTACCAGCAAAAAGATGTAAAAACCTATGCTTACGAGTGGGTTGTACCCGAGGGTAACTACTTTGTAATGGGTGATAACCGTGATAACAGCAAAGATAGCCGTTATTGGGGTTTTGTGCCAGAGCAAAACTTAGTGGGCAAAGCGGTGGCGACTTGGATAAGTTTTGAATTTTATCGTGATGCAGACGGCCTATTACCTACATGGGTGCCAAGTGCGGTTCGTTTCGATCGAATTGGTGCGATAAAATGAATAAAAATAAAATGATAGAAGCAGAATTAAAGCGTTTAGAAACTCGCATTGGTTACCAATTTAACGACTTTGCGCTGTTTAAACAAGCGATGACACACCGTAGTGCAACTGGGTTGCACAATGAGCGTTTAGAGTTTTTAGGTGATTCAATTTTAAGTTTTGCTATCTCAACAGATCTTTACCTGCGTTTTCCAAAAGTAACCGAAGGTGATCTTAGCCGATTACGTGCCACACTGGTTTGTGGAAAAATGTTAGCTGAGATTGGCCGAGAGTTTAACCTCAGTGATTGTTTGATTTTAGGGCCAGGCGAGCTGAAAAGTGGAGGCTTTCGCCGAGATTCAATTATTGCCGACGGCGTAGAGGCTATTATTGGCGCAGTATTTTTAGATTCAGATGTCGATACCGTGAGTGCGCTGATATTGAGTTGGTTTGATAGCCGCTTAAAAACCATTCAACCGGGCATTAGCCAGAAAGACCCTAAAACACGTCTGCAAGAGCATCTGCAATCACGTAAACAACCCTTACCACTCTACGAAGTTTTAGAGATAAAAGGTGAAGCACATAATCAACAATTTACCATGGGCTGTATGATTGATGGTATCGAGTCGGTACAAGGCAAAGGCACAAGTCGCCGTAAAGCAGAACAAATTGCAGCAGAAAAGATGCTAGTGGCTCTTTTAGGAGAAAAATTATGACAAAAAAATGTGGGTTAGTCGCCATTGTTGGTCGTCCGAACGTAGGTAAATCAACCCTGATTAATGCGTTACTGGGTCAGAAAGTAAGTATTACATCACGTAAAGCACAAACTACTCGTCACCGTATTTTAGGTATCGATACCGACGGTGATTATCAAACTATTTTTGTTGATACGCCGGGACTTCATATTGAAGAGAGACGCGCCATTAATCGTTTAATGAACCGTGCTGCTTCAAGTTCAATTAATGATGTTGAAATGGTGATTTTTGTCGTGGAAGGCACGCATTGGAACGAAGATGATGAGATGGTATTAGGTAAATTTAAATACTTGAAATGTCCTGTTGTTCTCGCGATCAATAAAATTGATAATGTGGAAGATAAAGAGTTATTACTGCCACATTTGAAAGCGCTAGGTGAGCGTTATCACTTCAAACATATTTTGCCAATGTCAGCTAAAAAAGGCGATAATATTGAAAAGATTCGTCAGTGGGCGCAAGAAGCGTTACCTGAATCTGAATTTTATTTCCCTGAAGATTATATTACCGACCGTTCATCACGTTTTATGGCATCAGAAATTGTACGTGAAAAGCTAATGCGCTTTTTAGGTGATGAACTACCTTACTCTGTGACCGTTGAAATTGAGCAGTTTAAACAACAAGCCAATGGCATGTTGCATATCAATGCGCTTATTTTAGTTGAGCGTGAGGGTCAAAAACGCATGGTGATTGGTAACAAGGGTGACAAAATAAAATCGATCAGTACCCAATCGCGCATCGATATGGAAGAGCTGTTTGATGCTAAAGTGTTTTTAGAAGTCTGGGTGAAAGTAAAATCTGGCTGGGCTGATGATATGCGCGCATTACATAGTCTGGGTTATGGCGACGACTACGGAAAATAACAGATGATCGCGTCGATCTTTAGCACTAACTCGGCGTTGGAGATACTCCTTTGCAGCTGCAAACTGCGTCTCTCCGCCTTGATTTAGTACTAAATCTCTTTGCGCTAATCAGTTATTACCTATGTGCAGGGTGAAAAATTAAACTTTAGTGTCACAATTCAACCTCTGTAAGAGACAAGCTAACCATGTCAATCGAGTGTCACAACGCCTTTATTTTACACCGTAGACCTTATGGGGAGACCAGTCAATTGCTGGATCTGTTCTGTCAGGATGTCGGTAAAGTCAGCCTTGTTTTTAAAGGAGGGCGCAGTGGCACACGTATGCGCCGTGGGTCGCCACAACCTTTTACCCTGTTACACGCGACCTATTTTGGGCGTGGCAACTTAAAAACCGTTAAATCCCTCGAAGCACAGACACAGGTTGTGCCGTTGGTGGGGGAGCGTTTGTATATGGCGATGTATATTAATGAGCTGTTATATCGACTATTACAAGCTGAAACGGCCTGTGATGGGCTATTTAGTAGCTATCAAGATACGTTAATCGCTATTGCAGGAGATGAAACCCCTCAAATTGCCCTGCGTAATTTTGAATTAACACTATTGGAAACATTAGGTTATGGTGTTAACTTCGAGCAAGATATCTATAGTGGTGAACAACTTGAGTGCGGTTTTGATTACCAATACCAACAGCAAGCGGGTTTTTTTGCCAAACAAGCTATCCATAACAAGCAGCATGTTTACACGGGAGAGCAAATACAGGCGTTAGCCTATCGCGACTTTTCCGATGCACAAATTTTATCGGCGGCAAAACGATTTTGCCGACAAGCATTAGCACATCTTTTGGGTGGCAAACCATTACATAGTCGCGCTCTTTTTAGCGCAACGAAATAAAGAGATTTTAAAATGAGTAAACTATTCTTCGGCGTTAGTTTATGGCG
>NZ_ATUO01000173.1 GCF_000420245.1 Psychromonas hadalis ATCC BAA-638 | reverse complement strand
TGATTGAGTAATAGCTAGCTATTGCGATTGAATGCAACGTCGCTATTTATTATTTTAACCAACAAGATAGATCAGATACTTATGCGGATTGGTATTCGCCTCTATTTTGTTGTTTTTTCTCGGCTACTTTCAAGCATGGCAGAACAGCAACAAATATCACCCTTGTTTGCAAAGGTAAATCGTTTCTCTGTCTCTTTTGATCTATGTAGCCGCATCTCTTGCAGGCCTGAAGTTATTAACGGGGTGGCATAAAAAATTGGCTTTCTTAGCGAGCATCACCTGCCTGTTTCTATTTGTATCGTTAACTAGCCATGCACTATTTGCGATTGCTTTGTTACTGCTGTTAAGTTTTTATTATTTGAATATAAGTCGCCTAAAAAGCAAAAAGAGAGGTTAAAGCTCTCTTTATAGGGGAATATCAACGCATTATTTGTAGAACGAGTGGTCTCCACTTTGATGCTCGGTGATATCACGTACTGCATTGAGTTCGCCTGAAAATTCCTCAAGTAACTCTTTTTCAATACCATCTTTTAATGTTAAATCAACTTGTGAACAACCATTACAGCCACCACCAAATTCAATTACAGCGACATTATCATCGGTTAATTCAATTAGTTTGATAAATCCACCGTGACTGGCAAGCTGTGGATTGATCTGTACTTGAATCACATATTCAACACGTTCAAGCAGTGGTGCGTCATTTTTTACCTTACGCATTTTAGCATTCGGTGCTTTGAGCGTTAATTGCGTGCCAGTATCTTCTTCAACAAGATCGATAAATGCTTCTTCTAAAAATGGCAAACTAACATCATCAACTAAGGCATCAAAACCATTGTAGTTATAACGAGTATCACTGCTTTCAACCGCTTCAGGCGGGCAATAAGAGACACCACATTCTGCTTTAGGTGTGCCAGGGTTGATAACAAATATGCGAATACATGTCCCTTCTTTTTGTGGCTCTAATAATTTTTTAAAGTGTACTTCTGCACTTGGGGTGATATCAATCATTGCGCTACCTTTGGTTATTCTTGAGTTATTTAGTCGGGTATTATAACGAGTAATTATAACAAGAGGAAAGGAAAAAATTGAAAACTCAATGTGAGTGAGCTGCTATTTATCAATGCCAGTACGGCTAATGCAAAAAACAGTAATAGAATTAACCTGTTGTGCTTTTAATGTTTTACATAAACTATTGATTGTTGCGCCTGTGGTGACCACATCATCAATAATGATAATATTCTTTCCTGCTAAGTTTATTGGTGGATTATTATGGTAGCTAAAAGCCTCGGCTAAATTTTTTTGACGTTTATGTATCGATAATCCCTCTTGAGCAACGGTCTCTTTTTGGCGTTTTATCTGCTCGCCTAATAGGGGAATGTTGAATGTTTTGTGTAACTGATCACAAATTATGCTTGCCTGATTAAATCCACGTTGTTGTAACTTTTTGCGGTGTAGGGGGACGGCGAGCAGGTAATCAAACTCAGATAGTTGCTGTTGTGAATAACGTTGTAATAGAGATTTTATTAATAATTCAGCAAGTAATTCGCCAGCAATTAATTGCTGTTGATATTTTAGTTGCTTGATCAATGTTGAAAGTGGTTTTTGATAATCACCTAGTGCATGTAGTTGAGTAAATAGGTAATCCTTTTGCAAGCAGTCGCCACAATAATCTGCACATTTATTCAATGGTAAAGCGCAGTGTCGACAGTAATGTCGATCACTAAGGATCTTTTTTTCACAATGAAGACAGATCAGTTTATTATTGCTTCTCAGTGCACAGACTAAACACTGTGCAGGTAATAAAAGCTCAATAAGTTGTTTGCATCGTTGAGTGATAAAATGAAAAATAATTGGTTCGCCTTTAAGGAGTTTTAAGTCGTGAGTATAGAACAAACGGTATATTGTAAAGAGCTAGGACAGGGAGAGGCGTTAGTTTTATTACATGGTTGGGGCGTGAACTCTGCTGTTTGGCAACCCGTCATTGAGCAATTGAGTAGGCATTTTCACCTGTTTATTGTGGATCTTCCTGGTTTTGGAGAAAGTGCACCACTAGCGAATTATTCATTACAAACAATCAGTGAAGCGATTCAACAAGTTGTGCCGGACTCCGCAATTTGGTGTGGCTGGTCATTAGGTGGATTAGTGGCAACTTATACTGCAATCCATTATACACAAAGGGTTAATAAGTTAATTCAAGTTGCCAGCTCAGTAAAATTTGTTAGCGTGGATTCATGGTCTGGTGTTGAACCTGTTGTGTTTGAAAATTTCCTACAGGGATTAAATACAAACGCGAAAAAAACCTTAACACGATTTATTGCATTACAAGCGATGGGTTGCCCAAGTGCGCGCAAAGACACTGTTATTTTTAAAAAACTACTGTCGGGAACAGCAATCGCTGATCATGATGCTTTAATTTCAGGGCTACAATTATTAGCAAACTCGGATCTTCGTCAGTTATTCTCTACTTTATCACTGCCTTGTTTATCACTGTTTGGTCAATTTGATAGCTTAGTCCCATTACAAACAAGAGAAGAGATGTTAACTCTTTTGCCATCTTCACAATCACAACTATTTGAAAACTCATCACATGCGCCTTTCATCAGCGAAACTGAACTATTTTGCCAACGAGTGATTGAATTCTCCGTTGATTAAAATTCAACCAATTACTTTATTTATGCTAGGATGATGCCATACTTTTAATGGTTATTAATTTTGCTAAAGGTGATTTATGGATGTTCGCTCTGCGTTTAATTCTGGTCTAGCTGGTTTTCAAGATGCATCTGCACAGCTGAGCAACGCAAGTTCTCGGATAGCCCAAGCGGGTAAAGCAGAAACAAAGTTGACGGGCGAACAGCTGCCATCGGAGAGTCTTTCTTCATCAGCTGAGCGAGCACCCA
Source organism: Psychromonas hadalis ATCC BAA-638 (assembly GCF_000420245.1). GTDB lineage: Bacteria > Pseudomonadota > Gammaproteobacteria > Enterobacterales > Psychromonadaceae > Psychromonas > Psychromonas hadalis. The sequence goes on along the minus strand of NZ_ATUO01000173.1, from coordinate 4,234 downwards.
TCTCAATAACGACAGAGCTGATTAATATGAAAATTACTGAACTGCAAGCGAAAGCCTCAGCAAAAGTGATCAGTACAGCTAATGAGATGGCTGGCACTTTAATAGATACAACCGTGTGATCATATGGTTAATATTAACACTGCGTTACCTGCCGCCATTGCCGTTCCATTTCATCCTCCTACGGAAGCGCTACGACATGACAATTTAATTAAACCTGTTATCCCTAAAACAGAGATGATCGCATCTTATACAAAATTACGTGAAGATGAAAAAAGAACACCATTCTCCAAACAAGCACGTGACATTATTCAAGATGAAAATGAAGCAAAGCGAGAAACGCAAGAGCGGCAACAGCAGTCCACTGCAGAGCAACGCAGATTAAATTTCTTTGTAAAAAGAGCGACAAAAGAAGAAAAAAATAAAAGTAAAGCGTTAGTTATAATGAAAGACCTTAAGTTAGCGATTTCGGTTATTCAAGAGAAATATAAACGTGCAGTGAGTCCAATACCTGATCCTGCGATCAATTATGCGATATAAAATATTTTAAAAAAGGGCTCGATGAGAGCCCTTAATTTATTAAATCTAAATTGAATGATTAATGGCAACTTCCACAGCAACCAGCAGGAGATTCCTCTTTTTTAACTTCTTTTACTTCTGCCTCTTCATGGCCATGACCACCACAACAGCTTTCGCCTTCTGAATGTTTGCTGGTATCACCACCACAACAACCACTATCAGACTCTTGTTGATCATCACTATCACAACATCCGCCTGCTTGATGGATATGCCCATGCTCAAGTTCTTCAGTTGTAGCCTCACGAATAGCCACAACTTCGCCAATAAATTGTAGTGCCATACCCGCTAATGCATGGTTTGCATCAATGCTGATCATTTTTTCAGTAACTTCTGTTACTTCAACGGTACGTGGACCTTGCTCTGTCTCAGCTTGAAAAGACATGCCTACTTCAATCGTGTCAACACCTTCAAAAATATCACGTGGAACCTGTTGTACTAATTCGTCTTGAAATTCGCCGTAAGCATCTTTTGCTTCCAATTTTACATCAAACTTATCACCGACCTCTTTGCCTGCTAATTCAGCTTCAAGGCCAGGCACTAAATAACCTGCACCTTGAATAAAATCAAGTGGTGCGCCATTTTCAGTGCTATCAAGTGCGTTACCGTCAACTTCAGCAACACCAAAGTGGATTGATACCACTAAATCATTTTTAATTTTCATTCTATTTCTCACTATTTTCAGCAGGATCAAAGACCCCAATTATCTGTTCAAATTGGCGTGTGGCTACTGTTGCTTGTTTAGGCGTTTGTGTTTGTGTAAAACCGCAAGACACACAGATTAATGTTTCCACTGCATTTTCTAATGTCAGTGCAACCGTGTCAAGTTCCTTACATTTTGGGCATGCAGCCCCTGCAATAAAGCGTTTTTTATTTTTGGATAAAGTCATTTTTATCATCTATATAAGTAAGCATCTGCAAAGGGTAGCTAAATAGTGCGCTATTTTCAGTGGTTATGGTGTAGTTTTGCGTTATTATCCCTTTATTTTTTAATACAAATTGACAGAGAATAATTATTTATGATTGTTGCAGCAAATATAGAATTTATCCGTGGTGGCAAAGCGCTATTAAAAAATGCCAGTGCAACAATCAATCCTCGCCAGAAAGTAGGACTAGTTGGCGCAAATGGTTGTGGTAAATCAAGCTTCTTTACCCTATTAAAACAGGAAACGCATGTGGATGCGGGAGAGTTAACCATTCCCCACCATTGGAAACTGGCAAGTGTTGAACAGGAAATGCCTGCTCTGGATAAAAATGCGCTGCAATATGTGATTGATGGCGATCGTGATTTTCGCATGTTACAAGGGAAATTAACGGAAGCAGAAGCGGATGATGACGGCACCAAAATTGCTGAAATGCATATTTTACTCGATAATGCAGGGGGGTATACCATAGAATCTCGCGCTGCTGAATTATTAGCGGGTCTTGGTTTTAGTGAAAAATCGCAAGGTCGCTCAGTGAGTGATTTTTCTGGTGGTTGGCGAATGCGTTTGAACTTAGCACAAGCATTGCTTTGTCCTTCTGATTTGCTATTACTGGATGAACCAACTAATCATCTTGATTTAGATGCCGTTATTTGGCTTGAAAAATGGTTACGCCAATATCAAGGTACATTAATACTTATCTCCCATGATAGAGACTTTATCGACAGTATTGTGGATAAGATCATTCATATCGAACAAAACCAACTACATGAATATACAGGAAACTACAGTAGTTTTGAGCGTCAACGTGCAGAGAAACTGGCACAGCAGCAGTCGTCTTATGAAAAGCAACAAACACAAATGGCACACATGCAGAGTTACATTGACCGTTTCCGTTATAAAGCCAATAAAGCAAAACAGGCGCAAAGTCGTATCAAAGCACTGGAAAAAATGGAAAATTTATTGCCTGCACATGTTGATAGCCAATTCAGTTTCTCATTCCGCGAGCCAGATGCACTGCCAATGCCCTTACTAACACTCGAAAAGGTGAGTGTAGGTTATGATGATCTGTTAATTTTAGATGAGATAAAGTTAAACCTTTTCCCCGGTAGTCGGATCGGTCTACTTGGCCGAAATGGTGCAGGTAAATCAACGTTAATTAAATTACTTTCAGACCAGCTTCAGCCTACGTCAGGAAAAATAGAGATAAATACCAATGCAAAAATTGGCTACTTTGCACAGCATCAATTAGAATTTTTGCGTTTAGACGAAACACCTATGCAGCATTTAGCGCGGTTAGCGCCTGATGAAAAAGAGTTACCGCTACGTAGTTTCTTAGGAAGCTTTGGTTTTCAAGGGGATAAAGCATTTGATCTTGTTGCGCCATTTTCTGGTGGAGAAAAGGCGCGTTTAGTGTTGGCATTATTAGTCTGGCAAAAACCTAACTTGTTATTGCTCGATGAACCTACTAACCATCTCGATTTAGATATGCGCCATGCTTTGACGGTTGCATTGCAAGCATTTGAAGGTGCAATGGTGATTGTCTCGCATGATAGACATCTATTGCGCACCACAACAGATGAACTGTATTTAGTGCATAACAAAAAAGTTGAGCCCTTTGACGGGGATCTTGATGATTATCACCAATGGTTATCTGACCAACAACGTATTGAAAAACAGGCAGAACAAAAAATAGACAAATCAGTGCCTACCAGTGTAAATCGCAAAGATCAAAAAAGATTAGAAGCAGAGTTTCGTAAAAAGTTAACCCCTTACAGGAAACAATTAACGAGCACTGAAAAGCAGATGGACAGTTGTTCAGTTCGATTAGCCGAAATAGAGAATAACTTAAGTGACACCACTCTTTATGAACAAGAAAATAAAAAGCAATTAACGGATCTGTTAAGAGAGCAGGGCGAGCTCAAAGAACAGCTAGAAGAGGTTGAAATATTGTGGATGGAAGCACAAGAGCAGATAGAGGAATTTCAGGCCGAATTTGATGCTTGAGTTGTAAACTGAGCTTGGGCATAATCAGCATAAATAAATCATACTATATATAGGAAATAAAAATGAGCTTTGAAACTAATGAGTATTTTGATGGCAGTGTAAAATCAATCGCATTCCAAAGTGAAACATTACCCGCAACAGTGGGTGTTATGGAAGTGGGTGATTACACATTTGCAGCGGGTGTAAAAGAGTACATGACAGTTGTTAGTGGTAGCTTAACCATTAAGTTAGCTGGTTCAACAGATTGGAATACATTCAAGGCGGGTGAAACATTTGAAGTTGAAGCCAATTCAAGCTTTGATGTAAAGGTAGTGGTACAAACTGCCTACCTTTGTCTTTATGAAAAGTAGATTTTAGATTATCCCCATAGAAAAGGAGCTTTAGCTCCTTTTTTGCTTAATAAATAGTTGATTTGTTCAGTAACCAAGCACTTAGTCATTTAATTGAAATAATTACTAATAAAGTGTTGCCAACGTGATTTAGATCCCTATAATGCGACCCCACAGACAAGGCAACTAACGCAAGTTACTAACCGAGTCCGAACCAACAAACTCAGTGAGTTTGAGCCAACAAAAACTTTTAAAGTAATTTAAAATAACATGTTGACAAGGTTCAAGGTTAGCGTATTATACGCACCTCGCCGAAAGGCACGCTCTTTAACAATTTAATCAAACAATCTGTGTGAGCATTGATAGACGATTTCAAAAAAGTCCACTCTCCTCGTGAGAAGG
>NZ_ATUO01000172.1 GCF_000420245.1 Psychromonas hadalis ATCC BAA-638 | reverse complement strand
TAAAGTCCTACGTCCAAGTTGTGTGATACTTTTATTTGGAGGTGATGCTTCAGCTTCGCCTTTGGCTAACAAGGCAGGACTAAAGTCCCACTTCCATGTTGTTTTACACGCGCTGTAAATTTTGTTTTGCTTGATGGATCATCGCTTTGCGAGAGAACAACAATTGGCGACGTTTACCGCCTAGTTGTCGCCATAACACGGCTGCGCGTACACCGGATAATAACAGTGCGCGGATTTTATGTTGCGTGATCACCTGTTGCAAGCATGAGGGTTTGCCATTGACTTGAATTTTAGGGCCAAGGTTACTGATAATATCTTTGTAAATATCATCTAAATTGGCTAATACGCTATCATCACTGATATCAAAATGGTTAAGCTGACGTGTCACTTGGTTAATACGCTCACCTAATAGATTCATGGCCGAGTCATTGCTGGTGAGTTTTTTCTCAAGTGCTATCATGCCAACCGCATATTTAGTGATTTGCAGATTACGTTGTCCGCCTGGGTTATCAAGCTGTTCAATCATGCTTTTAAACCCCACTTCTAAGGACGCGTAGCCACCAAAAGTATCAATTGGGCTATCACTGTCTACCGCCATAATCGATTTTAATGACGCTTCAAATGCTTCTATGTTTGGGCATAACCCCGTTGTTGCTATTTTATCAACAAGGTAAGCGGCTTGTGTCATGGCTGCAAAGGCGATAACACGAGAGGGGAGATCATGATAAGACATAATTAGTTTTTCTCTTGTAGATGTTGCTCGATAATTGCGCCACCAAGGCACACTTCATCAACATAAAATACTGCAGATTGACCCGGTGTTACCGCTGATTGTGGCTCATCAAAGATCACTTCAAGGGTATCGTCATCAATTGGATTAACCGTACACGGGATATCCGTCTGGCGGTAACGTGTTTTTACTGTGCATTTAAAGCTCTCTTTTCTAGGTATTCTATCAACCCAATCACACTGTTTTGCAATTAAGCCATAAGAGAAAAGAGCGGGGTGATCAGCGCCTTGTGCGACTAAAAGTTGGTTTTTGTCCATCTCTTTGCCAACCACGTACCACGGATTTTCATTGGAATTTTGTAATCCACCAATGCCTAACCCTTTACGCTGCCCTAGCGTGTGATACATCAACCCTTGATGCTGTCCAATCACTTCGCCACTTGGGGTGACAATATCACCAGGTTGTGCTGGCAGGTATTCTTGCAAAAAGTCGGTAAATTTACGTTCGCCGATGAAACAGATGCCGGTACTGTCTTTTTTATTAGCAGTGATTAGGCCTTGCTGTTCAGCGATACGGCGTACCTCTGGTTTTTCTAATTCGCCAACAGGGAACAGTGTTTGTGCAATCTGTTTTCCTCCTACGGCATAAAGAAAATAACTTTGATCTTTATTGGCATCTACACCACGGAGCAGTTGCACTTGACCATCGACATCACGACGACGTACATAATGACCCGTGGCAATAAAATCGGCGCCTAAATCTTCGGCTGCAAATTCTAAAAATGCTTTGAATTTAATCTCTTTATTACACATGATATCAGGGTTAGGAGTGCGACCCGCTTTGTATTCTGCTAAGAAATGTTCAAAAACATTATCCCAATATTCCGCTGAGAAATTAATGGTGTGTAGTTTTATGCCTAATTTATCACAGACTGATTTTGCATCGATAAGATCTTGGGCAGCAGCACAATACTCATCGGTATCATCCTCTTCCCAGTTCTTCATGAATAGCCCTTCAACTTGATACCCCTGTTGCTGCAATAGATACGCAGAAACGGATGAGTCAACACCACCGGATATACCGACGATCACTTTAATTTGGCTATTGTCTGTCATAAATTATTCTCCTACGAATTCGGAGCAAGATTTTAACAGAAAACCAACACAATTGAACTAATAATGTGAGTTAGGTAACGCGATGAAAACAGAGCATAAGATTGATAGAAAGAAACAAAGTAGCCGTTAAATTCGTCCCTTGCTTTATGGTTGCACTTGTTGAGTAACCTCAGGTCAGGATAACGTTTCTATTTCGTCGCATTAAAACGCATTTGAGGATCCGTTTGATGAATTCATTATTTTTGTGATGATACTCATTTAGTGTCTTCTGGGGGTAAGGGCGAACTGATTTTTCTGCTCAACTTGATAGCTGGCTTAGTTGTATATTATTAAATAATAAAATAGCTGAATTTAGCTTAGCCCAGCACCTTATTGAGAGCTAATTAAAGCGCTATCAGCATCATTAGTTAACTCACTTCAGTACTCCACCACTTTGAAATTTGCTCTTTTGATGGCATTTCACCGTGTTCTATTTTTTTTATTACACGGCATGGGTTACCAACTGCAATTACATCACTCGGAATATCTTTGGTCACAATACTGCCTGCGCCAATGACACTACGATCCCCAATGGTGACGCCACCGAGTACAATGCAACCTGCACCAAGCCAAACGTTATTACCGAGTGTGATTGGCTCTGCGCATGCGTAAGGTTTTACACGTTCAGAAAGATCAACGGGATGAGCAACCGTGCCAATCACTACATTAGGAGCAATTAAAACATACTGTCCAATGGTGACCGGTGCAATATCTAAAATGGTGACACCGTAATTGATAAAACCACCTTCACCTAAGAAAATGTTACTGCCCATATCACAATAAAAAGGGGGTTCAATATGGGCATTCCGATATTTTCCAAATAATGATTTGAGAATGGTTTTTCGTTTATCCCCTTCACTCGGTCGAGAAAAATTAAAATCGTAAAGCTTTTCTTTACACGTTAACTGGTGATTGATTAGTGCTTTATCAATCAATAGTTGCACTGAAAAATCTTTCACTTTTTTACTCATACATACTTCCTGTTTTTTTGTAAATTAAACCGTTAGTTAGGTTAAGTTTTAACCAAGTTAGTTAACCAACGCTTTTTAAACATACGTTCGATAGTGAGAACTGCTTTTACTATCTCCTCGCTAAGCATGATTAACAGCACCCAGTGCAATGGCCATTGCCATACTAAAGCACCTAATACCGCGGCGGGAATACCAATACACCACAAACCAAATAGATCGATAAACGCACTGTATTTAATATCGCCACCACTTTTTAAAACACCATTAATCCCCATCATATTATGTACTTTCAGTGCTAGGCCAAGCGCCAGTACCAGTGAAACATTAACGATCATCTGACTATTTTCAAATTCATGTTGCTGTAAAAAATTTAATAGATGATGCTGATTCAAGGCCAACAATCCCGTTGTTGAGAGTGCTAAAAACACACCCGTATAAACGGCTGTCCACGATTGATACCAAGCACGTTCAAATTTATTTGCACCTAATTCATGACCGATCATTATCCCGCAAGCGCTGCTTAAACCAAAGAAAGCGGAGAGGAACATACCCTCAATCGGTGCAATTAAAGAGTGGATCGCCAGTGCTTCTGTGCCCATTGCCGCAATAATTAAACTATAAACTAAAATACCTAATGCCCAACCTGCATGTTGAATCAGAATAGGGAAGACAAATTTCATGAACTTGAACATTTGGCTTTTAGCGACCGCCTCTTTGATTTCTGCAAAAGTAGGGATCAAGTTTGGGCGCTTATATTTGATGTATAACATCATAATAATCAGCTGGCTCAACCGACCAATAACCGTTGCCCAAGCAGCCCCCGCAACACCCATCGGCTCGATTGGGCCCGCGCCAAAAATTAGGATCAGGTTAAAAAATACATTGATAATAATCGCTAAAATACCGATCACGGTCGGAGCCATCACATCATTGTTAACACGCAGAGCGCCCTCTAAGGGGACAATGATCGCCGTGATCAAAATTGTCCAGCCGGTAATTTGTAGATAAGTTGCACCCAATTCAATAAGCGCAGGATCTTGACTTGAAAGTGTGACAAAGAAATCGGGGTTTAACGTGTAAAAAATTGCAAAAGCCAGATTGATCAGCAGTGCCCAAATAATTGATTGGATCAATATTTTACGAATGCCGCCTGACTCACCTGCACCATAATATTGTGCCCCTAAAATATTAATCGCACCTGAAATACCAAACACCGTCAGTAAGTTAAAAAAGAATACTTTTCCACCCAGACCTACCGCTGCAATCTCAGCGTTGCCCAGTGATGCCACCATCATTACATCAAACATACCCAGTGCCGCAAACATCATCGATTGCAGTGATACAGGCAGTGCTAAATTAAAAAATTTAGACCAGAAAGGCTTTCCTGTTGATGCTAACCATTTTTCCATCTCGTTCTCACTCTATTTGTTTTGTAAAACAGCGTTAGTGCCGATTACCTATATTTCCAGTGTATGCTTTTTTCCAGATAAAATTTGTTGCGCTGTTGTAATGATTTGTCTTAAACTATCATGGTTAAAAAGTAATAAATTGTAAGGTAATTAATATTGAGGTGGTAGAATGGAAATGTGGCCAGAATTGTGCGAAGTGTCGAGTCTGTGTAAACAACAGATGCTTGATAAAGGTGATCAGCCAACGTTATCAACACTCGGTTATATACAGGTTGGTTATTGTGATGCGGTTGATAAACTTAGCATGTATCGCCAAAACCCCGATTTTCATATGATGTTATTCACAACGCACGGTGCGGGTATTTTACATACCCCCGAGGAAAGCTTTGAATTAGAGGCCGGCTCTCTCATTATTGTCCCTGCTGAGCAGGTCAATGGATTTGATTTAAACTGTGATCATTGGTCAATTGCGTGGGTAATGTTAGATCCGAAGTTAAAGTGGCCTTCGCTTAAAAAAAGTAGGGTCGAGCTACAAACAACTACCTATGCAGGTGTATTACGCCATACCATAGAGTCGTTGTTACTTAATACGCAATACAGTCAATTTGATGATCAGGTTTTAGAAAAAATGCTGGTGGATCAGTTACAACATATTGTTGAGCAAAGCTTGCAGAAAAAGACACAGGTTTCTGCGGTGCAGATGCGTTTACAGCACTTTACTTATTTACTCAGTCAGCAGTTGCATAAAAATTGGAATGTTGAGCAGATGGCCGCATTAATTTTTTGCTCTCCCGCGCATCTGTATAGGCTGACTAACCAATGGTTAGGTAAAAGCCCAATGCAACATTTGCAAGCACTGCGTATTGAACGGGCGAAGCAAAGTTTGGAACTACAAAATTGGTCGATAAATGATGTTGCATTGCAGGTCGGCTTTAAAGATCTGGCGAACTTTAGTCGCCGTTTTAAAGTGCTGGTGGGGCAAAGCCCATCAGCATACCGTGCCTCTAAGCGTAATTAGTTAAGTTGTGTGATTGACACATTTTTAATGCTTACCGTACCCGTGTCTACGCCACAGTTAAACTCAATACGGAATTTTAGATCTGTAGATGTTTAAATCATTTTTAATTTTATCATCGCAGATACTTCATTCAAAAAATCATCACCACGAAGCCACTAGCGCTACACAGATAATACGAAGAAAGATAAAACAGGTCGGTTTTTAATTACCTTTCTTTTTCTTCGTGACTTCGTGGTTATCCGAGGGTTAAGGTGTTACATCGCGTTTAATGGGATTTTGCAGTGAGATAAGTGTTTCGGTGGACTGAATCGCTTCAATCGCTTGCACCTTATTAATCAGTGTCATCTGTAGGTGATCAATCGAGCGTGTCATCAGTTTGATAAAAATACTGTAATTACCTGTGGTGTAATAGGCTTCCACGACCTCTTCAAGTTCCTCTAATTTTTTAATGGTCTCGGGGTAATCTTTGGCATGTTTCAGGTTTATGCCGATAAAACAGCAAACATCGTAACCCAGCGCTTTCTCATTTAGCACCACTTTAGTCCCCTCAATAATACCCGCCATTTTCATTTTCTCGATGCGCACATGGATTGTACCGGCACTGACCGAGAATTTTTTCGCTAATTCTGCGTAAGCGATACGTGCATTCAGGGATAATGCCGCTAAGATGCTTTTATCGAGATTATCGATCTCATACTTTTTACTCATGGTTCGCACTCCTATTTATTGTTTTCTCTATTTTATGTTTATTTTATTGATGATTATTACTGTGTAAAGCTATTTTTGTTGTGGGTTATTGTAATTAGTTGTGATTTCATTGAGTATGCTTGCACAAACTTAAACGAAATCATAAACAGGGATATAGCATGAGCGCACAATACATCTTAAGTCAGCAACAAATTAGTAAAGCAAAACAACTTTTTTCAACACAGCTTGAAGAAAAATTGGGGCTGATAGAAGTGCAAGCGCCTATCTTGGCAAAAGTGGGTGATGGTATTCAAGATAGCTTAAGTGGTCACGAGAAAGCGGTTGCGGTAAAAGTGAAATCATTGCCTGCATCGGATCAAGACTTTGAAGTCGTGCACTCTTTAGCTAAATGGAAACGAAAAACATTAGCTGAGTATAATTTTGAAGTAGGTCAAGGTATTTACACGCATATGAAAGCGCTACGTCCTGATGAAGAAAAATTAAGCCCAATTCATTCTGTTTATGTAGATCAATGGGATTGGGAAAAAGTTATTTGTGCAACGACTGAACGTTCATTAGACTTTTTAAAAGCAACCGTGACAGACCTTTATGCTGCTATTAAAAGCACAGAATATCAGCTTGATGCGTTATATGGATTAACTCCTTTTCTTGCAAAAGAGATCACCTTTATCTATTCACAAGATCTTGTTGAACAGTACCCCGATTTAGATGCAAAAGCACGTGAGCGCGCCGCGGTAAAAGAGTTTGGTTCAGTCTTCTTAATCGGTATTGGTGGTCTATTATCACACGGCGAAATTCATGATGTGCGTGCGCCCGATTATGATGATTGGTCAACACAAACATGTGAACACTACGCAGGACTAAATGGTGATATTTTAGTATGGAATCCAATTTTAAAAGATGTGTTTGAAATTTCATCAATGGGCATTCGAGTTAGCCCAGAAGTGCTACAGAAACAGCTTAAAATCACCGGTGACATGGATCGTTTAAAGATGGATTGGCATAAAATGTTACTTGACTCAAAATTACCACAAACCATTGGTGGTGGTATCGGTCAATCACGCCTTGCCATGTTACTGCTACAAAAACAGCATATTGGTCAAGTACAAGTGGGTGTTTGGTCTGATTGCTTGAAGAAAGAAGTTGAAATGATTCTTTAATCTCT
>NZ_ATUO01000171.1 GCF_000420245.1 Psychromonas hadalis ATCC BAA-638 | reverse complement strand
GAATGCAACGCAGATATTAGTCATTTAAACCAGTAAAAACGATCAGTTACTTAGGCGGATTGGTATAAGCTTCAGAGCAAGTTTTGGGAAGCTTTACGTGTTGTTTTCTTTTTCAAAGCCACTGGGTAACAAACCATACTGCAGACGTGAACTTGCTCTATCCCTACTTGCAAGATATTGGCATTGATATCAACAAACTTAAAGTTGATATGAAAAGTCAGGCTGTTGCAGATATTATGCAAAAAGATGCACAAGACGCAAAAGTATTAAAAACGCAACATTCTTTGTTAATGGTCAAGTGCTAAACCAATTTGCTACTGAAGCATTTAAAGTACTTATTGCCGAGCAGGTAAAGCTTGCTTATGCAAAAGAATGGCGTTTGAGGTCGGAAAGCTTAATCTAGAAATGGAAGATCGGAGAGATCCATGTGGCTTGTAGTGTCTCCGCGGAGATGCAATTTACCCGTTACGTTTCTATTGAGTAATCAAGCAAACCGGTTTAACAATTAAAATGACGTTTTTTGCATTTATTACTTTAAAAAAACTAGAAATTCAATATGGTGTACATTACTAAAATAATCTTACAACCTCACTTTATTCCAAGGAGCCTATTTTTATGAAATTGAAAGATCATGTCTACTTAATGGCAGACTATAACCAGTGGATGAATCAAAAAGTATACGAAGCAGCTGGAACACTTTCCCCAGAAAAGTTACATGAGGATAAAGGCGCATTTTTTGGTTCCGTTTTTGCTTCATTAAATCATATTTGTGTGGGTGATACCCTCTGGTTAAAGCGATTTTCTCCTGTGTTACAAACATATCAGGCATACGCGCCAATTTCGGCATTAGCAATACCTGAATCACTTGACACATTTCTCGCGAATAACTTCAGCGATCTTAAAGATCGCCGCGTATTATTAGATGAAGCGTTACTAGAGTTAACAAGTTTATTAACTGACGAGGAGCTGTTACAGCCAATCAGTTACCAAAACCAAAAAGGTGTCACCGCGAACAAAACACTGTTTAATTTGTTGATGCATGTTTTTAATCACCAGACACATCACCGAGGCCAAGTCACCACGCTTCTCAGCCAATCGGGCATCGATGTTGGTATTACAGACTTAGTGTTTATACAACCCAATGTTAATCAGATTCGTTAAAATGAGCATCGCTTGTTAGCCAAGATAAAAATGGGTAATTATTTTGGATTTCGAAAAAGAAAAAAACGTAAGATCAGACACTTATTTTGCTTTGATCCTTACTGTTTTTTTTAAGTGTGTTATAAATAATAAAGATTGAAAATGCTTCGATTCTTTGCCATTTAAAAAATAAGGCCTCCATGAAAATTCTTTGTGATACACACTCTCATACCGTCGCTAGCACCCATGCTTATAGCACTGTTCATGACTATATTACTTCTGCAAAAATAAACGGGTTACAACTTTTTTCACTAACAGATCATGCGCCAAGTATGCCTGATTCCCCTCATATGTGGCACTTTGGTAATATGCAGGTTATTCCTCGAATCGTCGATGACATTGCTATTTTAAGAGGCATCGAAGCTAATATTATGAATGCACCTTATGAGCATGCCACACAGCGTAATGTTGATTTACCCGATTCACTTTTACCTTATTTAGATTTTGCCATTGCCAGTTTTCATGAGCCAGTGTTTCCGCCCGCAGGTATTAAAGAAAATACTAAAGCCGCTATTCAGGCGATAGAAAGCGGTGTCATTCAAATTATGGGCCATCTGGGTAATCCCAATTATCCACTTTATCAAGAAGAGATCGTACGAGCCGCTAAAGATAACAATGTATTAATTGAAATAAACAATAGCTCGTTTAATCATTCTAGAAATGGCTCTGCACCTTTTTGTGTCTCATTAATTGAGTTTGTTGATAAACACAGTTGGAAAGTAAGTGTCGGTAGCGATGCGCATATTAGTTTTCAAGTGGGTATTTTTGATCAAGCCATTGAGGCTTTGCAACGGGTGAATTTTAATGAAAAAAATATTGCTAATCGAACACCTGCTGCATTTATCGACTTTTTATCAGAGCATGGAAAATCAGTTGCTGAAGAGTTGCAACCGTGGCTTAAAAATTTAAATAAGTAATATTTATTGGAGTAGATCTTGTCTTTTTTCCAAAAGAATAAAATACAGATCCGCCCTATAACGAAAGAGTCGTTTTATTTTTTGTAATCTCAATCAGCAATTGAAGATGTATTTTGTGCTGATGCAAACTCAATCAATTCAACCATTTTTTCTTGAATAGTAAAAAGATTTCTAGATTGTACCGCAATCTCTAAAGGCTCGTTGAGCGAGACACTATAACTACGAAACCCCTTTTTCGTCGGAATAGACATAGACATTGGAATACCTTGCGCGACCCCTCCACCAATTAGCTCTATAGTGCGCTCATTGGTTAACACTTTTTTAGGGTCTTGTATTGGTTGAAAAATAATGCCATTTTCGTCTGAGCGTAAGAGTATCCCAGAGCGATCAGGTCGCCAATTTTCATCTAGCTGTGCCATGAAACGCCATGCACAGTGCCACTCTTGGCAGACTGATGGTCTTTTGTTATAGATTTTACAGCCACCGGTTTTCATTATATTTACGCAACGTTGGTCGGCGGGTTTTTTAAAATTTTTATCATCAATAAGCAACACAACGCAGCATGCAGTACATTGTCCACACTCGCGATTGGGCACTAAATGTGACTCATTATTTTCACTCAATATTTTCACCTAAACGGGTAACTTAAAAACAATAGATATATATGAATAGCGATCATAAATCAAATTCAGTCTATTCGAGATGTGAATAATTTAACTCACTTAAATGGGCATAAATAAGCTAAAATAGTCGGCTATTATCTTAACATTGAGTCCTTACATTAATGAGTACTGTCAAAACCCCTAATGCAACATCAAGCAACTTTACTGAACTTGGTCTGATTTCACCTCTGTTAGCGCGATTAACGGAGCTGAAATATCAGCAACCAACGCCTATTCAAGCGCAAGTTATTCCCTGTGTATTAGCGGGGCGAGACTTAATTGCTGGGGCAAATACAGGCTCGGGTAAAACGGCTGCGTTTGCATTACCACTATTACAGCAACTGTCAAAAGCATCAAATAGCAAAAGCAGTCAAGGTAACTATGTAACAGGACTGATTTTAGTGCCGACGCGTGAACTTGCTAAGCAAGTTGCTGATAGTATTAAATCTTATGCAGTGCATTTTAATGGCTCGATTAAAACAGTTGCCGTTTTTGGTGGTGTCTCAGCGAATACACAAATGCTGGCACTACGTGGTGGGACTGATATTTTGGTAGCAACGCCGGGGCGATTACTGGATCTGATTTCAAGTAATGCGATCAAGCTCGATAGGGTGACTACCTTAGTACTTGATGAAGCTGATCGCATGTTAAGTTTCGGTTTTACTGAAGAACTCTCTGCGCTATTCGCATTATTACCAAAGAAAAAACAGATCCTTCTGTTTTCAGCGACCTTTCCTGAACAAGTAAAGGCGTTAACACAAGAACTACTTAACGATCCTGTTGAAATACAGTTACAAAGTAGTGATGCCAGTACCTTAGTGCAGCGTGTTTTTACCGTGAATAAAGGGCAAAAAACAGCCCTTTTGGCGCATTTAATTAAACTGCATCAATGGCAACAAACGCTCATTTTTGTGAATGCAAAAAAGAGCTGTAATCATTTAGCTGAAAAGTTGGCTAAACGTGGCATTAGTGCAGAAGTATTTCATGGTGATAAAGGTCAAGGTGCGCGAAATCGTGTGCTTGAGGCATTTAAAGCGGGTGAAATTCAAGTGTTAATTGCAACCGATATTGCGGCTCGTGGTCTAGATATTGAAAAGTTACCTGTAGTGATCAATTTTGATTTGCCAAGAAGTCCATCAGATTATATGCATCGTATTGGTCGAAGTGGTCGTGCAGGTGAGGTTGGTTTGGCCTTATCACTGATTGATCATGAAGATTATCATCACTTCAAAGTGATCGAAAAGAAGAACAAACTTCGTCTTGAGCGTGAACAAGTCGCGGGTTTTGAAGTCGCAGAAGCCTATAATGAAGCCTCATTTAATGTTGATAAACCAATGGCAAAACCTGAGGGTAGCGGTAAGAAAAAACGCAAAGATCATGAACAAATTAATGCTGATATTTGGTTAAGAAAAGATTAACCAATAGCTTTAAGTGCTTCTATTTTAGTCATGCCCATTGGATTAAGTCTGTGATCTAATATTACGCAGGAAAAATAGATTAGTTCAAGGTGCAAGTTGACGCCTTTCGAAGATTAACTACGTTATTCTTCTTTCGGTAGAATTAAAATAAAGACTTTAATTCTTTTATGGTTGTTCCCTTTGCGAAACGTGCAACGATGAAATAATTTATTTTAACCAGCAAGATTGATCCGCTACTTATTCTGATTGGTATAGCTGGCACACTTGTTACTCACTTAATAGCAATCGGATTAAATATTTTCCAATCTGTCATGTTTAGTGCGTGGCAGTCTCTTATCTCTACCTAAAATGATAAAAAAGATGAATGATAAAACGATAGTAACCCATGATGGTAATTTCCATGCTGATGATGTTTTCAGTATCGCTACACTTAAATGTATTTTTCCCTCTTTTAACCTAATACGCACACGTGATGCGGAGGTGATTAGTCAGGCTGATATTGTGCTTGATGTTGGCGGTGAATATGATGCTGATGCAGGTCGTTTTGATCATCACCAACGTGGTGGCGCAGGTGAGCGAGAAGACGGTACTCCCTATTCATCATTTGGTTTGATTTGGAAAAAATATGGCTTAGTTATCTGTCAGGGTAACCAAGAGATTGCCAATTCTGTTGATTCTGGTTTAGTCGCCGTTATTGATGGTATTGATTGTGGTTATGTAAAAGGCGTTGCAACAGGTATTAGCCTTAGTCACACAATTTCAATGTTTAACCCAACTTGGCAAGAAGAGGGTGATTTTGATGCCTGTTTCAATGAAGCTGTTGATTTTGCATCACGCATTTTAGCGCGCTTTATTGCTACTGCGACGGGGGGCATTAGCGCAAAAGTTATTGTGGCTAAAGCAATTGATGACGCTGACGACCCGAGAGTGATTGTTTTAGAAAAATATACGCCGTGGAAAAGAACCGTACATAGTTCATCTAAAAAAGCGTTGTTTGTGGTTTATCCTGCTCAGACAGGGCAATGGAGAATTCAAACTGTACCTGCAGAGCTTGGTTCATTTGAAGATAGAAAATCGTTACCCAAAAATTGGGCAGGATTAAATGGTAAGGCACTTCAAGAGATGACGGGTATTGATGATGCAATGTTTTGTCATAATGGTTTGTTTATTGCGGGTGCAGAGTCATTTACAAGCATCATGAAAATGGCAACCATGGCACTTATCGAAGCGTAAATTATCTGTCGATATCGTGGTTAAGTGTTTAATACCAATCCGCCTAAGTAACTGATCGTTTTTACTGGTTTAAATGACTAATATCTGCGTTGCATTCAATCGCAATAGCCAGCTATTACTCAATCATGCGCCTTGACCTTAGTCATTTACCCTGCGTAAAACCTGATCATTATATTAAGCGGAATGGTATAACCTCATCAATTGTTTAGAGGATTCATCTCTATTATGACTATTACTATCGTAAATGTACCCGGTTATACCAATGCAGGTCCTGCACATTGGCAAACGTTATTAGAAGAAAAACTGGCTAATGTTAAACGTGTACAGCAACAAGATTGGTTAAGCCCTGATCGCGAGTTGTGGATACAAGGCATTGAAAATACGGTGTCAAAAATTGATGGCGATATCATTTTGGTGGGTCATAGTTGTGGTGCAGTAGCGATTGCCCAGTGGGCACTTGCTTGTGATAGTCACAAAGTAAAAGGTGCATTATTAGTTGCACCTGCTGATATCGACCGTGAGAGTGCCATTGCTCCCATTCATGTCCAGCGCCCATTGCCTGAGCATACTTTACCGTTTACCACTAAACTCATTTACAGTGATAACGATGAGCACAGCAGTGTATTACGCAGTGAGAAAATGGGTAAAGATTGGGGGAGTGAACTGATTTTGGTGAAAGGAGCTTCACATTTTCATACCGACGCTGGATTTGGGGAATGGCCCGAAGCGGAAAAATGGATTGAGCAATTAGCGGGTATGCGTTGCTTGACGTTATATACCCGTCATCTTGAATGATGACGAGTATATAAAAAACCGATGCTATCGTACAATATCAATGAAATTAATCTGAAATAACTTTAACGCGACCGACAGAGCCATCTTCTAAACGAACTTTAATGCCGTGAGGATGATTGTGGGAGTTGGTCAAAATATCTTTTACTATGCCCTCGGTTAGTACGCCACTACGTTGATCCTGTTTTAAAACGATCGATACTAATAAACCTTTTTTGATATTAGATCTGTTGGTTCCGTTCATCATTATTGTCCTTGTTGGTATTATGTTGAAGTACTGGTGATTTTCATCTGTATACGATTTTTTTTCAACTACTTTATTCTTTAATACTGTCAATTTTCAGAAGCAAAGCTACCGATTGATAAAATAAATAAGTAGGGTTTTAGAGATAGCTAAAAACCAAAGTATTCAAGCATGATAGAGATAAATAAAATAGTGAATAAACCACAAAGAGATAGTGTTTTACATTTTTTAGCTGAGCCTGTTGATGTCAGTTTTGATGGCAAGGTGCATGGTGGGGCGGTCATGAAATGTGTTCTGCTGGTTGGAGTCGCCGTTATTGTGTTACCGCCTATGCGGGTGGAATTTGTTTTGTTACACCAATTCATGTGGGTAGTTTAGTAGAGGTAAGTGCGAAAGTGATCTCTACAGGAAGTCGTCAACGCACATTGCAATAGAGGTTGGCTTGTGATTCAAAATCATTAAATAGGCGTTTAACCACACATTGTATCGTGGTGATGGTTACCGTCGATAAGCATGATCAATCAGTGCGTATTCCCGAATGGATATCAGAGAGTAAAGTCGATATTAGAGAGCATGATACCGCTAAAAACGGATGGAGATGCGTAAAAAAACAGGCCGAGAAATACAAATTTTTGTTGGAAATGAATAACATATTTTATGTTCAGGTACAAAAAAGGAAGCTTATGCTTCCTTATGTCATTTTTATTTTAGCTGGCTACTTTACATAGACTCAGTAAATGTACGTGTTAGAACATCTTGTTGCT